>NZ_AP022579.1:6211149-6563937 GCF_010731295.1 Mycolicibacterium boenickei | reverse complement strand
CGCCTCGGCTGCGATCTTGGCAGCTTGGGCGGAGGTGGTGGCAGGCGAGGCGAGGGCGTTGTCGGTCATGTCGATAAGCGATGGTATGGCGGTTGAGGCGCAAACCAGTAATTGAGCTCGCGGTGCCCGCTATTCGGACGAGCCGCTCCATGCGCGAAGCTGCGCGGCGATCTCGTCCAGGTCAGCCTCTGCGCCCGTGGCGACTCGGATCACGAAGTCGAAGCGATCGTCCTCAGGTGCCGTGATCCATTGGCCGTTGAGGCCGAGGAATGTCAGGCAGGCTGTCCATGCCAGCCGCTTGTTGCCATCGACCAGTGCGTAGTTGCGGGCCAGCGAATGCAACAGTGCGGCGGCCTTGAGGTGCAGCTCGGGGTAGGCGTCTTCACCGAAGACTGATGCGCGCGGCCGGGCGAGCGCCGATTCGAGCAGCCCGTAGTCCCCGACCTTGACGTCTTCTCCTACTGCGTGACGGGCAATCTCGAGGAGGTCGTCGAGATCCAGGTATTCGATCATGCGTCCTTGAGGCGCTCCAGAACCCCGGCTTCCTCGGCGACGACGCGTTGCAGCGCCGACTGAACCTTGGACTTGTGCGCTCGACGGGCGATGTACTCATCGATAGCGGACAGCGCGACAGCCTGCATTGACCGCCCTTCGGCAGCGGCCTGCCGACGCAGCGCCTCGGTCTGTTCGTCACTCGTCCGCAGAGTCATACCCATGACCCGATGATACCGGTTTGATACCACCACAGAGGTGGTCAACAGTCGAAGGCGTGCGGTGCCGGAAGGCATGATCGTTCGTGATGAACATCTGCGTCTTCCTCTCCGCCGCCGACCTCGATGACCGCTACACCGGAACGGGCCTTCGCCGAACTCCTCGGCCATGGCGGCCACACGCTGGTGTGGGGAGGTTCGGACAAGGGACTGATGAAGGTCGTGGCCGACGGGGTGCAGAGCAGCGGCGGCCGCCTGGTCGGGATCTCGGTTGAGTTTCTGCGGTCGCACGCCAGAGATGGGGCCGACGAGATGGTGATCACCGCGGACCTCGCCCAACGCAAGGCGACACTGCTGGCGCGTTCCGATGCGCTGGTGGTGATGGCCGGCGGCCTGGGCACCCTCGACGAAGCCACCGAGATATTGGAACTGCGCAAACACCGGCATCACGACAAGCCCGTGGTGCTGCTGAACACCGCAGGCTTCTACGACGGCCTGGTGATCCAGTTGCGGCGGATGGAGCAGGACGGCTTCCTGCCCGTACCGTTGGACGACCTGGTGTTCGTCACCGAGGAACCCGACGCGGCGATCGCATACCTACAGGCAAGTGTCGGAGGCGCTGCCTAGCATCGGGCCATGTCGGCGCAGCCTCTGGGCTAGACGCGTTCCGTGCCTGGCGCCCGCACAACGACCCGATCACGACTCGCCCACATCCGGTGGCCGTTGCGCCGAACACCAAGCGGTCCGGCTACGATTTACGCACGATCGGAACCTCGATCAATATGGCCCTCGCCGAACCACATTGGAGTGATGTTGACGTCTGTTCGTCGTGCCTACCTCGCGGTCGCACTCGCTGTGTTGGCCGTGTCAGGTGGTGTCGTTGTCTCGGCCCTGCCGGACTGCGCCGAGCACTGCCAGACGTTGGCCGCGCCGCCACAAGGCGTCCCTCAGCCCTCACCCACCGAGCCGGCCCGACTGACCATCACCCCAAGCCTGACGCCGAGGTCGATCCGCTCGCCCGGGTCATGGTCACCGCCGACACCGGCACCGTCGCCCGGGTGACGATGCTCAACGACGCCGGCAGGAGATCCCCGGCGTCCTCACCCCGACGCCAGGACCTGGAAGCCGACCACCACGCTCGGCTATGGGCGCACCCCACACTGAAGGTGGACGCTCGCGGTCCCGGCGGCATGCCGACCCGCAAGACCGTCTCGTTCAGCACCGTGACGCCGGGCTACCAGGCCCGCGTCTACCTCAACGGCACCAACTACGCCCCGCTGCAGGACGGCGCCACCTACGGCGTCGGCATGGTGGTCGTCGCGCGCTTCGACGAGCCGGTCACCGACAAGGCCACCGCCGAGAACCGGATGAAGGTGATCACCGAGCCCAAGGCCCTCGGGTCGTGGAACTGGATCGACGATCAGACCGCGCACTGGCGCCCGGAGAAGTACTACGCCCCGGGCACCAAGGTCACCGTCGACGCCGGCATCTACGGCGCCAAACTCGGCGACGACCTCTACGGCGCGCAGGACGAGAAGGTGACGTTCACCATCGGCCCCTCCCACGTCACGGTCGCCGACGACACCGACAAACAGGTCAGGGTCTACGACAACGGCAAGCTCGTGCGCACCATGCCGACATCGATGGGCATGGGTGGAACCGAGACCGTCGGCGGCACCACGATGAGCTTCTGGACCCCGCGCGGCATCTACACCGTGATGGACAAGGCCAACCCGGTGATCATGGACTCGTCGACCTACGGCCTGCCCGTCAACTCGCGGCTCGGCTACAAGACGACCATCCCGTGGGCCACCCGGATCAGCATCGACGGCATCTACCTGCACCAGCTGAACTCGACCATCTGGGCGCAGGGCAAGGAGAACGTCAGCCACGGCTGTCTGAACCTCAGCGGCGAGAACGCCGAGTGGTTCTACAACTTCTCGGTGCCCGGCGACATCGTCGAGATCCGCAACACCGGCGGCGACCCGCTCAAACCCACCAACAACGGCGACTGGTCCGTGCCCTGGGCCGAGTGGGTCAAGGGCAGCGCCCTGCGCTGAGCGACCCGGCCCGGTCTACTTCGGCGCCGGCAGCTTGGCTGCGATCCGGTCGATGACCTGATTGGCCTGCGCCTGCGAGTCGCCGTCCCCGCAGACGATCGACTCGACGACGGCGCTGCCGCGGGCCAGGACGGCGTGATAGCAGTTGCGGGCCTGCGCTCCCTGCCGCGCGACGCCGCCGCCCCCGCGGGCGGTGTCGCGGCGCGGGTCGGGCAGGGCTTCCGGGTTGTCCGCGGTGACCGGCCCGGCGGTCCAGTGCTGGGTGACGTCCTTGGCGGTGGTGGTGAAGACGACGCCCGCGCGGCACTGCTCGTCGTTCATCATCCGCACGGTGTTGCCGGCCACCCGCAGTGCCTGACGGCCCGGCTCCGGCCACACCGGTGAAGTCTCCGGAAACACCTGGATCAGCTGGGCCGCCGACTGGCCCCGCGCGCCGCGGGTGTTGTCGCCGACCACGGCCTGGTAGCCGTCGGCACCCACGGCCTCCTGAAACAGCAGGCGGGCCGCGCAGTCACGGGGCTCGATGCCGTTCGAAGACTGCCCGGGTTGACTGAACGTCGCGGTCTGCTTCATGTCGGTGTCGCCGATGATCTCACCCAGCTCGCCCGGGGTCAGCAGCGCCGCGCGCGCCGACGCGATCGGGTCCGCTCCCGGGGCAGTGGGCGGAGCCGGAGCGGCCGCCGACGTCGTGGCCTCGTCGGCCGAGCCACCGACACTCTGCGAGCATCCCGCCAACAGCAGAACGGCTCCAAGCAAACCCACCACGCCCCGCACTGCGCCCCCTCGTTCAATCCTGTCGACCGGGTTGAAAGTGATCGTGCCGGTCGCGCGGCACCGTTCGATCACGGCCCGACGCGCCGCGATTGATCTTGCCCTAGGCCCCGGGGGTGCGAACGCGGCAAATTGCTCGACCCGCGGCCGGGCGATCGGGAAATTAGTGCCTGTGAAGCCCGTCAGCTGTGGTTACGATTTTCACGGTCACTGCCCGGTGGCTACCAGACACCGCGCGAAGGTCTGGTCGGCGGTGAACGATTCGAGGGATGCGGTGCGATCGATGCTGACTGTCGGGACGAGCCTGTGACAGGCGGGGGTTACGGCGGCCCCGGCCCGTTCGCGGGACAACCGGGGCCGGGCCCGCAAAATCAACCACCGCATCAAGGCGGCTGGGGTGCCAACCCCGGGCCGCAGTTCCCGAGCGCCCGCCGGCGGGCAGCAGTTCGGTGGGCCACGACTGCCACCGCCTCCGCCACCGTCGTCGCCGCCTCCTCCTCCGCAGTGGGGCCCCGGCGCACCGCAGCCCGGTCCGTTCGGCAACCAGCCACCGTTTCCCGGGCAGCCGCCCGGTGGCCCCGGATACCTACCGATGCCCACCCCCAAGCCGGCCCGCAAGCCCCTGTTGCGGCTCCCGTCCGGCAAGCGGAGACGCCAGATCCTGCTCGGCGCGGGCGCCGTCGCGGTGGTCGCGGCCCTCGTGGCCGGCGGCTTCATGGTCTTCGGCGGCGGCGGTGCGGACGAGGGCGGCACGGGTACGGCCGGCGAGGCGGTGACGGCCTATCTGGAGGCCCTGCAGAATGGCGACGCGAAGGCGGCGTTGGCGCTGGGACGCGACCAGCCGCCGGACACGTCGATGCTCACCGACGAGATCCTCAAGAAGCAGATGGAGAAATTCCCCATCACCGACGTCAAGGTTCTCGCCGACCTCCCCATGGGTGACGGCGGTGCCCTGGTACACGTGATCGCGAAGGTCGGCGGCGTCGACAGCGATCAGAGCATCCGCCTGGAGAAGCCGCCACCGGGCCAGGGCTGGAAGCTGAAATCGGCTGCGATGACAGTGGAATTCAACATCGACAACACGAGTCCCGAACTCGCCAAATACATCACGGTGTGGGACAAGCCGGTTCCCAAGAGCAACAAGGCCTACATCTTCCCCGGCCTGATCCAGCTCGGCAGTTCGAACCCGGCCATCGACGTCGGCAATTCGCCTGCCGTCGGCAGGACGGATCCGTCGCTGTACGAGATCTCGACCATGAGCAAGCTGGTGTTCCCCGATTTCAAGATCAGTGACCAAGGCCGCCAGATGGTGAAGGACGCCTTGAAAAAGGCGTTGGACGAGTGCGCCAGCAGCTCGAGTCTGGAACCGCCGAAATGCCCGAACAAGGCGGCTCGATCCGACTTCGTGGCCGATTCCGCGAAATGGACCGCTCCGGCCAACCTCGACGCGCTCACCATCAACTTCATGGACCCGAAGACGGGAAAGGTCATGATCATCGGTAACGCCGAATTCGGTATCTCTGTCCGAACCCAGTCGGGCTCAACCGAAACCGGAACCTTCTTGGCGACCGTGTTCGGCAACGCCGACCTGACCCAGAACCCGCCCATCGTCGATTTCGACAGAGCCTGAGCGCGGAGAAACCAACGTGACGAATTTCTCGAACTGGCCCGGGCCGGACCCGACGAGGGGCGCCCCACCGCCGCGTTTCGATCAACCGGTGCCGCAATCAGGCTTCGGCGGCGCCGCACCCGTTGGTGGACCACCGCCGACCTTCGGCGGTCCACCGCCGGCTCCGAACACGAACTCCCCGCAGGGATTTGGCGGACCCCCATCCGTGACGCCGACTCCGGGGCGGCCGGGCAACAACCGCAAGCCGCTGATCATCACCGCCGGGGCCACCGTCGCGGTGCTCACCGTGATCGCGGTCATCCTGGCGTTCCTGATGAACAAGGGCGAGGACGGCGGCAGCTTCAATCCCAGCGGATCACCGGTCGACGTCGCCAAGGCGTACCTGGAAGCGCTGTCGCGGGGTGACGCCCAGGCGGCGCTGGATCTGAGCGCGACGGAACCGGCGACCACTGCCTTCCTGACCAACGACATCTTGAAGATGCAGTTGGAGAAGCTGCCGATCACCGATGCCGAGGTGGTCGAGCAGAAAGACCTGCCCGACGCCGACAAGCGGACGGCCGTGGTGAAGGTCGCCGCGAAGTTCGGTGGCCAGCGCACCGAAGGCGAACTCGACATGGTCGTGGTCGACAACCAGTGGAAGCTGGCCACGGCATTCGTCAACGGCACCACCGAAGACATCGCCGGATACGGAGACGCGGAGGCGGACGCTGCCCTGACGGTGTTCGGCAAGCCATTGCCGAAGAGCAAGCACTTCTACGTGTTTCCCGGCTACCTCCAGATGGGCGCTGCCACCCCGTATCTCAACATCAACGCGCTCCCGCCGACCACCTTCGAAGACATCAGAACGTTCATGCCCACCACGGTCGAGCCGAAGTTCTCGATGAGCGAACAAGGGCTCAAAGCCGCCCAAGACGCGCTGCGGGCATGGATCGACAAGTGCTTGAACCCGGGCGGCGACAAATCCGATGACTGCAAGACACTCGTCAACGGCAGCTGGGCGTCGTTGTACGACCCGAGCACGATCCGGGTGAGCCGCCCGTACGACCTGCCACCGGACCTCTTCAGGCTTCCCGATCACACCAGCCTGGTGCAGATCGGCAGCCTCAGCGTCCCGATCAATGTGGTGCAGAAGTCCACCGGGCAGCCGGTCGACGTCGATCTCGGGATCTCGGACCAGGTCAAGGTGAACCTCGGCGAGCAGCCGCCGAGAGTGTTCCTGGACCGGTGATGACGGCGTTGATCGACAGGGAGGCGCGGTGACCAACTTCGGGGGAGACAATCCCATCGGTGGCAGCGGTGGTGCGCCGCAGCCACCGCAGGCCTTCCCGCCGCCACCTCCGTATGTACCCGGACCCCCAACGGGGAGCGGTGGTTTCGGTGGCGGCTTCGGCGCCCCGCCGCCCGGCCCCTCCGGCCCACCGCCGTTCTCCGGTGGTGGCTACCCGAATCCGCCGGGCAACGCGCCCTTTCCGGGTGGCGCACCCGCCTTTGGCGCCCCGTCCTTCCAGCCGCCGTCCTACAGCGCCCCGCCCAAGAATCGGCGCAGGCTGTTCGGCATCGTCGCCGGTGCGGTGGTGGTCATCGTCGCGGTGGTCGTCGGGATCGTTGTGTCCGTCGGGGATTCCGATTCGGATGCCACCACGGCCGGCGGCGCGGTCAAGGGCTATCTGAAGGCGCTGGCAAAAGGTGATGCCGAAAAGGCACTGTCGTTCGGCATCAACGAACCGCCCGACAAGACCTTCCTCACCGACGAGGTGCTCAAGAAGCAGATCGAGAAGATGCCGATCACCGATGTCCGGATCGTCGGCGAGGACAGCAGCACCGTGCATGTCCTGGCCAATTTCGGCGACCAGGCGCTCGATGAGGAGATCCCGGTCAAGCAGTCGTCCGACGGGTTGTTCAAGGTCGAATACCCGACGTACTCACTGAATTTCGGTAAGGACAAGGCCGAGGGCTCCAGCGCGCTGCTGGAGTCGGTGAGCATTTTCGGCAAGCCGCTGCCCGCCTCGGGCATCGCCTACCTGTTCCCCGGGGCGATCGAGGTGACCAGTACCAACCCGAACATCGACCTGAAGTACGGGCGGGACGCTTACCTGCTGTCCGGAACCTCGTACAAGGAGCCCGAGGAGAGGGCGGACTTCGCACTGGAAGTCAGCGAGGAGGGGAAAAAGGCTGCCGACAAGGCGATTCTGGACGCGATGACCGAGTGCGCCAAGTCCACGTCGCTCTCGCCGCCCAACTGCCCACAGGGCGACGCCTACATTCGCAGCTACTACCTCGTCGACGGGACCGCACGCTGGACGCCGCCGACCAACACCGACAAGGTGATGCTGCGAATCGGGTCGCAGGTCTACGGGGACGGACTCGACGGCCACGCCGACATCACCGGCGCTGTCGATTTCAAGCTGAGCGCACAGGGTATCGACCCGCGCGACACCATCACCGACGAGAACGTGCGGATCGAACTGCGCGGCTATGTCGATCTCACCAAGAATCCCCCGACCTACATCTACGAGAAGGACTAGACCTAGTGGAACTTCAACAGCCCGGCGCGGATGCGGGGGAACGTACGACACTGACCAACCGGGTTCAGCCCGGTAATCAGGAACTGCAACTCGCGATGCAGGCGGTCCGCGAGATCGGCTATGCCTTCGGTGCCAAGGTGGTGGGGCAGGAGCAACTGCGCGAGACGCTGCTGATCGGCCTGCTCGGCGGCGGCCACATTCTGCTCGAAAGCGTGCCGGGTCTGGCGAAAACCACAGCGGCGCGCACCCTCTCGGATGCGATCGCGGGGAGTTTCCAGCGGATCCAGTGCACGCCGGACCTGCTGCCCAGCGACATCCTGGGCACCCAGATCTACGATTCGACCGCCGCGGAGTTCAAGACCCAGCTGGGCCCGGTGCACGCGAACATCGTGCTGCTCGACGAGATCAACCGGTCGAGCTCGAAATCGCAGAGCGCCATGCTCGAAGCGATGGAGGAACGCCAAACCACCATCGCGGGAACGACATACCCGCTGCCCGAGCCGTTCCTGGTGATCGCCACCCAGAACCCCGTCGACCAGGAGGGCACCTACCCGCTGTCGGAAGCCCAGACCGACCGGTTCATGCTCAAAGAGGTCCTGCGGTACCCGACGCCCGACGAGGAGGTCGAGGTGCTGCAGCGCCGAGACCGCGGGGTCTACGACCGCACGGGCGTGCCGCGGGCGGTCGTCAACCTGGAAACCATTCGGCGCCTGCAGATCACCACCCGCAACGTGCACATGGACCCGCTGCTGATGCAGTACGTCAGCCGGCTCGTCCACGTCACCCGTGAACCGCATCAGTTCCTGCGCCCGGAGGTGGCCCGGCTGATCGAATACGGCGCCAGCCCGCGCGCCACGATCGCCTTCGTCAGCGCGGCGCGCGCCGCCGCGCTGATCGCCGGTCGCAATCACGTTCTGCCGCCGGACATCCACAAGGTGGCCTACCGGGTGTTGCGACACCGGCTCATCCTCGGCTTCGAGGCAGTCAGCGCCAAGGTCACCCCGGAGTCCGTGATCGACCAGGTGCTGCAAGCGGTCCCGGTACCCGGATAGTCCGGCGATGGGTAGGCACCTCAACCGTTCGCGGCAGTTCTTCGGCAACGTCAGCCGCAGCATGCTGCAAGGAGGCAAGCACGCGTTGCTGCACACCCGGACGCTGGAGTTCGACGACCTGCGTCCGTACGTGCCCGGCGACGACATCCGCGACATCAACTGGAAGGCCTCGGCGCGCTCCAGCGACACCCTGGTCACCAAGTTCGTCACCGAGAAGCACCACAAGATCCTGGTGGTCTGCGACACGGGACGGAACATGTCGGCGCTGGCGCCCAGCGGCGAGTTCAAACGCGACGTCGCCGGCGTGGTGGCCGGTGTCATCGGGATGATCAGCATGAGCCGTTCCGATGAGCTCGGCATGGTGTACGGGGACGCCCGCGGCAGCGTCACAGTGCGAAGCCGCAAGGGGGAGAACCACATTGAGGGCATGCTCGAGCAGCTGGTGTCGCACAGCGTCGGCGACGTCGGGGAAAGCCGCGTCATCACCCAGCTGAACTACGTCGCGCACAGCCATCGTTCACGGCTGTTGATGGTCGTCATCGCCGATGAGCCGGAGATCTCCGCCGAACTTGAGGAAGCCGTCAAGCGACTGGCCGGGCGCCACGAGCTGCTGTGGGTGGCGATCTCGGACATGCCCGCCGTCGGAGCGGACCAGGGGGAGATGGACGGCTACGACGTGGGCACCGGACGGTTCGTCCCCGACGGCACCACTCTGGGCCGGGCCGTGGTCGACGCCTACCGCCGAGCCGAGCAGCAGCGGATGGTCGAGCTCGACCGGTTCTTCGAACGCATGGCGGTGCCCTTCGTCCGGATCGGCGGCAGCGTCGAAGTCCGCAACCGGATCACGCACCTGACGGAGGTGTACAGCAATGCCCGGTGATGACCTGCTGAGGTTCATCGGCGGACCGCTCGCCCCGTCCGGATGGTGGCTGGTGCTGGCCGCCGTGATCATCGTGGCGCTGGTGGCCTGGTGCGCCGGCGTCGTGATCTGGACCCTGCCGCCGCACCGGCTGCGGACCATCCCCGTCCTTCGCGACTGGCACGCCAACCTGACCCGGCGCCGGTTCACCCGTGCCATCGAAGAGACGACCGCGCGCTACGGCCGGCGCGAGCTGTCGCGCGAAGGCGCGGCCACTGCCTACAACCACACCCTGCGCAGCTTCCTGTACCTGCGCACCGGGGTGTACGCCAAGAACCTGCTGACCGAACACCTCGCCCAGAGCGAGCTTTCCGACGCCGTCCCGCTGCTGACGCTCCTGCAGGACGCGCAGTTCAATCCCGAATCCCGCGCTGACGTACTGGCTTTGGGACGCTCGGCCGAGGAGTTGATCCACGCATGGACCTGAGATGGAGCTGGCTGCTCATCCTCGGCGTGCTGGGCCTTGCCATCGCCGTGGCCATCGCCTGGCGCCTGCCGGTGGCCAAGGTACAGCGCCGGATGCGACCACTGGCCAACGTGAGCCGCCTGACGCGGCTGCCCGAATTCGCCCGGGTCCAGCGCATCTACCTGATCTCGATGGCTGTCGTGGGATCGATGGTGGCCATCGCCTTCCTGGGCGCCCTCGTCGCCGCTGCCCGGCCTGCCAAGCTCGCATCGGCCGACGACGGCT
This sequence comes from Mycolicibacterium boenickei, assembly GCF_010731295.1. Classification (NCBI taxonomy): domain Bacteria; kingdom Bacillati; phylum Actinomycetota; class Actinomycetes; order Mycobacteriales; family Mycobacteriaceae; genus Mycobacterium; species Mycolicibacterium boenickei. The sequence goes on along the minus strand of NZ_AP022579.1, from coordinate 6,553,579 downwards.
ACGACGCGGCCTACCCCCGCGACGTCATGTTGTGTGTCGGCCAGCCCGTCAACGACCCGACCACCGCTGATTTCCTGAACTACTGGGCCGGGAAGGCCAAGGACGCCACCAGCACCTCGTTCGGCATCACCTCACAGAACCTGCGTGCGCTGCCGATCACCCGGGACAACGCCTTCGCCGAGCAGCGGATGCGCTACTTCGCCGGCCTGGCCGGGATTCAGCACAAACTCGACACCCACCAGAACGTGCCGGTGGAACAGAAACTCGAACTGGCCGCCGGCCTCGAGGCGTTCTCCCGTCCCGTCAAGTACGTCGACTACGCGCCGAGCCTCGAAGACACCTCGCCATGTGCCTGGCGGGATTCGGGCCCAGCAGCGGGTCCCACCGCCGCCAGCTCGTCTACATCGGCTACAGCAAGTTCCGCGCCGACGACGAGAAACGGCCGTCCCTCTACGACCAATCTCAGGTGCTGGCCATCGCGCAGCGTGAAGGGATCCAGATCAACGCGATCTCGCGGGCCGACGTCCAACAGATCAGCCAGTCCGGCAACGATTCCCTGCGTGCACTGACCGACGCCACCAAGGGGAACTTCTCGCTCTACAACCCGGCAGGCACCGGATCCTCGGGCGGCGCCAACGACATCCTCAACGGCGCCCTCGACAAGATCAACCAGAACCCGCCTGCGCCGCGGTACCTCGGGATCAACCAGGACTCGAAGCGCTACTTCGACATCCCCACGGTGCCCTTGGCCATCGCGGTCGTGGCGGCGTTGGCGCTGTCCGTCGGGCTGGGGGTGCTGCGCCGATGAACTTCGCCCCGGTCCTGCCTGCCTACCTGCTCGCGATTCTGGCCTTCCTGATCGTGGCCGTGCGGGTGTTCACCCTCTATCAGCTGCTGGTCCGCACCACGCCGGGCCGCTACCGGCCCGTCGTACTGCGCTGGCTCGGACTGACATTCGCCGCGCTGCTGTTGGTGCTCGCGGCGTTTCGGCCAGGTATCGCCGACGACGGCGATCGCAAGGCCTCCGCCGCCGGCGGCGCGGTCTCCGACATCAACGTGTTCTTCGTCGTCGACCGATCGGTGACCTCGCGGATACCCGACTACGGCAACGGGCAGGCGCGCATGGAGGGCATCCGCGCCGACATCGCCGCGCTGATGGAGAAGTACCGAACGGCCCGGTTCGGCCTGATCGGATTCGCCAGCAAGGCCAAGGTCAACTGGCCGCTGTCGCCCGACACCGACAGCTTCGAGGCCTACACCAAGAACCTGTCCGCGTACTCCCTGACGCCCTACGACTCCTTCAACTTCATCGACCCGGTGGCGGCCAATGATCTGCTGCGCCAACAACTCGAGGCGGCGAAGAAGGCCTACCCGAGTCGAAGAGCCTGGTGTTCTATTTCGGTGACGGCATCAAGGGCGACCAGGTCAAAGCGGGCACCTTCGACATCTCCGAGGATCTGTTCAAGGGCGGGGCAGTGCTGGGCTACGGCACCCCGGCCGGAGGGCCGATTCCGCACAGCTACGCCAACGGGCACAAAAACTACCTCGGTGATCCGAACACCGGCGCGATCATCCGCTCCGGACTCGAGGAGGTCTGGCTGCAGGAAATCGCGAAGAGCTTCGGCGTCAGATACTTTCACCGTGAGGCCGGTCAGGACATCGTGCCGGTGCTGCCACCGGTCGCCTCGGGCGGACTGGTCGACGGCGGCGAGATCAGCGGTGACCAGGATCCGCTCGTCGGACGCACCGAGTGGTACTGGGTGTTCGCGTTGATCAGCGCCGCCCTGTTGTCCATCGAGGCGGTGTTGATGGTTCGCGAGGTGCGGCGCAACCGCTTGTCGCGGCGCGACCTCACCGCCGAGGACGTGGTGGCCCAATGATGTTGCGTCAGAAGCCGAACCAGATACTGGGCCAGATCATTCCGTTCCTGCGTCACTTCCTGCAGCTCGCCCGCCGTCGCACGGTGGCGTGGTTCAACCCGTCGCAGCGGCGGCTTCGACTGCGCCGCAGGCTGTTCCTCTACACCGTGCCCGTCGCCGCACTACTGGCGGTCGTCGTCGCCGGGCTGATCTCGGTGGTGGTGGTCGGGAACTCCGCCGTCGACTCGTTCAACCGGCACGACATCGAGGCGCTGCGGATCGATGTCGACAAACTGAAGAAGTTCGGGGTGATCGAAGCCGGCAGCATCGCGTTCGCCGAAGGCGATCTGCTGGTGCTGGAAGGCAAACTCGACGACGCGGAGAAGCGGTTCAGCGAGGCACTGGAGAGCTTCGACGGCGCCGACTCCTGCCCGGTGCGGATCAATCTCGAACTGGTCCGGGAAACGCTGGCCGACCTGGCCGTGCGGTCCGGCCGCCCCAAAGATGCCGACCGGCTCTACAACGACGCGCTGGCCGTGGTCAAGGACGCTCCCGACGGGTGCTTCCTGTACAACACCGATCCCAATGACGAGCGACGGGCAGTGCGTGCCGATGCCAAGCCGCGGCTGGAACGCAAACTGGCCGCCATGCACGCCCCGCCTCCACCTCCGCCGACCGGACCCGCCGTCGTGACGCCCGAACCGCCGCCACCGCCGCCGGCTCTGCCGCCCCCGCCGGGGCAGGGCATCGGCCAGGGGGACGGTCCGGGCGAAGGCCCGGGTCAGGCCCCCGGGCAAGGCCAAGCTCCACCTCCGCCACCGCAGGGACCTGGCGCCGCGCCTGCCCTGCCGCCGATCGGGCAGGGCGGGGCACCGCAACTGCCGCCACTGGCACCTGACGGGCAGTCTGGAACCGAGACACCGCCGTTGCCGTCGCTGCCCGGCGAGAACCTGCCTGCAGCGCCGCCGCCACCGCCGGCTCCGCCAGGTGCACAACCGGGCCCCGGCGATGGTCCACTGCAAGTGGCCGATCCGCGCGCGCCGAATCCCGCGCAGATCCTCGGTCCGGTGGGGCCCGACGGATTGCCGTTGGGGGACAAGAACACCAGCGCTCCGGACCTGCGTCTGGAGGAGCGCGAAGGCCATGGCTCAGGTCCCGCGGACAAGCTGCAATCCATCCTGGAGGATGCCAGTGCCTATGGCGGAGAACGGGAATGACGGTCGGCGGCTAGGGGAACACCTGACGCGGCGGCGGGGGTTTCTTCACGACGGCCGGCAGGATGAACGTCTCGATGTAGCTGCGCGCCACGGCGGGTCGGCCATGCCGGGCACCGCTTTCACCAGGAACCCCAGCGCCGTCGCAATGATGAACTGCGCCAGGTCATGTGCGTGCAGGCCGGGCCGGAACTGACCGGCATCGTCGGCGATCATGGCCTCGATGGTGGTCTGCACCAACTCGGTCAGGTCCGAATCACCGGCGATCAACGATGCGATCGTGCCTTCGGAGGTTTGGTCGGCGATCGTGTTGAGCAGCGGGTCGGCCACCAGCTCGGTCGCGACGATGACCAGACTCTCGACGAGCAGATCGACGGGACCGGCGCCCTCGGGTATCCGGGTGAGGATCGACGCCATGTGCCGCTGGGTGGTGCGCTGCACCATGGCCGCGATCAGCTCGTTGCGGTTGGCGAACTGCCGGTAGATCGCGGTGCGTGAATAGCCGGCCTCGTGGGCGATGACCTCCATGGTCGAGGCGCGGTACCCGCGGGTGACGAAAAGGTGCTCGGCGGCATCCATCAACACCTCGCGGGACTGCTCGGCGGTGTTGCCGCCACCAACCGGACGTCCCCGGGTCGGCGTTCTGGTGCTGACAATCGACTGTCCTGATTCGCTGCGTAATGGGGTTTCAGTATGACGGACGCGTGGCGATGCACCGGGGACTGTGAGCACTTAAAGAAACATTTAAACGGATTTGTGCATTTTCCTGCGAACGGGCGGTGAGGCCGGTTAGCGTGCCTGAGTGACCAAACGGGGGCGGGCAATTCATGTGTTCACGGCAATGGGGTGGGGCGTTGTGGTTCTCGCCCTGTGGATGGGGTTGATCGCGGGCGCGGTGTCGACGGCTCATGCCGACCCCGGCCGCGAGAAGTCAACCACGCAGTCCACCAACGACTCTGACAAGCCGACGAAGCACCGGGACAAGCCGACCCGCTTCGGCCCGCGCAAGCAAGAGCCGCGGCGGGCCGACGATGCGCCGGTGGGTCAGCGCCCGCGGCTGTCCGTGCCGAAGTCTCTGCCGAAGCCCTCCGAGGTCCGCGACGCGGTCGACGACCTCCGGACCCAGGTACGCACCGCACTGACCGAGGTTGCCGACCGGGTGCCGAACATCCGCTCGGCGCAACCACTTACACGACCCAAGGCCACGACGAAACGTGACACCCCCGAGCCGCCTGCGGTCGCCGACGCCACCATGGCCGAGACGGCGGCACCCGACATCGCCGAGGCGATCGACGCCGTCACCCACCGCGTCGATCAGAAGGCGCCGCCGGCGCAGGTGAACGCCGTCGTCGACCGCATCGCCACCGACGGACGCGCCCTGCTCACCGGCCTCACCGATCGGGCGGCGAAAACCGTTGTCGATCAACCGGTGACGCGGCCGATCGCCCAACTGGCCGCCGCCACCGTCGGCACCCCGGTCACCGCGCCGCGGACCGCGCCGTTGGTGAACATCGTCGGCTCGCTGGTGTTCAATGTGGTCGGCGCTGCGTTGCAGGTGTTCTCCGGGCCACCGGTGCTCCCGCCGGGCAGCAACGTCACCGTCCGCACCTCGACGCTGGACATGCCGGGGACCAACCAGACCGTGCGCGCGGACTGGTACTTCCCGGAGGACCCGGACTCGGCCACCGGCGTCATCTATCTGCAGCACGGGTTCATGGCGACGGGGCCGATGTACAGCTACACCGCGGCGTACCTGGCCGAGGAGACCAACAGCATCGTCGTGGTACCGACGTTGTCGTCAAACCTCTTCGACACCAACGGAGAATGGATCGGCGGGGAACCGATGCAGCAGTCCGTCGCGGACCTGTTCGCCGACGACCGGCCCGAACTGACCGCGAGCGCCAGCGCGGCGGCGGGCCACCCCGTCACACTGCCGTCCAAGTTCGTGCTGGTCGGGCATTCCCTGGGCGGAATGCTGGTCACCGGCGCCGCCGGCCGCATGGTCGACAACGGCGCGGTCGACGACCTGGCCGGGGTGGTGCTGCTCGACGCGGTGGACACCCACAATGACATGCCCGACGCGCTGAACCAGCTGACCGGTGCCAATTACCGTCCGGTGCTGCTCATTTCGTCCGAGCCCTATGTGTGGAACCGCAACGGGACGGTGGGCCAGGAACTGCAGGCCGCGCGGCCCGGCGAGTTCAACGGCGTGATGCTGGTCGGCGGACGTCACATCGACGGACTGCAGGGGGCCAACCCCATCCTGCAGTTCGCCGAGTACCTCATCGCCGGCTTCTCGCAACCGCAGAACGTCGATGCGGTCAAGACGATCTCGGCCGGCTGGATCAACGACATGTACAACGGCACCGAAACCGGCGTGTACGGCGCGCCGCAGGAGAGCATCGAGATTCCCACCGCGTCTGGTACCGCTACCGCGGTGGTGCTGCCGTTCGCCTCGACAGATCCGGTGCAGGCCACACCGTGGGACGGATTGGTGGAGCCGATTCTCGATGCCCTGTTCCAGTACGCGGTGTACGAGCCGCTGGCCGGGCAATCGGTGGCGCTGACCGTCTGACGGCCGAAATCGGTGCCTGTCGAGCCCTCGTGGCGCCCATATCCTGGTAAGGACGCCGAATCGGGGGATTGCCGTGGAGCAGACACCGCCAGAGGAATACCCGCACGAGTGGGTGGACCGGTACGGACCCCAGGCGTTCGCACCTCAGGCTTATGTGCAGCCGCCGCTCAACCAGCACGACCAAGTCGTGCTGGGCATCCGCTGGGTCGCAGGCGTCATCGGCGGCTGCGCGGCGGCGTTCTGGGCGCTGATCGTCTACGCGATGCTGGGTTCGGCGTTCGACACGAACCCGGCCACGGATCCGCACGGCTACGGGATCGTCTTCGGCGTGCTCATCTCGGTGCCGGTCAGCCTGTTCTGGGCCCTGGTGTTGCCGTTCGCCGCACCCAGACGCTGGTGGGGGCGCGCCTTCGCGATTTCGTTGCTGAGCTTTCTGGCGCTCAACGCGCTGGTGTTCTGGGCGCTGAGCGTCTCGGGTGCCGGATAGCGCCGCGTCCGTGTTCGCTGACATCCGCTGAACAAGGCATATACCAAGCTCAGCTATACATTTTGCCGCGAAATCGTTAACCGAATTGGTGCGTGATCCGTATGTGATTCAGCCCACCGAGGGGGTACATTGTGATCGCTGTCATAGGAAAGGGCGTGCAATGGTCGGTGCATTTGTGGGCGTACTTCTGCTGGTGCTGGGCATCGGCGCGGTCGCCGGCGTCGTCACGGCTGTCGCGATGGGCTTGCCCACCCTGGCAATCGTGATCGGCCTCATCTCCGGCGCGTTTTTCGCCGGACGCGCCGTTTAGAGCTTCAGCCGCTTTCGCAGGCCGGTCGCTCGGACTGCCTGCCGGGAGATCGCCGCGCGAATCTCCGCTTCGGATCCCACGACGCGTACCCGCGTCTTGGCCCGGGTGACCGCGGTGTAGAACAGCTCCCTCGTCAACAGGCGGGAGTCCTCCGGCGGTAGCAGCACGGTCACCTCGTCGGCCTGGCTGCCCTGGGACTTGTGGATCGTCATGGCGTGCATGGTCTCGACCTCGGTGAGCCGACCGGTCGCGAACGACGCGGACCCACCCGCGGTCCCACCCACGATGGCCCGCAAGCCGTCCGGGGTGGCGACGGTGACGCCGGTATCGCCGTTGTACAGCTTGAGCCCATAGTCGTTGGCGGTCACCAGGATCGGCCGCCCCACGTACCACGACGCCCACATGGGCTCACCGGTCGCCTCGGCCAGCCACCGCTGCACCTGGCGGTTCCATTGCGCGACACCGAACGGACCGCGCCGGTGCGCGCACAACAGCCGATGCTCGTCGAGAATGGCCAGGGCCGCGCGCGCATCCCCGAGGATCGCCGCCTGCCGCAACGCAAGGGCATGCGGCACAAGCACTTCCCGCAAGCGCTCGGCCGGGTCCGAGGACACCCACTCGACGTGCTCGCCCCCGGCCGCCAGCACCTCCACCGCGCCGGACGCGTCCCCGGCCCGGATTGCTGACGCCAGCGCGCCGATCGATTCACCGAACCGGTGCGAGGTTTGCAGGGCCGCCACCCCACGCGAGCCCAGCCCCTCGACCAGATCGGCCAACACCGCGCCGGCTTCCACCGACGCCAGCTGATCGGGATCGCCGACCAGCAGCAGCCGGGTTTGCGGACGCACCGCCTCCAGCAGTCGCGCCATCATGGTCAGCGACACCATCGAGGTCTCGTCGACGACGATCACGTCGTGCGGCAACCGATTCGCCCGATGGTGACGGAACCGCGACGACGTGTCCGGGCGGGGCCCCAGCAGCCGGTGCAGCGTGGTGGCCTGCAGGCCCGAGATCCGTTCCCGGTCCACGGCGTCGAGCCGGTTCACCTCAAGCTGCACGGCCTCCTGAAGCCGGGCCGCGGCCTTACCTGTCGGCGCGGCCAGCGCGATCCGCAGCGACGGGAGGCCGGCCAGCGCGGCCTGCTCGGCCAGCAGCGCCAACAGCCGCGCCACCGTGGTGGTCTTGCCGGTGCCGGGCCCACCGGTCAGCACCGTCAGCCCCTGTGACAACGCCACTTTCGCCGCGGCCCGCTGCTCCTCGAACCCCGGTGGGAACAACCGCGCCACATCGGGTGCCGATCCGGCCGGCTGCGCACCCACCAACGTCAGCACGTCGTCGCAGACCTGCTGCTCCTCCAACCAGTAGCGGTCGAGGTACAGCAGGTCCCCGAACAACCGCAGCACCGGCGGAGCGCCCAGTAGCGGGCTGGCCGCCACGGCCGCCAACCACTCGTCGGGCTGCGGCCAGGGCAGGTCCGGCAATTGGGTCTGTTCGGCGACCGCCCGCAGGTCGACACAGACCGAGCCGCCGCGAAGGGCCCGCACCGCCAGCGCCAGGGCCAGGACGACCGACGGCGTGCTTTCCTCGGCGAGGGTGCTCAACCGTTGGGCCACGTGCACATCGGCGGGCTCGAGAATCTCGGCGAAAGCGTCCAGCATCACCCGGCTCCCTGATCGAGTAGCTCCGATATCGCGATCACCAGCGGCGCGGGCGGTTCCCAGCTGAACACCCCGGCCGGGTGTCCGTCGACGACGGGCGTCTGCGCCCCGCACATCCCGCGCACGAACAGGTACATCACCCCGCCAAGATGGGTGGCCGGGTCGTAGCCGGGCAGCCGCCAACTCAGGAACCGGTGCAGCACAACGCTGTACAGCAGCGCCTGCAGCGGATAGTCCGAGTGCAGCATCGCCTCGACCATCCGGTCCCGCCCGTAGTCGGCCGCGGTGAGCGGCTCGTCACCGGTGCCCAGCCAGTTGGTCTTGTAGTCGACGATGACGAAGCGATGCTCGATCCGCAGCACCACGTCCACCGAACCGGACAGATAGCCGCGCAGCGGCTGACGGCCCAACAGCCCGGTCGTCAGTCGCTCGGCATAGACGGCCATCGGATCGCCGGCGGGCAGGTGCTGATCGAGCAGTGCGCCGACATCGGCCAACCGGGCGAAGTCGCCGCCGCGCAGATCGCCCCCGGCCATGGGGAATTCGAAATCCAGCTCGCACAGCCGGTCGGCCATCCCGATCTGCCGCAGCGTCACGCCGGGCGCCAACGGCCCCAACGGGGTGTCGTGCATGGGCAGCAGGGCCGCAGCCAGTTCATCGGCCTCGACCTCGACGGGCCAGCGGGCGGCGTGCTTACGCACCTCGGTCAGCAGTTCGGCAGACAGATCCGCGGCCAGCGGGTCGGCGGTCTCCAGCACCGCGTGCACGAGTGAGCCGAACGCCGCCCCGGTGGGCAGCGACGCCATCGGGGAGGGCAGGTCGGCGCCCTGGGCGGGAGCGACGACGGCGATGTCGGTCGACTCGTCGTCGAGTTCGGCGACCTCGGGCTCGCTGGACACCCCGGTATCGCCGTCGTCCTCGGCCGCGCGTAGCAGCCCCGAGTACGACGTGCGCCGCCATGCGGTGTCGATCGAGCGGTGAAAGTGCCGCGCCGCCAGGTCATCTGGAACCGGGCGCGTGGGGACCGGCGGGGCCGGGACGATCACCGACTGCTCCAGCACCGGACCGCCCTCGGCCTCCCACGCCCGCAACCGGGCCAACGCGTCCTCATCGGTGACCTTGGCAGGCACGCACCGGTCGGGCACCGCGGCCTCGCCGGGAGCGCGCCCGCGCAGCAGCCGTGACAGGCCGCCGTTCGGCTCGTCGTTCGACGGCGCCCACCACGCGACCACCTGGGACTGGGCCCGCGTCATCGCCACGTAGGTCAGCCGGCTGTCGTCGGCGGCTGCCTCGGTCCGCCCGGCCCGGGTCACCGCTGGATCCGGGCCGCCGACCTGCAGGCAGCGCACGCCGTCGTCGTGGAACAACACCAGATCGGGTTCCGGCACATACCGATTGAACGCGAACGGCAGGTACACGATCGGGAACTGCAGGCCCTTGCTGACCCACACCGTCATGATCTGCACCGCAGCGGCGTCGCTGTCCAGACGGCGGTTGCGCTCGGAGGTGCCGCCGCCCTCGGAGCGCTGCGTGCGCAGCCAGTCCGCAGCGCGGCCAGCCCGAAACCTTCCCGGTGCGCGGTGTCACCGAGCAGCTGAGTCAGGTGGGCCACGTCGGTCATCAGCCGCTCACCGCCCTGCCAGGACAGCACCCGCTTGCCCATGCCTGCCAGTTGCGCGGCCTCGAAGATCGCCGCGACGCCGCGCTCACGGGCCTGGCCGGCCCAGGTGCGCAGGGTGTCGGCGACCCGGTCGGTCAGTGCATCCCCGCCCGCGGCAAGGGTTTCGGCGGTCTCGCCGAAGAACATCGTGGCCGCCGCGGCCCGCACCAGGCCGGGGCGGTGCGGCTGGTCGAACGCTTCCAGCAGATACAGCCAGTCCTCGGCGGCCTCGGAATTGAACACATCGGAATCCCCGGTGTAGACCGCGGGGATGCCGGCCTCGAGCAGCGCGGTGTGGCAGGCCCGGGCGTCCTTGTGGGTCTCGACGATCACCGCGACGTCGCGCGCTTGCAGCGGGCTGCCGTCGAAGGTCGCACCGCTGGTCAGCAACGCCCCGATGTCGGCGGCCAGATCCTGCCGATGTGGTCACGAAGGTCGGCGATCGGAATCACCTTGGTGCCGGTGCGGTTTCGCGTCACCATCCGCAGCCGGAACGGATCGTTGTGCGGCGCCCCGGCCAGCCGATGCCCCTGGTGATTGGCCTGCACGTCGTGCACCACGATGTCCGGTCCGCCCAGCTCGGCGCCGCGCAGCACCGCCTGCAAGCTGTCCACCAGCACGCTGTCGCTGCGCCAGTTGGTGCCGAGCGTCTGCTTGTCCCCGGCGGTCGCCGCGGCCCGCAGATAGGTGTCGATGTCCCCGCCGCGGAACGCGTAGATCGCCTGCTTGGGATCGCCGATCAGGATCAGCGTCGACCGCCCGGAGAACGCCCGCTCGATCACCTGCCACTGCACCGGATCGGTGTCCTGGAACTCGTCGACCATCACGATCGGCCAGCGTTGCGCCATCCGGACCTGGGCCGCCGACTCTTCCGTCGCCAGCGCCCCGGCCAGCCGGGTCAGCAGATCGTCGTACCCCAGCACGCCGCGGCGCCGCTTGCGAATCTCCAGCTCCGCCAGCACCGCCCGGGCGAAACCGAGACGTATCCCGGCCGGGGACTCGGGCTCGGGATCCCGTGGCCGCAGCTCGGTGGCCGGGTTGGCCACCACGACCCGGGCCAGCCGCAGCGCCTCGGCATACCCCAGCTCGGGGACATCCCGCTGAGCCCCGAAATGCGCGAGATACAGATCGTCGACGATCTCGCACACCAGCTCGTCAAGACTTTCGACCAGAGTCACACCCGAATCGCTGTCGCCGGCCACGCCAAGGGACTTCAGGACGATCTGGCAGAACTGGTGCGTGGTGGCGATGGTCGCGGCGTCGAAACCGGCCAGCGCATCACGCAGCCGCTGCCCGCGGGCCTGCTGGTCCTCGGCGATCAGGTACTGCAGCAGGTCGTTGTCGGCGCGGGACGGATCCTCCAGGGCCGCCAGGGCCCCGACGATCTGGGCCCGCACCCGCTCCCGCAGCTCCTGGCTCGCGGCCCGGCCGAACGTGATCAGCAGCATCTGATCCAGCGTCGCCGCGCCCTCTGCCACGAACCGCGTCACCAACCCGGCCAGCGCGAAGGTCTTGCCGGTACCCGCGCTGGCCTCCAGCACCGTGGTGCTGTTGGTCTGCGGCAACGGCCCGAGCAGATCGAATACCTTCACCGGGGCGACCTTTCGGCCTGCAGCAGCGGAAGCCACAGCCGCTCCGAATACTCACCCAACCCGGCCAGCCGGCTCAACGGCGCGCCGCGACCCCACGCCCGCACATGTGCCGGCGCCTCATCCTCGCCGGGGAATCTACCGCTGCGCCAGCGGAATCCGGCTTCACGCTCCGGGTCGTCGCCGGCGTGCCGCGCGGCTGCCCACGCGTAGGAGGTCTTGATGGGCAGCGGCAACGGCTCCCGGCGGCCCGCGTCGTAGATGGCGACCAGATCGGCCAGCAGCGCGACCGGATCATCCGGACGGCCCAGTCCCTCGACCCGCGGGGTGTCGCCGCGCCGGGGACGCCCGATGCACACCGCCGACCAGTCCTGGTCCGGAAGTCCTGCGGCCAACGCCAGCAACGGAATCCAGGACTGCAGCAGGTGCTTGCCGTCGAGCTTGGAATACGTCACCGACACCAGCCGGTCGCCGAACACCGGGGAGACCGTGCCGGTCAGCCGTCGCCCGGTGCCGAGATCGATGTCGATGTCGTAGGCCTGCGGGTCGGTGCCGCGGTGGCGCAGTGCCTCGGCGGCCAGCAGCGCGCAGTGATCACGCAGCGCGATCGCGCGGCGCCAACCCAACTGGCCGGGCGGAAGCGTTCCGCGACGCCACTCGGCCTGCTGGGCATCGGCCGGAGTCATGCCGCGCAGGATGTCGCTCAGCATGCGATCGCCGACGGTCCATTCCTCCAGCGCGTCGATCTCCACCGGCATCTCGTCCGACACCCCGTCGACATCCCACGGCAGCGTGTACTCCAACGAACGGAAGAAGCCTTTCACCGGATCCTTGAAGAACGTGGTGAGATCCTCCAGCGCGACATCCCCGGTCGGCAGCGCAGGCAGTTGGTGGGCGAAGAACGGCGGCCGCTCGGCCCGCTGCCCGGCGCTGGCCTGCGCCGCGGTGAGCGCGGTGGGGTCGAACGTGAACGGGCCATCGGGCAGCAGCGCACCGGGGGTGACGTTGCGAATGTCGAACGGCTGCAACGGGTGCGTGGTCACCACGTCCACCGGTTGTTCGGCGGTGATCTTGAGCGTGTCGAGCAGCTCGGCCAGGGGCACCGCAGGCGGGCGGGCCTGCCCGGAGTATTCGTTGGCGCCGGTATAGGTGACGACGAGGGTCTGGGTGGCGGCACCGATCGCGTCGAGCAGCAATTGGCGGTCCTCGGAGCGGATGTCGCGTTCGCCGGTGTGCGGGTCGCGGGCCAGCGCGTCGTCGCCGTCGATCGCGCCCAACCGTGGGAACACGCCGTCGTCCAGGCCGACCAGGCAGACCACCCGGTGCGGCACCGAGCGCATCGGCACCATCGTGCACACCGTCAGGGTCCCGGTGCGGAAGTTGGCCCGGGTCGGCCGGCCGGACAGGTGCCGGTCCAGCAGTGCGCGAATGTCGCTGAGCCGCATGGGTGTTTCGGGTGCCCCGGCAGCCTCGGCGATCTCGGCGAATTCGCGCTGCACCTGGGCCGCGGGCCACTCCTCGTCGGAGGCGGCCAGCGCCTCGATGCCGGTGCCCAATGACGACAACCAGTCGGCGAGCGGACGGACGCCGCTGAGCGACCGGACCGTGTGGCCGAGTTTCTCCACGAAGTCGGCGAATCGGCCGGCCAGCTCGACCCGGTTGCTGCTGACGTCGTCGAGCGGCAGTGTGGTGCCCAGCCAGGCATGCGAATCGTCGGACATCGCCACCCCGGCCAGCACTCGGTCGATGCCGAAACGCCAGGTGTTGTGCAGGAATTCGACCCCGTAGGGGCTGCGGTGTTCCTGATCGAAACCCCACCGGATGTTGGCCTCGCGCACCCAGGCGGTGATGGCGTCCAGATCGTCGTCGGTGAATCCGAACCGGGCCCGCACCGGATCCGACTCGGCCAGGTTGAGCACCTCACTGGCGGTGGCTCGCCCGCCGGCCAGGGCCAGCACCGACGCCGCCACCGACAGCAGCGGATTCGTCTGCACCAGTGCGCGATCGGCCAGCCGCACCCGCAGCTTGTGCGCCGGATGTGCACCGCGCACCACATCGCCCAACCCGAACCCGGCCGTGATCAGCGGTGCATAGGTCTCGATGTCGGGGCACATCACCAGGATGTCGCGTGGCTCCAGCGTCGGATCGTCGGCGAGCAGACCCAGCAGCACCTCGCGCAGCACCTCGATCTGCCGGGCCGGGCCGTGACAGCTGTGCACCTGCACCGAGCGATCCTCGGGGCGGGGCACCCGCCCGGCGGGACGCACCGCATTGGCCGCGATGTCGGATTGCAGCCAGCCCAGCACGGTGTCGGGATGGCCTGCGCCACTGAGGTATTCGTCGGTATCCGGGATAGGCAGGCTGCGCTGCAGCTCCCGCAGGTCCCGGCCGAGCGTGGCCAGCAGCGGGTGGCTTACGTCGCGGTGGCTGCTGTCCTCGCGGCGGGGGAGCGGGCCGGCGCCCCCGGCCAGCGACTGCCACAGGTCGTCGCTGGGGTGCGGCAGCCACAGATGCAGATCGTGATGGGTGGCCAGGGCGGTGAGCAGTTCGATCTCGGTGACCGGCAGCCGGGTGTGCCCGAACAACGACAGCCGTTCCGGCAGATCGCTCGGTGAGTCAGTGAGCCGGGCAAGGGTTTTCGCGTGCCGGAGGTGCGGCGGATCGGCGTCGATCCGCTCGGTCAGCGCCTGCCACAGCGGGGCCTGCCAGGACAGGTCGTCGGGTAAACCGGCCCAGTCGACCAGCAGTTGCGGGCGCTGCCGGGCATAGGAGGCGAACAACCCGGCCAGCCGGCGGGCCACCGCATAGCGCCGGCCCTGCCGCAGCTCGTACTCGTCACCGGTCTCGAAGTGCCCGAGGTGGCCGGCCACCGGCTGACACCACGGCTGATCCAGGTTCTCGTCGATGACCGCCAGCAGGGGCCAGGACATGGCGTCGGCCGACCACGGATCCTCGTCGGAAGTCCCGGTCAGCTCGGCGATCAGTGACCGCGGATTGCGGAACTCGACCGCCGCACACACGCCGAGCCGGTTGCTCAGCCGCTGACTCAGCCAGCGCTCCACGCCCTTGGCAGGCACCAGCACCAGCTCCTGGGCGAACGGATCAGCCGGGGGTTGCGACAGCAGGCCTGCCAACCCGTCGGCGAGCAGATCGGTGCGCTCGGCCCGGTGCAGGTGAAACGCCATCGACACACACGATATGAGACAAGGCGCCAACGAGCGAAGAATCGAGGGGCGTCCTCCGGATTTGGGATCGGGTCCGACGTCTACAGCCCCCGAGCGGAAACGTCAGGCCAACTCCTGGTCTGCGGCGGTTTCGAATCGATCGACGTACTGGGGGCATGACGTGCCCATCGCCACACCGACCGCGAAACCGGCTGTGTCCAAGTTGAAGCCACTGCGCGCGGCCACTTCGGCCATGATCGCGTCGATCGGTTCGACGGCGGGCGCGGTCTGAGCGAACCGATAGTCGAGGATGCTGCAGATCTCCCGTTGATGGTCCATCGCGTACGTGTAGGCGAGTGATTCGTCGACGTTGGGCAGGTCGGGCAACTGGATCGGGTCGGCGGCGGCGATGCCGGGGTGGGTCAGACTCAAGAAGGCCATGACTACGGCCACGTTGAGGAGCCTTACTGCGATCTTGCGGTCAGCGCCAATGCGCCCGGAGAAGTTGCTGGACCGCCGGCTCTGTTGCGGCCCGGCCAGTGTCCCACGGTTGATGCTTTCCATTATCGCCCCCGTCTAGCGAATGTTCTGTTCGCGCCATGTGCACGATGGAGCAAACCGTAAGCAACAGTGAAACGCCTGTCAACACGGCAGCCACATGCATCGATATCTGTTCGCGCCAATTTCTGGAGCAACGAGAGCAAAATGTTCGAACCGGTGTGCCGAACGCCGACGATCGTTCGCTGGAATCGCTGCGAGTGATTTGCTAGCTTGCTGCGTTGCCAGAGTTAGGGAGCCGGTGCCGACAGCGCGGCCGGCCGGGCCGCCAACGCGACCGCCAGCGTCACCGCACCGGCGATCATGAACGCCACCCGCACGTTGAACACGTCGGCCGCACCGCCCAGCAGTGCCGCCGCGAACGGACGGGACCCGAGGAAGCCGACGAGCCACAGCGCCATGATCCGGCCCCGCAACGCTTCCGGCGCCCGCTCCTGCACGACGGTGCTCAGACCGGTCATCGCCCAACCGAACCCCAGCCCCGCAATCGCGAAACCGGCCAGGGCCACAGCCGTCACGGTGCCCAGCGCGAGCAGGCCGCTCCCGGCCACCAGCAGCCAGAGCCCGACCGCCGAGACCCGGGCAGCGGGCAGCCGGCCGCGGATCCCGGCCAGCACCACCATGCCGACGGCCGCCCCGAGGCCGAACGCCGCCGACAACGCGCCCACCAGATGGGCGCCGCCGCCGAGCTCGTCGGCCATCGACGGGGTGAGCGTGATCGACGGATCGGAGGCGAACCCCACCGTTGTGACCGCGAGCAGCGCCAGCAGCAGCGGACGGTCACGCCAGACGTAGGCCAGTGCCGCGCGCACCCGGTAATCACCGTCGGGACTGCGCTCGGGCCGGGCCGGGAAAGTGACCAGCAGCAGGAAGATCGCGAACACCAGGTGCAGGCCCGCGCTGATCGCGAAGCCCGGCGCCGCACCGAGCCGGGCGGCCAGGAACGCGCCGATCGCCGGGCCGAGGATGCGGCCGATGGTCATGGGAATGCTGTTGAGCGCCATGGCCGTCGGCAGTTCGCCGTCGCGGATCAGGCTCGGCACGATCGACTGCATGGCCGGGCCGCCGATGACGAATCCGAAGCCGACGAGGGTGGAGCCGACGAGCACCGGTACCGCTGCCGCGGTGCCCTGCAAGTCGGGGGACAGGGCCAGCCACAGTGCGGTCGAGCCGGAACCGATGATGCACAGCACCCGGCCCCACAGGATCTGGCGGCCGGGGTTGCCGACGTCGGCCCACTTGCCGCTGGTCGGGCTCAGGATGAGCTGGGGCAGGAACTGGGCGACGCCGACCATGCCCACCATCACCGCCGAGCCGGTGGCGTCGAAGATGACGATGGCCGCCACGATGCCGTGCGTCCACACCGCGACGACGGAGAACATCTTGCCCCAGAACAGGGCTCCGAAAACCGGGTCGAACATCAGCGGCAGGGCGCCGCGCGGGTGCGGTCGGGCCGTGGTCTGGGCTGTCACGAGCTGATCCCTCGCTCGAAATCGGCGACGAGTTGCTCCAACAGGTCCACGAGTTTGTCGACGTCGGACTCGGGCCAGTCGGCCACGGTCTCGGCGACCATCTCCTGTCGCCGTTCGGTGACGTCGGCCAGGGCCTGGCGCCCCGCCTCGGTCAGGGCGAGCACGCACCGGCGCTGATCCTCGGTGTCCTGGGCTTTGGTCAGCAGGCCGGCCGCGACGACATTGGCGACCGTGCGGCTGGCGGTGGAGTGTTCGACGGCCATGTACTCGGCCACATCGCCGACCGACGCACTCTGCCCGGCCTTCTCCCGCTGCTCGACGGCTCGCAGCACCCGCAGTGTCGACAGCGACGGAACGCTGCCCGACGCGTCGATCAGCCGGCGCCGCCATCCCGGGCGTTGCCGGACGGTGTGGATGCGCACCAGGAGCTCATCGAGTTGGTTGTAGCGAGGCACTATATGTGCATAGCACATAGATATATTGCGCCGCGAATGTCGGTGCGCGGTCCGCGTTCGTAACGCCAGGGCGGAAAAACGATCGAAAAATCGCCGTGGCGTTACGAACGTGAGCGGATGGCCCCGCAGTCGGGGCTGACGTGACGGAGGTGGCGTGCGGGCAGTCCGAAAAGCGGACCTAGCCCGCGAATTCCTTTGCCAGCCCGTCGATTCCGGCCTGAATCGCGGTCAGGGCGTCGGCGCGGGCCTTGAGCTTGCTGGCCACATGCGCGCCGGTGTTCAAGGTCGCCGCGGCCTCGGCGGCCACCTCCTGGGCACGGGACAGCACCGCGTCGGGTTCGACGACCTCGTCGACCCAGCCGCCCGCGATCGCCGCGTCGCCGGTGAACACCGCGGCCATGGAGATCGCGCGCTGGAAGGCAGCCCGGGTCAAGCGCATCCGCATGATCTCGATGGCCGCGATCGGCAGCGTCATCCCGATCTTCACCTCGTTGGCCTGGCACCGGGCTGTCGACGAGCCGACGCGGTGATCGCCGGACAACAACAGGAACGAGCCCATCGCGATGGCGTGCCCGGTCGCGGCCATGATCACCGGCACCGGGAAGCTCAGAGTCCGCTTCGCCAGTTCGAAGCCGCCCGCCAGCATGCCCAGCGTCGCCGCCACGTCGCCCGCCGAGAACACACTCAGGTCGAACCCGCCGCTGAACACCTTCGAACTGCCTGCCAGCACCACGGCTTTCACCTCGCCGGCAGCCGCGCCGGCAGCCGCCTGATCCAGCGCCGCGTTGATCTCGGCCTGCATCGCAGGCGACAGTGCGTTGACTTTGCCGTCGTCCATCGTGATCGTGGCTACGGCGTCGTTGAGCTCGTAGCTCACCAGGCTGCTCATCGCACGATGGTAGCGAGTGGCCTCAGGCCCGATGACGCCTGCCGGAGGTGGTCGCCGGCTTGATCAGATCCGTCTCGGGATCGTCATCGTCGTAATCGTCGTCGTCATCGTCGTGACTGGCCTCGTACCGGTCGCGCCAACGGGACCGCACCTCGGCGCCCAGGGCGTTGATGCGGTTGATCTCGTTGCGCAGCGTCTGCTCGTCGGTCTCCTTGGCCGCGTACTGGAAATAGGTCAGCACCCCGCGCAACAACTCCAGCTTCTGCTTCTCCCGGCGTGCCTGGTCATGCGTGGTGAGCAGCTCCATGCGGTCGACCGGCGGCAGCGTTGCCCAATCCAGCACCGCGGTGTTGCGCAGCTTGCGGCCACTGGGCTTGCCTGCGGAACCCGGCTCGTCGTAGTAGGTGATCGCGCCGTCGAAGCGCGACGCGATGGCCTCGCCCAGCTGCTTGCGGTCCAGCGCCGAATCCCACACGATGCGCCACTCCTGCGACGGCGCCAGATACGGGATCTCCGCGGGCAGGTTCAGCGGCACGATGTCGACGAAGTTGTCGTCATACGAACTTTCGTACTTGCCGACCGTGGGCGGGTTCGCGAACTCGAACCGCAACCCGTAGGCGGGCCGTTGCCCGTAATTGCGGACCACGAGTTCGACCAGATGCCAATCGGCACTGCTGGGTTCCATGAACATCGACACATTGGGCTGGGTCAGCTCGGCCTGCCGGTCCCTGGCCTTCAGGTACTGCCGCCAGGCATAGATCAATGCGATGACGACGACGACGATCGCCACCCATGCCGCGAGCGCAGTCCATGCACCCGGTTCGAAACTAGCCAACTCACGCCCCCGCTCCGTGACCGAATCGATGATCCCCACCAAGTGGGTATATCACGGACTTTCCGAGCGGGCAGCGGTCCGGCTCAGCAAACTTTGACCAAAACCGGTCAAGTCATGACGCGACGGCGGTGAGGATGTCGCGCTGCACGGTCTCGGTGACAGGAGTGTGGACCAGGCGCTCACCGCGAGCCAGCCATTCGGCATCGGCCCATTCGATACGCGCGGGCAGCCGCCGCCAATAGTGCGGGTGCGAACGCAGATACACCTCCACGCTCGCGTGCACCTTGGCATCCAGCGGCGCCCGGCACCGGCCAATCGTCGGCGCCGTCCCGGCCAGCGCATCGAGATCGGTGGGGCAGGCGCTGTTGTCGATCACCTGGAGCCCCGCGGCGATGGCCCCGTCCAGCATCCAGTCGAGAGCGATATCCGACAACGGCCAGCACGCGCCGGTGCCGCCGGTGACGTCGCTGCGGCTGCCCCGGAACCAGACTTCGTCGAGGTGCTCGCAGTACCGCATGGTCCGGCGCCCGCCGTCCACGGCCACCGCGTGCCGGCCCGTTTCGACGGTCGGCAGCGGACCCATCCGCTGCTTCGTGCCCGGAGTGGCCGTTGCATTCCACAACCCGACGAACCGCACCGGTACGGCAGGATCGTGGTCGCCGACGAGTTGCGCCGCCAACACCCTGATGTGGCGCCAATCCTGAGGCGTGCGGGGAGTGCGGGGCAGTACATAGGTGGCCAGCGCGTAGTCCAGCACGTCTGCGGAATGGGCCGGCAACAGGCCGACCGTGCCGAGCAGGGTCGCCAGCTCACCGGCGCGGTGCCCGCCCTCGCCGCCGCCGAACAGGAAGATCCGGTCGCCGGGATCCCACGCATCTCCGAGGAATCGGTAGGCCTCGACGATGGCGGCCCGGGCTTCGCTGGCGGCGTCGCCGCGGCGGCCCGGAGTGATTCGTCTGCCGTGTCGATTGGCCGTGCCGCTGTGATACCAGTTCAGCTGATCGGTGCCGTCCAGCAACCGAAAGAGCATCTCGGTATTCGATGCGTCACGGAGTCCGGGATGTTCATCTGTGTGGTCGAAGCACAGCACGATGTTCTTCACGGCGACCCCCGGCGGGACTGTCAACTACTTCTCGACAACTGCTGACAAGTACTTTGCCGGGTCTATGGCCTGATGTCCTGAGTATTGCACTACTCGAATCGCGCAAAACGGCGCATTGTTCCTAATGCAACCGTTTGGGCAACGAAATCCGTGGCAGATGGCGGATCGTAAGGCGGAATTGCCCCGTTGCGGCGCCGTAAATTCAGTGGATTCCGCACTCGGCCCGACTGAACCGATTCATCAGCCGCCCATCAACATGCGCCATTGGTCGAGGTTTGACGCGCGATACACGTAGTTGCTGCGTTTGACTTCGTCGAGCGGGGCGCTCGGTTCCTCCGAGTACCAGTGCCCGGGGAAGACGGTCGGGTCTCCGGGCAGCTTGGCCAACGCCTGCAGGCTGCGGAACATGTCGTCGACATTGCCGCCGGGGAAGTCGGTGCGCCCGCATCCGTCGAGGGACAACGTGTCCCCGGCGACCAGGCGGCCGTCCAGCAGGAAGCACTGGCTACCCGGGGTGTGGCCGGGCGTGTGCAGTAGCTCGATCTGCACCTCGCCGACCGAAACCTTGTCGCCGTGGACGTGACCGGTCAGCTCGCTCGGCGCGATCCCGGTGACCTTCGAGACCCAATCGGCCTCGTGGGTGTTGACGTGGACCGGCACGCTCTGGCGTTCCAGCAGCTCGGCGAGGCCCTTGAGGGAGAAGCCCGCCATCGTGCCGCCGACGTGGTCGGGGTGGTGATGTGTGACCAGCACGCCGGACAGGCGCATGCCGTCGTTCTCGATCACGTCGACGAGGTCGTTGGCCGCGTACGCCGGGTCGACCACGACGGCGTCGCCCGTTTCGCGGTCGCCGATCAGGTAGGAGAAGTTGCGCATCTGCTGGGCGATCGGGTCGCCGGCCGCGTAGTCGCGACCCGACAGCAACTGCCGGAAGTACAAGCGGTCTTGGGCCTTGGGCTCGGACATGAGTCAAGCCTATTGGTGCTGCGGATCACCTGCGTCGCGTATCCCCGCAGGTCTAAAAACCGCACGTCATCACGTGTTTGAACCCACATGCAATAAAACTGGTATCAGAAATACGGAATTACTAGCGTCATCGGTATGCACCTCACCCGGTTCACCGACCTAGGACTGCGCACGCTGATGCTGCTGTCCTCGGGTGAGTCCGAGAACCGACGCATCACCACCCGCACCATCGCCGCGGGGGCCAACGCGTCCGAGCACCACGTCGCCAAGGCCGTCTCCAAGCTCTCCGAGCTCGGCATGGTGCACGCCCGGCGGGGCCGGGTCGGGGGACTGGTGCTCACCGACGCGGGGCGCAACGCCTCGATCGGCTGGCTGGTGCGCGAACTCGAAGGTGACCGCGAGGTCATCGAATGCGGCGGGGAATCCCCGTGTCCGCTCATCGCGGCCTGCCGACTCCGACGCGTGCTGGCCGACGCCAAAGAGGCGTTCTACCGCGAACTCGACCGCTACACCGTCACGGACCTCACGGCAGACAGCCGCCTGCCGATCGTTTTACAACTCACAACCGAAGGGAATCTCCGATGACCGTCACCAGCCCCGAGCCGTCCGCGGTACGCGACGAACTGGAGCCGCACCACGCCGAAATCGTCTCGGCGACACTGCCTCTCATCGGCGCGCACATCGACGAGATCACCTCGGAGTTCTACCGGCGACTGTTTGCCAACCACCCCGAGTTGCTGCGCAACCTGTTCAACCGGGGCAACCAGGCCCAGGGTGCCCAGCAGCGCGCGCTGGCGGCCTCGATCGCCACATTCGCCACCCATCTGGTGAATCCCGAGCTGCCGCACCCGTCGGCCCTGCTGGCCCGCATCGGTCACAAGCACGCCTCGCTCGGCATCACCGCCGACCAGTACCCGATCGTGCACGACAACCTGTTCGCGGCGATCGTGGACGTGCTCGGTGCCGAGACGGTCACCGCTGAGGTGGCCGCGGCCTGGGACCGGGTCTACTGGATCATGGCCGACACGCTGATCGCGCTGGAGCGGGATCTGTACGCCGGGGCCGGCGTCGAACCCGGTGACGTCTTCCGGCGGCTGCGCGTCATCTCCCGCGTCGACGATCCGTCCGGAGCAGTGCTGGTCACCGTCCGCGCCGAGGCGCCCGTCAACTTCGCTCCCGGACAATATGTCTCGGTCGGCGTCACGCTGCCCGACGGCGCTCGACAGCTACGTCAGTACAGCCTGGTCGGTGTGCCCGGATCGACCGATCTGACCTTTGCGGTCAAGCCGGTCGACGCCGTCGCGGACCAGCCCGCGGGGGAGGTGTCGTCCTGGATCCGGGCCAACCTGTGCGTGGGCGACCTGCTCGACGTCACGGTGCCGTTCGGCGATCTGTACAACGGCGGCCGGCCCGACGGTCCGCTGGTGCTGGTGTCGGCCGGAATCGGGATCACCCCGATGGTCGGCATCCTGGAATTCCTGGCTGCCGAGGCGCCCGACGCCCACGTGCGTGTCCTGCACGCCGACCGCAGCGACAACGGACACCCGCTGCGGGAGCGTCAGCACGAACTGATCGACGCGCTGCCCAACGCGAGCCTCGAGCTCTGGTATGAGGACGGCGTCACCGGCGGTGCCCCCGGAGTCCACGCCGGCCTGCTCAAGCTCGACGGCATCGAACTGCCCGCCGACGCCGCGTACTACCTGTGCGGCGGGGCCGGATTCGTCGAGGCGGTCCGCACCCAATTGAGCGACCGTGGAGTCGCCCACGAGCGGGTGCACTGCGAGCTGTTCGCGCCCAACGACTGGCTCCTGGACTAGCCGAACAGGGAAAACACCTCCTCGGCGGCCGCGTTGACCTGCGGTTTGGTGCGGCTGCCGGGGAGGTTGTACCCTCTTTAAGGCCCCGCAGCCGCAACGCTGCGGGACAAGCCCCCTTAGCTCAGTCGGCAGAGCGTTTCCATGGTAAGGAAAAGGTCAACGGTTCGATTCCGTTAGGGGGCTCGGTGGACGCCAGGCGAGCGAAGCGACGCGGGAGTATCCGACGTGGAGCCCCACCTGGGACCCTCCGGGGCGGTGTAGCTCAGCTGGTTAGAGCGCACGACTCATAATCGTGAGGTCGGGAGATCGAGCCTCCCCACCGCTACAGAAACATTAAAAGCAGAGCGTGATTTTGAGCAGGGAGAACTGACGTGGCGTCGAGTACCGACGTACGGCCGAAGATCACTTTGGCGTGCGAGGTGTGCAAGCACCGCAACTACATCACCAAGAAGAACCGCCGCAACGATCCCGACCGGCTCGAGATCAAGAAGTTCTGCCCCAACTGCGGCACCCACCAGCCGCACAAAGAGTCGCGGTAGCCAAACGCTCGTGGCTCTATCGACCAGCATCGTCGGGATGCACTACCGGCATCCTGAGCACTACGAAGTCGGGCGTGAGAAGATCCGCGAGCACGCGATCGCGGTCAAGAACAGCGATGCGTACTACTTCGACGAGGCTGCCGCAGCTGAGCTAGGGCACGACTCACTGCTCGCGCCGCTGACGTTCATCTGCATTTTCGGGTACCAGGCGCAGTGGGCCTTCTTCGAGTGGGCCGAGATCGGCATCCAGGACGCCCAGATCGTTCAGGTCGACCAGGAGCTGAAGTTCTTCAAGCCGGTCAAGGCCGGTGACAAGCTCTACTGCGACGTGTACGTGCATTCCGTGCGCAAGGCGCACGGCACCGACATCATCGTGACCAAGAACATCATCACCAACGACAACGGTGAGGTGGTCCAGGAGGCCTACACGACCCTGGCGGGACGTGCGGGTGACGGAGAAGAGGGTTTTAACTGATGGCGCTGCGCGAGTTCAGTTCAGTCAAGGTCGGTGACACGCTTCCGGAGCGCGTGATCCCGCTGACCCGTGGAGATCTGGTCAACTACGCCGGCGTGTCCGGTGACCTCAACCCGATCCACTGGGACGACGAGATCGCCAAGCAGGTCGGCCTCGACACCGCGATCGCCCACGGCATGCTGACCATGGGAGTCGGCGGCGGCTACGTCACCGAGTGGGTCGGCGACCCGGCCGCCGTGACCGAGTACAACGTGCGGTTCACCGCTGTCGTGCCCGTCCCCAATGACGGTGTCGGCGCCGAGATCGTGTTCAACGGGCGCGTGAAGTCCGTCGATCCCGAAGAGAAACTGGTCACCATCGCCATCTCGGCGACCGCAGGCGGAAAGAAGATCTTCGGGCGGGCTATCGCGACCGCGAAACTGGCGTAAGGAGTTCTGGGCCATGGCACTCAAGGCTGACATCCGCGGAATGGTCTGGAAGTATCCGCACCCCTTCCTGATCGGCCGCGAGCAGATCCGCCAGTACGCCAAGGCCGTCAAGGCCATGGACCCGGCCAGCCACGACGAGGCGGCCGCCGCCGAACTCGGCCACGACGCCCTGGTCGCTCCGCTCACCTTCGCCTCCACGCTGGCCCTGCTGGTGCAGGAACATTTCTTCCAGAACGTCGACGTCGGCATGGAGACCAAGCAGATCGTCCAGGTCGACCAGAAATTCGTCTACCGCAAGCCGCTCAAGGCCGGCGACCAACTGCACGCGGTCATGACGATCACCTCGGTCGAGGAGCGCTTCGGCGCCGACATCGTCGTCACGCACAACGTGTGTACCGACGACAACGGCGAAGTGGTGCTGGACGCCTTCACCACGATGATGGGTCACGACGCAGACGATTCGATCCAGGTGAAGTGGGATCCGGAGACCGGCAAGGTCGTTCGCAAGGCCGCCGGGGAGTAGCGGTCGATTAGTAGATGACACCCACGCCGGGGTACACTCGGCACTCGGGGTTTTTCCCATTTCAGCGCGCTGTCCGTCGGCTTGACAATCGAGCGATCGGAGAGCGCGCGAATTGTGTAAGCCTCGGCGCAGTACGGTGACAACAGCGCCAGCAAGTCACCAACAGAGGGGCGTAGCTCAACTGGCAGAGCAGCGGTCTCCAAAACCGCAGGTTGCAGGTTCAAGTCCTGTCGCCCCTGCTCAAACTGAATACTCGACAACGTGTGGACACTGGAAGGTGAACACACAAACCAGGACGAAAGGCATGCGGTGAGCGACGAGCGCGAAGGTGCCGGCTCCGCAGACGACACTGGAACCGACGCTGGCACCGACACCGGGGCAACGGACACCACTCACGGCCAGACCGCTGTGGTGACCCGACCGCTGCGCCCGACCGGCAAGCGGACCCGTCGTGGCGTGGCTGCTGAGGCCGACAGTGACGAGGCCGCCGAGGACGACGCGTCGAGCGACGATGCCAAGGCCGACTCCGGCAAGTCGAAGAAGGCCAAGAAGAACGCGAAGGCCAACAAGACCGGACCTTCGCGGAACCCGATCATGTTCGTCGTCAACTACCTGAGGCAGGTCGTTGCCGAGCTGCGCAAGGTGATCTGGCCGAACCGCAAGCAGATGGTCAGTTACACCACGGTGGTGCTGGTCTTCCTGGTGTTCATGGTTGCGCTGATCTCCGGCGCCGACCTTGGACTGGCGCGGCTGGTGTCGCTGGTGTTCGGCACCTGATCTGGAATTTGAGAGAGGACTGACAACGTGACCACGTTCGACGGCGACGAGACGCTCGCCGACGAGACCGTTAACGTCGACGGCGTCGAGTCGCAGACCGAGGAATCGGCCGAGGGCCAGGAGGTCGTCGAGGCGACCGACACGGTCGACGAGACCGAGTCGGCTCCCGAGGAGGCTGCGGCCGAAGAGGCACCTGCCGCCGACGAAGACGAGGACCCGGCAGTCGCGCTCAAGAAAGAGCTGCGCCTCAAGCCCGGCGACTGGTATGTCATCCACTCCTACGCCGGCTACGAGAACAAGGTGAAAGCCAATCTCGAGACCCGCGTGCAGAACCTGGACGTCGGCGACTACATCTTCCAGGTCGAGGTGCCCACCGAAGAGGTCACCGAGATCAAGAACGGCCAGCGCAAGCAGGTCAACCGCAAGGTGCTGCCGGGCTACATCCTGGTCCGCATGGAACTCAACGACGAGTCGTGGGGCGCGGTGCGCAACACCCCGGGTGTCACCGGTTTCGTCGGCGCCACCTCGCGTCCGTCGCCGCTGTCGCTGAACGACGTGGTGAAGTTCCTGCTGCCGCAGGGCGCGGCCAAGAAGCCCGCCAAGGCCACCGCCGCCGCGGCGACCGGTGCCAGCACCGAGGCCACCCTGGAACGGCCCGAGATCCTGGTCGATTTCGAGGTCGGCGAGTCCGTCACCGTCATGGACGGCCCGTTCGCGACGCTGCCCGCCTCCATCAGCGAGGTCAATGCCGAGCAGCAGAAGCTCAAGGTGCTGGTCTCGATCTTCGGTCGCGAGACACCAGTCGAATTGACCTTCAACCAGGTCTCCAAGATTTAGTCGCCACAGCGGCTAGAAACAACGGGCGTTCGCGCCCTTGGATGAGCAAGTAAAGGAACACCAGAAGCATGGCCCCGAAGAAGAAGGTCGCCGGGCTCATCAAGCTGCAGATCCAGGCCGGGCAGGCCAACCCCGCCCCGCCGGTCGGTCCTGCACTTGGCCAGCACGGCGTCAACATCATGGAGTTCTGCAAGGCGTACAACGCCGCGACCGAGTCGCAGCGCGGGAACGTCATCCCCGTGGAGATCACCGTCTACGAGGATCGCAGCTTCACGTTCGCACTGAAGACCCCGCCCGCCGCCAAGCTGCTGCTCAAGGCAGCCGGTGTGCAGAAGGGCTCGGGCGAGCCGCACAAGACCAAGGTCGCCAAGGTGACCTGGGACCAGGTGCGCGAGATCGCTGAGACCAAGAAGGCCGATCTCAACGCCAACGACATCGACGCCGCGTCGAAGATCATCGCCGGTACCGCCCGCTCGATGGGTATCACGGTCGAGTAGCGAAGCGGATCGACCCGACAACAAGGGTCGAATATCCGCATCCCTAGTGGGAGGGCTGGCATCGGCCCGCACCACGACTCCAAGAACACGATTGGATTTCAATGAGCAAGAACAGCAAGGCATACCGCGAAGCCGCGGAGAAGGTCGACCGGGACAAGCTTTACACGCCGCTTGAGGCTGCGAAGCTGGCCAAGGAGACCTCGTCCAAGAAGCAGGACGCCACCGTCGAGGTCGCCATCCGCCTCGGCGTCGACCCCCGCAAGGCTGACCAGATGGTCCGCGGCACCGTCAACCTCCCGCACGGCACCGGCAAGACCGCCCGCGTCGCCGTGTTCGCCGTCGGCGAGAAGGCCGAGCAGGCACTGGCCGCCGGCGCAGACGTCGTCGGCAGCGACGACCTGATCGAGAAGATCCAGGGCGGTTTCCTGGACTTCGACGCCGCGATCGCCACCCCGGATCAGATGGCCAAGGTCGGTCGGATCGCCCGCGTGCTGGGCCCGCGCGGTCTGATGCCGAACCCCAAGACCGGCACCGTCACCCCCGATGTCACCAAGGCTGTGGCCGACATCAAGGGCGGCAAGATCAACTTCCGTGTCGACAAGCAGGCCAACCTGCACTTCGTGATCGGCAAGGCGTCCTTCGACGAGGCCAAGCTGGCCGAGAACTACGGCGCCGCCCTCGACGAGGTACTGCGTGCCAAGCCGTCGTCCTCGAAGGGGCGTTACCTCAAGAAGGTGACCGTCTCCACCACCACGGGTCCGGGTATCCCGGTTGATCCGTCGGTGACCCGGAACTTCACGGAGGCGTAGCGCAGCGGAGCCGACCATGGGCTCTGAGGCGTAATCCGTCTGTCGAGTGGCCAGTTACGGCACAAGATTCTCTGAATCGCGTGTCATAACTGGCCATTCGGCGTTTCTGGGCCACACTCGGCGAGGCGGCGCCGCAGGAAAGCCCGCGCCGGCTCGGACCCGGCACCCTCGCCGTCGAGGGCGATGCGGTACCAGCGCCGTGCCTCGTCGAAACGGCCCGCCCGGCGCAGCAGATCCGCGCGGATCGGCGCGACCGCATTGGTCCGGGCCAGCCGCGGATCGCCGGCCACCTCGTCGAGGTCAGCCAACCCAGCCGCGAAGCCGTCGCGAAAGCCAACGGCGAGAGCACGATTGGCGCGTACGACGGGCGAGCCCGTCATCGCCGCCAACTGGTCGTAGGCCAGACAGATCGTCGCCCAGTCGGTGTGCTGCCAGGACGGCGCCGTCGCATGCAGTGCCGCGATCACCGCTTGCTGCAGATACGTGCCCGGCGCTCCTTCGGCCAGCCGCAAGTGCTCCAGGCCTCGCGCGATACGTCCCCGATCCCAGTGACTGCGGTCCTGCTCGTCCAGCGGTATCAGAGCGCCGTCCGCGTCGACCCGGGTGCGGCGTCGCGAATCATGCAGCAGCACAAGTGCCGCGAGGGCATGTGCGTCCCGGTTGCCGGGCATCAGTGAACACAACTCGCCCGCGAGCCGGACACCCTCGTCGCACAGCTCGTCACGGATCGCCGACGGCCCGCCCGTAGACCAGTAGCCCTCGGTGAACACCGAATAGATGCAGCCGAGTACATGCGGTGTGCGCTCCTCCAGAAGCTCCGGTGGTGGCACCCGTAGCGGAATGTTGGCCTTGCGAATCTTGTTCTTGGCCCGGGTGATTCGCTGTCCGATCGCGGCGTCGGACTGCAGCAGGGCGCGGGCGATCTCGGTGACGGTGAGCCCCGAGATCAGCCGCAGCGTCAGCGCCAGCTGGGAGCTGCGGTCCAGAGCGGGATGTGCGCAGGTGAACATCATCCGCAGCTCGTCGTCGCGCACCGGATGCAGTTCGGCGTCGCCCGACGCATTCACCTGCTCGTACACTGCAGCGAGTTCCTTTCCGGGACGGGCGGATTCACGCCTGAGCCGGTCCAGGGCCCGATTGCGCGCCACGGTGGTCAACCAGGCACCGGGATTGGCCGGTGTTCCCTCGGCCGGCCAGACCCGCAGCGCCTGCGCACAGGCCTCCTGGACAGCGTCCTCGGCCACGGTGAGATCACCCGACCAGCGGGCGATAGTGGCTACCGCCGGCCCCCACTCCCGCCGAAAGACGCTGTCCAGCTGGGTCATCGGTGATTACAGGCCCGAGACCCCGGCCAACTGGCGGACCTCGATGGCCGACGCCGG
The DNA here is from genome assembly GCF_010731295.1 of Mycolicibacterium boenickei. Lineage (NCBI taxonomy): Bacteria > Bacillati > Actinomycetota > Actinomycetes > Mycobacteriales > Mycobacteriaceae > Mycobacterium > Mycolicibacterium boenickei. Next base: position 6,524,702 of record NZ_AP022579.1, on the reverse strand, counting down.
AATCATCGACGCCAGCTTCACGGCTTCCTCGCGATCGGCCGCCCGCAGCACGTAGAAGCCGTTGGCCACCTCGGCGCCTTCGATGTAGGGCCCGTCGGTCAACAACACCTTGCCGTCGCGCACCCGCACAGTGGTCGCCGTTGTCGGCGGGTGCAGCGGCGCGCCCGCCAGTGTCCTGTCGCCGATGGTCTTGGCGAGTTCGACGTGCTGGCCCGCCTGCTGATTCCACTCGTCGGTGCCCGGCGTGTTGATGTCCTCGGGCGGCTCCAGCAGCAGGGCCAACCAGTCGTTGCCGAGGGGCTTTTCGGGTGCCTGCCAATGCACCATCGGCCAGACCTCGACGGCGCCGAACTGGGCGACCGGGATGTCGCGGGCCAGGGCCAGCGCCTCATCGAGATTGTCGGCCTCGAGCACGTAGTAGCCGCAGGCCACCTCGGCACCCTCGGCGAACGGGCCGTCGGTGATCGTCGGGTGGTCCGGACCGCCGTCGATCCGGGTGGCGGCAGCGCTTCTGTCCAGCGCGTCGCCGGCCCGGATCGCCGACTTGGCCTTGGCGTGAAATGCCTGGAAGGCTGCCATGCCTTCGGCCTGCTGCTCGGGCGCGAGTGCTACGTCCTGGCTGATCAGTAATGCGAAGTAGTGCATCGTCGTCTCCGGAGGGTCAGCGAGTAGAACCGTCTGTTCCACTCTCTACCTATCCGACGAACGACGCTGCCGGGATCCGACAGTCCGCGGGCGGGATTCCCGGGACTACTTCTGCAGCGTGAACTGATGGACGCTGATGTGGCCAGAGGCGAAGTACTTCTGGCAGCCGTTGAGGTACTTGTCGTAGCGGTCGTACACCTCTTGGCCCTGGATGGCGATGGCCTCATCCTTGTGGGCCTCAAGTGCGTCGGCCCAGATCTTGAGCGTCCTGACGTAGTGCGGGCCGATCTCCTGCAGCTGGGTGACCTTGAACCCGGCCTCGGTCGCCTTTTCCTGCTCCATCGCCACCGAGGGCAGCCGGCCGCCGGGGAAGATCTCGGTCATGATGAACCGGGCGAACCGGGCATCCTCGAACGTCATGTGCAGGCCGAGCTTCTGTCCTTCGCGAAGGTCGAATCCCGTGATGTTGTGCAGCAGCATGGTGCCGTCGTCGGGCAGCGCGTTGTAGGCCGTCTCGAAGAACGCCGGATAACGCTCGAAACCGAAATGCTCGAAGGCGCCGATCGAGACGATGCGGTCGACCTTGTCGTTGAACTCTTCCCAGCCCTGCAGCCGAACCTCGACGTTGCGCTGCGTGGGCACCTTGGAGAGCTTGTCGATGGCGTACTCACGCTGCTCGCCACTGAGCGTCAGGCCGATGACGTTGACGTCGTACTTCTCGATCGCCCGAGCCATGCACGCGCCCCAGCCGCAACCGACGTCCAGCAGGGTCATGCCGGGCTCGAGACCCAGCTTGCCCAGCGCCAGGTCGAACTTGGCGATCTGAGCCTCGTCGCCGGTCATGTCCTCGCGCTCGAAATAGCCACACGTATATCCCATTGTGGGGCCCAGAAACAGTTCATAAAATTCGTTGGAAATGTCGTAGATCGACTGCAGTTCTTCATATTTCGGTGTCAATTTGGACATATTCGATATGCTCCAAGCTGTAGTGTTCTCCCCGCGGATCTCAGGGTACCGCAGGTCACTACCGGGCTCCTGTTGCCGCCGCCGTCACTGAATTTGTTCGGCAAACAAATTTTTCCCGAGGCAAGATCGTTCGTGGGGCGTTGCCTGCGCAAATGCGCCGGGCGCGCCTCGTTAGCGAAGGAAATTAACCTGCGACATGCAGGGTGAACTGGTTGACGTCGATCTGGCCCTTCCGGAAGAGGTCCGCGCATCCGGTCAGATAGCGCATGTACCGGTCGTAGACCTCCTGGGACTGGATCCGGACGGCCGCATCGTGGTTGGCCTCCAGGTTCGCTGCCCACAGGTCGAGTGTGCGGGCGTAATGGCTCTGCAGGGACTGGCGACGGCTCAGCGTGAACGAGGCGCGTGCCGAATACTCCTCGACCATCTCGATCGACGGCAGCCGGCCGCCCGGGAAGATCTCGGTGAGGATGAACTTGATGAATTTGGCGAGGTCCAAGGTCAGCGGGACGCCCCTGCTGTGGGCCTCGCGCGGGTGCAGTCCGGTGATGGTGTGCAGCAGCATCACGCCATCGGCGGGCAGGGCGTCGTGGGCGAAGCGGAAGAAGTCGTCGTAGCGGTCATGTCCGAAGTGCTCGAACGCGCCGATCGAGACGATGCGATCGACCGGCTCGTCGAACTCTTCCCAGCCGGCCAGCAATACTCGCTTCGTGCGTCGGCTGTCGGATTCGTCGAACAGCTGCTGCACGTAGGTGGCCTGATTGCGGCTGAGCGTCAGGCCCACCACGTTGACGTCGTACTGCTCGAGGGCGCGCATAGCCGTTGCACCCCAACCACATCCGACATCGAGCAACGTCATTCCCGGCTGCAGTCCGAGCTTGCCGAGCGCCAGGTCGATCTTCGCCGTCTGTGCTTCTTCCAGTGACATGTCGTCGCGCTCGAAATATGCGCAGCTATAGGTCCGGCTGGGATCCAGAAAGACCGCGAAGAAATCGTCGGACAAGTCGTAATGGGCTTGTACGTCGTCGAAATGAGGTTTGAGTTTTCCCGGGTGTTCGCCCACAAAGGCACCTCTTTGGCAGGGACTTTCCGGGTAGAGCTGCGCTACGCCACGTCTTGACCTAGCCGCCCCCCAGACTGCTGCCACAGACTGTAGAGGCAATCCGTCCAGCTACCGAGCTTTCAGCTGCCGGCAAACAGTGATTCGCGAATTTAACGTTGCGGATTCACGTAATCAGCTTGACATGGCAAAGTTCGTCTTGAGTTCGCCGACGATCTCGTCCCAGACCGGCTCCGGTAGCTCATGCCCCATGCCGTCGATCAGGACCAAGCGCGCACCGTCGATCGCCCGGGCGACCGCGCGGCCACCGAACGGACGCATCAGCCGATCGGAGCGTCCGTGGATCACCACCGTGGGCGCGCTGATCCGCTTGTCGTGGTGGCGCAGACTGCCGCTGCCGAGGATGGCGTCGAAATGCCTGGCGATGCCGGCCGGGTAGTAGGCGCGGTCGTACAACTCGGCCGCCTGGGCCCTGATCTCCTCTTCGGGAGTGGGGTAGCCGGGGCTGCCGTTGATCTTGTTGATCCGAACGGCGTTGTCGATGATGGCTTCTCGCGACGAATTGGCCGGCGGGCCGGTGATCACCGACAGCAGCTGCTTGATGCCGGGAGGCGGTAGCAGGGACTGGTTGTTGCTGGAGAAGATCACCGCGAGCGACTTGGTGCGCTGCCCGTACCGGGACGCGAACACCTGCGCGATCATCCCTCCCATCGAGCCGCCGACGATGTGAGCGGTGTCGATGTTGAGGTGATCGAGCAGAGCCGCAGCATCATCGGCGACATCTTCGAGCGTGTAGACCGACGGGCTGCGCAGGCCCAGAAACGACCGGGCCATCCGCAGCGACAGCGGAGAGTCGACCCGCTTGCCCGACAACTTGGTGGACAGCCCCACGTCGCGGTTGTCGTACCGGATGACGCGCAGGCCCTGGCTCACCAGCTTTTCGCAGAAACCGGTGCGCCACATCAGCATCTGCGCGCCCAAACCCATGATCAACAGCACCGCCGGATCGTTCGGGTCGCCCATGTCCTCGTAATAGAGGTCGACACCGCCGGGTTCCGCCGTCGACTTGGCGAAGCCGGACCGCACCTTCATGCCGGCCACTCAGCCCTCGTTCCCGTCGGAATTCGACCCAGGCGCTCCAGCTGGATTCTCCTCGCGCAAGCGCTCGTCGGCGTGCTCACGGCTGATATCCACCATGAAGTTCGCGAAGTACCCGGTGAGCCGCGGGTCGTTCATCATCTGCCAACTCGGCGCCAGCAGCTTCATGTAGCGCTCGACGTAGAGGAACTGCTTGCCGATCAACACCAGTTCCCGGGGAAGTTTGACGTCGTAGGCATCGGCAAGCGCGGAGAGCTGCTTGCCGATTTCGGCGTAGGACATATCGCCGAGCGACTTCATCGTGAGGGGGGTAGCGAACTTCTCCAGGTCCTTGGCGGCCTGCGCTTCGGGTTTCACCGTCCCCACGGCCCCCATCAGCACCACGATCTTGCCCGCTGCCGCGTGATCCTTCTTGACCAGCAGGGCGTACACCAGCTCGCGCAACAACCACCGGGTGCGCGGGTCGATGCGGCCCATGATGCCGAAGTCGAAGAACACGATCTTGCCCTCGTCGTCGACGTACAGGTTGCCCGCGTGCAGGTCACCGTGGAACAGGCCGTGTTTGAGGCCGCCCTCGAACACGCTGAACAACAGGGCCTTGACCAGTTCGGTGCCGTCGAAGCCCTTCTTGCGGATCGCCGCGACGTCATCGATCCGGACCCCGGTGACCCGCTCCATCGTCAGCACCCGCTGGCTGGTCAGATCCCAATACACCTGAGGGACCCGGATGTTCTCGCCGAGCGGCGAGGCGTGCATGTGTGACACCCAGGCGTCCATCGACTGGGCTTCCAGCCGGAAGTCGAGCTCCTCGGCGAGATTGTCGGCGAAGTCGGCGACCACGTCCTGGGCCGACAGCCGCCTGCCGAGCTTGGCCAGCTCCACCAGTTGCGCCCCACGCTTGAGGATCTGCAGGTCCGCGGCGACGCGGCGGCGGATACCCGGGCGCTGAATCTTGACCACCACCTCCTCGCCGCTGTGCAGCGTGGCGTAGTGCACCTGCGCGATCGACGCGGAGGCGAAGGGCTTCTCGTCGAAACTCTTGAACAGATTGGTGGGCTCATCGCCGAGTTCCTCGACGAAAAGCTTGTGCACCTCGTCGGTGTCGGCCGGCGGCACCCGGTCGAGCAGGCTGCGGAACTCGCGGCTCAGCGGTTCACCGAAGGCGCCGGGACTCGATGCGATGATCTGGCCGAACTTGACGTAGGTGGGACCCAGATCAGAGAAGGTCTGCGGCACCTGCTTGATGATCTTCTGCTGCAGGGACCCGCTGCCGAACATGTTGGCGGCGACACGGACCCCGGTGCGGGTGATCTGCCATCCGGTGGCGCCGATACGGGCGGCCTCCACAGGCAACGGCACCCGGCTCAACCTGGCGACCTCACGGTGCTTGGTTTTCGGCGGCGTAGTGCTCATAGCTGCAGTGTCTCAAAGGCCACGGTGCGGCCAAAAACATCTGTGCCGTGAGTCACACTGACGCGAAGCTCTCTTCGACCTCTTCGCGGCTGAGAACCGGGTCGCTTCCGGGCACGTAAGTGGGCTCGGGGTGCGGGACGGTGGTTCCGTGCGCGACGCGCTTCTGGGCCGCCCGGAACTCGAGCGTGGTGCCCGCCGCGGTGTGCAGGCCGTTGATGATCGACCACACCAGGGCGCGCCGGCCGGCCCGCTCGATCGGGTTCGGATCGGTGTGGCCGATGAGCTGTTTGGCCCACTTCGGCATGGTGTCGCGGATCGCCCAGTCCACGGCGCTCTGCGGCATCGGCAGGTTGGACCCGGTGGCCATGGCGGCCCCGTGGGTGAGGGCCAGTTTGGGTAGGTATGACTCGAGGCAGTCCAGCGTCTCGGCCTTGGTGGTCGGAAGGTCGGTGCCGCCCAACGCGTGCCCGACGCGGACGAACTCGCCGTAGTAGCGGTCAAGTTTCTTGCCGCGCAACGGGTTCGGATGGTAGATCTCGTGCGCGGTGGCCAGGCCCCACACCACGGTCGCGTAGTTCCAGCGCAGCCAGTCCGGATCGTCGGCGTCGTAGACCGCGCCGTCGGGGCGGGCGCCCTTGATGGTGTGGTGCATCGAGCGGACGGTCTTGGACACCCGCTCGGCGGTCTCGGTGTTTCCGTACGCGGTACCGATGAAGAACGCGATGGAGTGTCCGAGTCGGACCGCCGCGCCCTGCGGATCGATCACGGGGATGGCGGTCCCGTCTTCGTCACGTTTGACCAGTCGCGAATGGTGCATGCCCATCCAGTAGATCGACGGATCGAGGCGCTCCATGTAGGCCGCGCACTGCAGGCCGAAGATGAGCGCCTCGGTGTGGGAGTGCACGTGCCAGACGGCGCTGCCCGGGCCGAACCATCCCGGATCGCCCGCAGGCCCGGCGAACTCCATGCCGCGGAAGTAGTGCTGACGAATGTCTTTGTCGAACTTCCGCTGCAGCATCTGTTCGAGCACCTGGTGCGGCATGTCCACCGTGGACCCCCTTCTGGTTACGTCTGTAGCCAGAATACATTTTGGGTACGGGTGTGACCAGACCTAAGCTGTAGGAATGTCCAGTCCGACGCGATGGGCCGGCGTGCCGCTGACGGACCGCCGTGCCGAACGCCGCGCGCTGCTCGTCGACGCGGCGTTCCGGCTGTTCGGGGACGGTGGGGAAGCCGCGCTGTCGGTGCGCTCGGTGTGCCGTGAGTGCGGCCTCAACACGCGCTACTTCTACGAGAGCTTCGCCGACACCGACGACCTGCTCGGCGCGGTCTACGACCAGGTGAGCGCGGCCTTGGCGGCCGACGTCGAGGCGGCGATGGCCGGGGCAGGCGACTCGCTGCCTGCCCGCACCCGCGCCGGGATCGCCGCCGTGCTCGGCTTCAGTTCGGCCGACCCGCGTCGGGGACGGGTGCTGTTCACCGACGCCAGGGCCAACCCCGTGCTGGCCGCGCGGCGCGCCGCGACCCAGGACCTGTTACGCGAGGCGGTGCTGTCGGAGGGCGGACGGCTCAATCCGGGGTCGGACCCCGTCGCCGCCCAGGTCGGTGCGGCCATGTACACCGGTGCGATGGCCGAACTCGCCCAGCAGTGGCTGGGCGGGAACCTGGGCGACGACCTCGGGGTGGTGGTGGACTACGCGCTCCGGTTGGTCCTCGGGCGCTGAGTCGGCAGGGCGGTCAGACCTCGGCGGGCCGCCACCGCTTGATCCACTGGGTCTCGGGCCACTGCTCTTCGGCGGCGAGCAATTCGTACATCGTTGCCCGGTCGATCGATTCGCGGATGATGTCGGCATGCCCGGCGTGGCGGCTGAGCTCCTCGATCAGGTGCATGGCCACCCACCGGACCGACCAGTTGTCGACGTCCTGCGGAAACCACGGCACGTCGTGAGGCACCGGAACGGCCGTGTCCAGATCGCGCTCGGCGAAAATGCGCAGGGTCTCGGCATTCTGGGCCTTGAACGCCTCGAGTAGCCCGGCCAGGGTCTCGTCCTCCCGCATCACGTACAGATCGGCGTATTCGGCGGCCTGTTCCTCGAACGGACGCGGATCCGGCGGCGGAAACTCCGGTCCGTGCTCGGCGCGGGCGGCCCAGCTCTTCTGCACCGCGGTGACGTGCTTGATCAGGCCGCCGACCGACAGTGCGCTGACCGAAGGGGTGGACCGGGCCTGTTCGTCGGTCAGCCCGTGGGCCACCGCGCAGAAGGCGTTCTGCTGAAACGCGAGGAATTCGATCAGGGTCTGACGTTCGTCGGTGGACGGAGGGGGCATTCCGGGCATTGTTCAGTTCTCCTTGTGTTGAGTTGTGTGGACGTAAAGATCACGGATGCAGGCGATTTCGGCGCCGTGGTGGATTGCCTCCCGGTTGATGTGCAGGATCAGCACGGCCATCGAATGCTCGGCCCACGGGCCTTCGGCCGGGCCGACTGGCTTGGCCAGGTCATCATCGTCGAGTCCCCGGACCCCGTCGATCCAATGTCGGTATGTGTCGTCGAGTTGTTTCAGGGCGGTGGCCGCATCGGTGGCGTACGGCCAGGACTGGTAGTCGGCGGGCGGGCCGCCGAAGTGCGAGTGGTTACGCATCGCGAACACGCCGACGATCACGTGGGCGAGCCGCCAGGCGATGGTAGTGAACGGTTCCGGCTGTGGCGGTGGGTAACTGAAGTCGATGCCGCCGTCGGGGTGGACGGTCCAGCAGTCGGGCACCGGTTGCCAGAAGTACTCGTCGTCGGTCAGGCCGTCCAATCGCGGCCTCAGTTGATTGGTCCAGTGGAAGTCCAGTTGGTCGGCCAGGAGGTTTGTCCACATAGGAATACCGTCTCATCTATATAGGACAGATTCGGTCCTAAAAGTGCGGCACACTTCTTGCATGACCGTGAGCAGCGAAACCACCGGCAGGGTGCTGCAGCTCCTCGGACTGCTGCAATCGCGTCGGGTGTGGACGGGTGAGGAGTTGGCCGAACGGCTCGACGTCACCACGCGCAGCGTCCGCCGAGACATCGAGCGGTTGCGCGAACTCGGCTACCCCGTGCACGCCAGCAAGGGACAGGGCGGCGGCTACCAGCTCGGCGCCGGTGCGGCACTGCCGCCGCTGCTGCTCGATCCCGACGAGGCCGTCGCGATGGCGGTCTGCCTGCGGCTGGCCGCAGGCGGAAGCGTCGCGGGCGTCGGCGAATCCGCGCTGCGGGCGCTGTCCAAACTCGACCAGGTGATGCCCGCACGGTTGCGGTCCCAGGTCTCGGCGGTGCACGACGCGACCGTCACCCTGGCACCCAACTCGTCGGACGCGCCGGTGGAACCCGACGTGCTGATGACCCTGGCCCGGGCCTGCCGGGACCACGAACACGTCAGCACCGACTACACCGACATCCGGGGCAACCACACCCAGCGGCGGTTGGAGCCCTATCAACTGGTGACCACCGGGCGGCGCTGGTACCTCATGGCCTACGACCGTGACCGCGAAGACTGGCGCAGCCTGCGGCTGGACCGGATGTCGGTGGTGGCGGCGCGAGGCAGCACCTTCGCGCCGCGCGAGGCCCCGGACGCCGCCGACTACGTGCGGCGCTCGATCAGCTCCTCGCCGTACCGCTACCGCGCCCGGGTCCGCTACCAGGCCCCGCAAGAGGTTGTGGCACAGAAGTTTCCGCCGGCCTCGGCCACCGTCGAGGCCGACGGGCCCGACGCCTGCATCGTCACCGCGGGCGCCGACGACCCCGAGCGCATGGTGCTGTACTTCGCCACGGTCGGGTACGACTTCGAGGTACTCGAACCACCCGAGGTGGCGGCCGCCGTCGGCGCCGTCGCCGCGCGCCTGCGTGCCGCCGCTGGGAACTAGGTGATGCCGAGCCGGTCGAGGAGCATCAGGAACGCGGCGGCGAAATCGTTGTCGGCCGTCGCAACCCGCACCGCATCCCAGTCCACCTGCTCGCGCACCGCCCGGGCGGCAGGAAGCAATGCCGCGAAGTCGCAGTGGTGTTCGTTGAGTGAGCGCAGCTTCTCCGCCACCACCAGCGTCGGCAGCAGGACCGGCATCCGGACCGCCAGCACGTCGAGCACCTCGACGCGGCCGAGCACCGCAGCGTCCACCGATGCCCCGTTGAGTTGGTAGAGCACGTCCACGAGGACGTCGTCGTCGGCATACGCCTTGAACAACCAGTCCTCGGGGACGTGCACGATCTCGAAGCCGGCCTTGCGCAACGTCACCTCGGCCGCCTCGGCGTCGCTCTCGGCCACCACGAAATCGACATCGTGCACGGGTTCGGGCGCCCCGTAGACCCACAGCGCATAGCTGCCGGCCAGCGCGAACCGCGGGCCGTGCGCCTTGAACGCCGACGCGGCGCGCTTCAACGCGTCACGAAGGTTGTCGTTGCGGTCGAACACGTGTGATCCCGGATCTGTCGGGCGTCGATGATGAGGCCGGCGCGGTTATGGGTACTGAGTACCCATGCGGCTGGCCACTTTCAACATCCTGCACGGACGCAGTGTCCACGACGGCGACGTCGACCTGGGCAGACTGGCGGCCGCCGTGGCCGAACTCGACGCCGACATCCTCGCGCTGCAAGAGGTGGACCTGGACCAGCCGCGTTCGGGCAAGGCCGACCTGACCGCCGTCGCGGCCCGCGCGATGAACGCCGTGCACCACCGGTTCGTCGCCGCGATCTCCGGAACGCCCGGCGCCACCTGGATGGCCGCGACCGGACGCGAACAGCCCGGAACCGCCGCCTACGGCATCGCCCTGCTCACCCGCTACCCGGTCGAGAACTGGCAGGTCTTGCGGCTGCCGCGGATACCGGTCCGGTTCCCGATGTACGTCGCGGGCATCCGCCGGTTCAGGATCGTCCACGAAGAACCCCGGGCCGCGATGGTGGCCCGCATCGACACGCCGCTGGGCCCGCTCACCGTGGCCAACACCCACCTGTCGTTCGTGCCCGGGTGGAATCGGGTGCAACTGCGCCATCTGGTCCGGGATCTGAGCGGCTTTCCGGGGCCGAGGGTTCTCATGGGAGACCTGAACTCCGGAGCGCCGGTGCACTGGCGCCCGCTCGGGGCCGCACCGACGTTTCCCGCCGACGCGCCGGCGACCCAGCTCGACCACATCCTCACCGACGACCCCGCGCTGTCCGCCGTCGCATGCGCCGCACCGCACCTGCCGATTTCGGATCATCGGGCGCTAGTCGTCGACATTTCGACGCCTTGAGGTCGTAGGGTTTTGCAGATGCACGTCACGTCAGCGGAGACGACGGAGCTGTTTGCCGGGCCGGAGGACGCCCCTCGGCAGCTGGTTCGGGTGCGATACCAGGACTGCGCCTCACTTACGCCCGTTCGGGTCACCGGAGACGGAATCTCCGGTGAGGCGACCGCCGCCGCCGGTGACGGCACCGTCGAGGTGCCGGTGGATGTCGAGCGCGGCGTACCCGGCGAGATCCGGCGCGCACGCGTGGACTCCGTCGACTTCGATTTCACCGTCGCCGAACCCGGCTGGACGATGTACATGATCAGCCACTTCCACTACGACCCGGTGTGGTGGAACACCCAGGCCGCCTACACCAGCGTGTGGACCGAGGACCCGCCCGGCCAGTGCCGCCAGACCAACGGATTCGATCTGGTCGCCGCCCACCTGGAGATGGCCCGGCGCGAGCCGGAATACAAGTTCGTGCTGGCCGAGGTGGACTATCTCAAGCCCTATTGGGACGCCCGGCCCGAAGACCGGGCCGACCTGCGAAGGTTCCTCGCCGAGGGGCGCGTCGAGATCATGGGCGGCACCTACAACGAGCCGAACACCAACCTCACCAGCCCCGAGACCGCGATCCGGAACTTCGTGTCGGGCATGGGTTTTCAGCGTGACGTGCTGGGCGCCAACCCGGCCACCGCCTGGCAGCTCGACGTCTTCGGGCACGATCCGCAGTTTCCGGGGATGGCTGCCGACGTCGGCCTGACCTCCAGTTCGTGGGCGCGCGGGCCGCATCACCAGTGGGGACCCATGCAGAACGACGGCGACCCCGAGCGCATGCAGTTCGCGAGCGAGTTCGAGTGGATCGCGCCCTCGGGCCGGGGACTGCTCACGCACTACATGCCCGCGCACTATTCGGCCGGGTGGTGGATGGACTCGGCGGCGTCGCTGGCCGAGGCCGAAGAGTCCACCTACACGCTGTTCACCAAACTCAAGCGAGTTGCGTTGACCCGCAACGTGCTCCTCCCGGTCGGCACGGACTACACCCCGCCCAACAAGTGGGTCACCCAGATCCACCGCGACTGGAATTCGCGCTACGTGTGGCCGAAGTTCGTGTGTGCGCTCCCGTCCGAGTTCTTCAGCGCGGTGCGGGCCGAAGTCGACGAGCGCGGGATCACCCCGTCCCCGCAGACCCGCGACATGAACCCGATCTACACCGGCAAGGACGTCTCCTACATCGACACCAAACAGGCCAACCGGGCTGCCGAGGATGCGGTGCTCGACGCCGAGCGGTTCGCCGTGTTCGCCGGTCTGCTCGGCGGTGCGGACTACCCGCACGCCGCCATGGCCAAGGCCTGGGTGCAACTGGCCTATGGGGCACACCACGACGCGATCACCGGCTCGGAATCCGATCAGGTCTACCTCGACCTGCTGACCGGCTGGCGCGACGCCTGGGAGCTGGGCGTCACCGCCCGGGACAACGCACTCGGGTTGCTGTCCGAGGCGGTCGACGGATCGGTCATCGTGTGGAATGCCCTGGCGCACAGCCGAACCGACATCGTCACCGTGCACCTGCAGGAACCCTTCTCCGGCGGAGTGCTCGACAGCGACGGCAACGAGGTGGCGGTTCTCGTCGAACATGACGGAACCACGGTCAGCTGGTTGGCCCGTGACGTGCCGTCACTGGGCTGGCGGTCCTACCGATTCGTCACCGGGACCGCGAGCGGCTGGGAGCCGATGGCCGGGGACGAGATCGCCAACGTCCGGTACCGGCTGCGCGTCGACGCGGCCCGCGGCGGCGGGGTGTGCTCGCTCGTGGACGACGGACGCGAGCTCATCGCCGACGGCGGCATCGGCAACGAACTGGCCGTCTACGACGAGTATTCGGCCCATCCCGAGGCCGGTGAAGGGCCGTGGCACCTGCTGCCCACGGGGCCGGTGGTGTGCTCGTCGGCCGGCCCGGCCGACGAGGTGAAGAGCTATCGGAGCGCGCTGGGGCAGCGGGTGATCGTGCAAGGTCGCATTCCAGGCCTGTTGCGCTACACCCAGATCATCACGCTGTGGTCCGGGATGGACCGCGTCGACTGCCGCACCGTCATCGACGAGTTCGTCGGCGCGGACCGCCTGGTCCGGCTGCGGTGGCCCTGCCCGGTCCCCGGGGCATTGCCGGTGAGCGAGGTCGGCGACGCGGTGATCGGCCGGGGTTTCGGGCTGATGCACGACGGATCGTCCCCGCACGCCGTGGACGCCGCGCAACACCCATGGACACTGGACAACCCCGCCTACGGCTGGTTCGGGCTGTCCTCGGCGGTGCGGGTCCGCGTCGGCGCGGCGGTGCGGGCGGTCTCGGTGGCCGAGGTGGTGGCCCCCGACGGGGTGAATCCGCGCGATCTGATGGTCGCCCTGGTGCGGGCCGGCGTCACGGCCACCTGCAGCGCCGCCGACAAGCCGCGATACGGCGACCTCAGCGTGGACTCCAACCTGCCCGATACCCGGTTCACGCTCGGCGGCCCGGAGGAAAACCCGTTCACCGCAGCTGTTCTCGCCGAGGCGGACATCGCGTACACCGATGAACTCAAACGTCAGATCGATGCCACCGGATCGGCCCGGGTGTGGGTGCCCGCGGCCGCCCCGCTGACCGAGCACTGGGTGCCCGGCGCCGACCTGCGCGGCGTGCGCACCCTTCCGGTCCTCATCCTGGCCGGCGATCTCGACGCCGTGGTCGATGACCTGGGTGACGCGGAAATCGTCGTCACCCAGCGGGCCCCGGGACCGGCCGAGCCGTTCGAGGCCCGCACCGTCGCGCTGCTGAACCGCGGGGTACCGAGCTTCGCCGTCGACCCCGACGGCACGCTGCACACGTCGCTCATGCGGTCGTGCACCGGGTGGCCGTCGGGCACCTGGATCGACCCGCCGCGCCGCACGGCACCGGACGGATCCAACTTCCAACTGCAGCACTGGACACACACATTCGACTACGCGCTGGTCGCCGGTGCGGGGGACTGGCGCTCCGCCGGCGTCGCACCCAGTGCCGCGGAGTTCAACCGGCCGCTGCAGCCGGTCGTCGTCGACTCCGCCGCAGGCGGCGGTCTGCCCCCGTGGGGATCCCTGCTGGAGATCGAACCGGCCCGCGCCGTACAGCTCGGCGCGCTCAAGGCCACGGGCAATCCGCTGGCTTCGGGCAGCGTGCGTAGCACTGAACCGGTCGACGGTGTCACTGCGCGTCTGGTCGAGATCACCGGCAGTGCAACAGAGGTCACTCTCCGGTCCGGCCTGCGCACGCTCTCCGCCGCCGCCACCCTGAATCTCCTGGAGGAGCTCGAGCCCGAGCAGCCGTCAGACCTGACGCTGCACGGCTACCAGATCGCCACGGTGTCCACCCAGCTGAACCTGCCCGAGGTCGTGCGTGCCGAACACCGGCGGTTGGCGCCGGAAGCCGAGGCCGCGCAGCCGCTGTACGCCAGGTACTGGCTGCACAATCGCGGCCCGGCACCGCTGGGCGGTCTGCCGGCCGTCGCCTATTTGCATCCGGAAAGCGTTGTCGGGCAACCCGGTACAGACGTCATCGTGCGCCTGACCGCGGCCAGCGATTGCACCGACGACGCGCTGCACGGGCGGGTGAGGGTGTACGGCCCGCCGCAGTGGGAGGTGCAACCCGCGGAGCTGCCGTATGTGCTGCCACCAGGTGAGCACCTGGAAACCGATGTGGTGCTGAGCATCCCGCCCGATGCCGAGCCCGGCCTGTACCCGTTGTGTGCCGAACTCGCCGTAACCGGAGGCGGCTCGGCGCTACCGCCGTCGTGGCGGCAGGTCGTCGAGGACGTGTGCGTCGTCACCGTCGGCGAGCCCGGCGCCCAGGTACTCAAACTGGTGGCCGAGCCGCAGCCCGTCGACGTCAAGGCCGGGGAGACCGCGCGACTGTCGATCACGATCGGCACCGACGCACGTGCCGACCTGGCGGCCGAGGCCCACCTGATCAGCCCGTGGGGAACGTGGGAGTGGATGGGTCCGGCGGCCGCAGGTGTCGAAGTTCCCGCCGGTGGTACCGCAGAGATCGGGTTCGACGTGGCGCCCCCGTCGTGGGTCGAGCCGGGACAGTGGTGGGCGCTGATCCGGGTCGGATGTGCCGGGCGCCTGATCTACTCGCCCGCGGTCAAGGTCACGGTGCGATGAACCAGGTGGCGTGGGCGGCGCAGGTGGCCGGAAAACCGGTGTCTACCAAGGAGATCGACGAGCGGGAAGCCGCGCTGCGAGCGGGCAACCGGGCCTCGGCGCTGCCGCGTCCAGGAACCAGCGAGGGGCGTCAGCTGCGTCGCTGGCTGACGCAACTCGTGGTGGCCGAACGGGTGGTCGACGGCGAGGCCACCGCACGCGGACTGTCTGATCTCGATGTCCCCGGTCTCGACGAGGTGTTGCCCGACACCGCCGCCCGGTTGGAGATCGGCAGTGTCGCCGCGGCTGTGCTGGGCACGCCCACCGCTCGCGCGTTGTTTGCCGATGTCACTGCCGCGGTTGAGGTTTCGGATGCCGAGGTGGCCGCTTATCACGCCCGCAATCCGCTGCGCTTCGCCGAGGCTCAGGCCGGGTCGCACGGATGGCGCAGGCATCCGCTCACCCCGTCCCTCGATGAGGCCCGCGATCGGATCGCCGCCCATCTCCGGGCCGCCGCGCGCAGGCAGGCTTTCCGGCAATGGCTCGACGCGCGGTGCGCGGACCTGGTGGAGCTGGCACCCGGGTATGAACATCCCGGTGATCCCCGCCAGCCGGACAACACGCACAAGCACTAGGAGCGCCACGTGACTGTCACCCTCGCGCTCGACATCGGCGGCACCAAGATCGCCGTCGGGCTGGTGGATCACGACGGGCGTTTGGTCCATCGGGCCCAGCTGCCGACCCCGGACGGTGACGCCGAGACCGTGTGGGCCGTCGTGGAGAAACTGCTCCGCGAGACCATGCAGGCCGCAGGCACGGCCGCGACGGGCGTCGGCGTCGCCTCCGCCGGGCCGATCGATCTGCCCACCGGCACCGTCAGCCCGATCAATATCACGCAGTGGCAACACTTCCCGATCGTCGAGCGGGTGGCTCACGTCACCGGCCTGCCGGTACGGCTCGGCGGCGACGGGCTGTGCATGGCGCTCGGCGAGCAATGGTGCGGCGCAGGCCGGGGTGCACAGTTCCTGCTCGGCATGGTGGTGTCGACCGGAGTCGGTGGTGGACTCGTACTCGACGGCGCGCCGTATGACGGCCGGACCGGCAACGCCGGACATGTCGGCCACGTCGTCGTCGCTCCCGACGACGGCGACCCCTGTACGTGCGGCGGGCACGGCTGCGTCGAGACCATCGCCTCCGGGCCGAGCATGGTGCGGTGGGCCAGGCGCCATGGGTGGGACGGAACCGACGCCAAGGCGCTCGGCGATGCGGCGGCTCAGGGAGATGAGTGGGCGCTCAAAGCATTTGGGCGCGGCGCGCGTGCCGTGGCGGCGACGATCGCCTCGGTGGGCGCGGTGTGCGACCTGGACCTGGTGGTGATCGGCGGGGGAGTGGCCAAGTCGGGGCCGTTGCTGTTGGACCCGCTGCGGGCAGCGCTGGCCGACTATGCCGGGCTGGAATTCCTGCGCGGGCTGCGCGTGGTGCCTGCCGAACTGGGCGGGGACGCCGGCCTGGTCGGCGCGGCGGCTCTGGTCCGCGGCTGACTGCGCTTCTTGGTCTCCCGCTCGGTCCGCTGAATCTCCATGTGGGTGCGGCCCCAATCGCACAGCGCCGCCAGCACCGGCGCCAGGGTCATGCCGTACTCGGAGATCGAATAGTGCACGCACGGCGGCACCGTGCCCGCGTCGTGGCGATCGATGATCCCGGCGTCGACCAGATCGTGCAGGTGCCGGATGAGCATGCGCTCGGTGATGTCGGGAATGCTGCGGCGCAGTTCGGCGGTGCGCATCGGCCCGTCGGCCAGCCGCCACAGGATGGTGCCCTTCCAGCGGCCGTCGATGACCGACAGCGTCGCGTCGATCGGGCACTCGCCGACCTCCTTCTTGGAAACCGCCATCGTCCCGGACCTCCGTATGCTGACTAATTTGTCAGTACCTTGTTTTTTGTCAGCGTACTGACCAGGCTCGATGATGTGAAGGAAATCGTGCAGATGCTCGCCATCATCGTCACCGGCCCGCTGCTCGGCGTCGAGTTCGGCGTCGCCGCATTCACCAACCCGATCCTGCAGCGGCTGCCCGACGCCGCCTACCGACAGGCGCGCAGCACCGGCGCGCGGATCCTCGGGGCGGCGATGCCGTTCTGGTATCTGATATCGGTGGCCCTGATGATCGCGGCCGCGGTGTTGCGTCCCGGGCCGTTGCTCATCACGCCGGTCGTGCTGATGGTGCTGGTTATCCTGCTGACCCTCACCACGCTGGTGCCGATCAACAACCGCGTGGCGGCGGGATTCGGCGGCGACGGGGACGGTGGCGCGGATTCCGGGCAGTTCCACGAACTGGTCAACCGCTGGGACCGCCTGCATTGGGTCAGGGTCGGACTGTTGGCAGCCGCATTCGTCTGCCTGGTGCTGGCCGGCGCGCGCTGACGGGCCGCGAGCGTGCGCATACTGCTGGTTGATGACGGCGTGGCGGGGGACAGACACGCACTCAGTGTCAATGTGGTGATTGCCGCTGTTGCGGTGGTTGGGTTCTTTCCACCTGGTGTCTGGCTCAAACACGCACTGCCATCCGTCTGGGTTGGCATTCGAGCATTCTGCCGACATCAGGTGGGAAGGACCGACCGGCGTGACTTGATAGGAGCGTGGCACCGCCCCCACTGAGATGTGTCCGCCGGCCGGCCCAACCTTCACTCATCCACCTCTTGATGAAAGAAGGCACTGTCCATGGTGATTGTTGGCACCGACGTACACAAGCGCACCCACACCTTCGTCGCAGTCAACGAGGCCGGCGCCAAACTAGGTGAAAAAGTCGTCCCCGCGACCACCGCCGGGCACCACACGGCGTTGCAGTGGGCGCGCAGCCAGTTCGGCCAAGACCTGCTCTGGGGCGTCGAAGATTGCCGCAATCTCTCGGCCCGCCTCGAGCGCGACTTACTCTCAGCGGGCCAACGGGTGGTCCGGGTAGCGCCCAAACTGATGGCCCAGACCCGAGCCTGCGCCCGCACCCGCGGCAAGTCCGATCCGATCGACGCTCTGGCCGTCGCACACGCAGTGCTGCGGTATCCCGATCTGCCCGTCGCCGCCCACGACGAGGTGTCACGGGAGTTGAAACTACTGGTGGATCGCCGCGAAGACCTTGTGGCTCAACGGACCTCAACAATCAACCGACTGCTGGGACGAATCCATGAACTCGACCCCGCCCGCACCCCCAAACGCGGTGCCCTGGACCGGGCCAAGACCCGTGCCGAGCTGGGCAACTGGCTCGACACCCTGCACGGACTGCTCGCCGAGCTGGCCCGCGATGAACTCGACGACATCACCCGCCTGACCGACACCGTCAACGCCCTCGCCGCTCGAATCGGCCAGCACGTCCACGATGTCGCCCCCGAACTGCTGGCCCTTCAAGGCTGCGGTGAATTGACCGCGGCCAAACTCGTCGGCGAAACCGCCGGCGTAAAGCGGTTCAAAAACGAGGCGGCTTTCGCCCGCCACAGCGGCACCGCCCCCATCCCCGTGTGGTCGGGCAACACCGCCGGACGCGTCCGCCTCACACGCTCAGGCAACCGCCAACTCAATGCCGCCCTCTACCGCATCGCCCTCACCCAGATCCGCATCGCCAACAGCCCCGGACAGCTCTACTACCGCAAACGCCTCGCCCACGGCGACTCATCAACCGAAGCCCTCCGCTGCCTCAAACGCCGCCTCGCCCGCACCGTCTACCACCGACTCCACACCGACGAACAAACCCGCCTCAACGACCCACACCCAGCCGCCGCTTGACATAGGAGCAATGCTCGCGGTGCTGAAGGCGCCCGTTTTGGCTGATTGGTAGGTGTTCGGCTACTCTGGTCGGGTTCCACCGAAGACCGTCGGTCACCGATGAGCGTTCGCGCCAATCGGTTGAAGGTCCGGGAAATGTCCCGGCGGCCCACGCAGGAGGACGAGGCTAGACCAGTTTCGTGCTGGATATCTCTGCGCCCCGACCTGTCTGCGTCGGGGCGTTCGTCATTTCACGGCCCCAAGTTGGTGGAGCGCCCGATACCCACCACAAGGAGGCATGCATGGCCAAGGCTGACAAAGCCACGGCGGTTGCCGACATTGCTGAGCAGTTCAAGGCGTCGACGGCCACCGTCGTCACCGAGTACCGCGGGCTGACTGTGGCGAACCTGGCTGAGCTGCGTCGTTCCCTCGGCGACTCCGCCTCGTACACCGTCGCCAAGAACACTCTGGTGAAGCGCGCCGCGTCCGAAGCAGGCATTGAAGGTCTCGACGAGCTGTTCGCCGGTCCCACGGCGATCGCGTTCGTCAAGGGTGAGCCGGTTGACGCCGCCAAGGCGATCAAGAGGTTCGCCAAGGACAACAAGGCGCTCATCATCAAGGGCGGCTACATGGACGGCAAGGCGCTGTCCGTGGCCGAGGTCGAGAAGATCGCCGACCTCGAGTCGCGCGAGGTTCTGCTCGCCAAGCTGGCAGGTGCCATGAAGGGCAACCTGTCGAAGGCCGCCGGCCTGTTCAACGCGCCCGCTTCTCAGGTTGCCCGCCTCGCCGCGGCGCTGCAGGAAAAGAAGGCTGCCGAGGAAGCCGCGTAGCAGCCGCTTCGCTTGAACTGCTGCTCAATCGCAACCGCACAATCCACCCAACATCTGTAAGAAAAATCAGGAAGGACCATAAACATGGCCAAGCTGTCCACCGACGAACTGCTCGACGCGTTCAAGGAAATGACCCTGCTGGAGCTCTCTGAGTTCGTGAAGCAGTTCGAAGAGGTCTTCGAGGTCACCGCTGCCGCTCCGGTCGCCGTTGCCGCCGCCCCCGCTGCCGGTGGCGCTGCCGCCGAGGCCGGCGAGGAGCAGTCGGAGTTCGACGTCATCCTCGAGGGTGCCGGCGACAAGAAGATCGGCGTGATCAAGGTCGTGCGCGAGATCGTCTCCGGCCTGGGCCTGAAGGAAGCCAAGGATCTGGTCGACGGCGCTCCCAAGCCGCTGCTGGAGAAGGTCTCCAAGGAGGCCGCCGAGGACGCCAAGGGCAAGCTCGAGGCTGCCGGCGCCACCGTCACCGTCAAGTAGTCCGAAACCGGACCGCAAGAACCCCCGAATCCCCACGGATTCGGGGGTTCTTTGCTTGTATGGGCGGATTGGTTCGGCCAGGGCCTGGGTACTCCCGGATATTGGGAGACATGCATGTGTGGTCCGTGCTGCGTGCGCTATGGTGACTCAAGCCACAGGCCGCAGCAGGTGGCGGGGTGAGCCGTAGGCGGAAGGATCTTTATGGGCGTCCAGATCGATGTGACGGGGCTGAGCAAATCTTTCGGATCGTCAAAGATTTGGGAAGACGTCACGATGTCGATTCCCGCTGGCGAGGTCAGCGTGCTCCTGGGCCCGTCGGGTACCGGTAAGTCGGTGTTCCTGAAGTCCCTGATCGGTCTGCTGCGCCCCGAGCGCGGCTCCATCGTCATCGACGGCACGAACATCCTCGAGTGCTCGGCCAAGGAGCTCTACGAGATCCGCACCCTGTTCGGTGTGCTGTTCCAGGACGGCGCGCTGTTCGGCTCGATGAACATCTATGACAACACCGCCTTCCCGTTGCGCGAGCACACGAAGAAGAGCGAGAGCGAAATCCGCAACATCGTCATGGAGAAGCTCGACCTGGTCGGTATGCCGAATGACGGCCACAAGTTCCCCGGCGAGATCTCCGGCGGTATGCGCAAGCGTGCCGGCCTGGCCCGCGCCCTGGTGCTCGACCCGCAGATCATCCTGTGCGACGAGCCGGACTCCGGTCTGGACCCGGTCCGTACCGCCTACCTGAGCCAGCTGCTGATCGACATCAACGCGCAGATCGACGCCACGGTGCTGATCGTGACGCACAACATCAACATCGCCCGTACCGTGCCCGACAACATCGGCATGCTGTTCCGCAAGCAGCTGGTCATGTTCGGCCCCCGCGAGGTGCTGCTGACCAGCGAAGAGCCCGTCGTCAAGCAGTTCCTCAACGGTCGCCGCATCGGTCCGATCGGTATGTCCGAGGAGAAGGACGAGGCCACCGCGGCAGCCGAGCAGGCCATGCTGGACGCCGGTCAGCATGACGGCGGCGTGGAGGAGATCGAAGGCGTGCCGCCGCAGCTCACCGCGACACCCGGGATGCCCGAGCGCAAGGGTGTGGGCCGGCGTCAGGCCAGGGTCCGCGAGATCCTGCACACCCTGCCGCCTGCCGCGCAGGCCGCGATCCTGGACGACCTCGAAGGCACGCACAGGCTGCCGGTGCACGAGTTCGGCGACGAGCCCACCACGCGCCACCACCGCGCGGTCGAGGACGATGCGCCGACCGGCGCCATCGAGGTACCTCACCAGAGCTGAGTTTGGATGAATCAGGCCGGGCCCCATGGGTCCGGCCTGATTCATGTCGCGGTCTGGGGCGGGTTCGGCAGTTGTTCCCTCAGGGCAGTTCGCTCATTTCGGCGCGGTGTGAGTCGTGCCGTGGCCACCGCTCGGCCGGGCGTTTGCGGGAGCTGCAGTTGCGGGGAGAGTTCGCCGCACCGAACCGCGCGTCACCTCTTGACGGACGGCCACGGACAGGCCAATCTGTTGGGCAGCATGTGTGACGGGTTTAGGGACGCCAGCCAGCGCCGGGTTACCCGTTTCATACAGTGGATGTGTGGTGGTTGAGGAATGCGCCGTTCTGCGCTATTGTTGGACGTTGCGCTGGCTGCATCCTGCCCATCTCACCTGACCTGCACATAGTGTTCTAGCCTGAGCATTGCTCAGCACCTAGTCCTTAGTGCCGTGCGTATGGGGTTCTGGACGAGCTGAAGTAGGAAACAGCCAGCCGAACCGACGCAGAATCGCGGCTCAGAAGGACGGCCCTCGGTGGTCTTTTCAAAAGTCGCATGAGGTGCTGGAAGGATGCATCTTGGCAGTCTCTAGCCAGAGCACAGCGAACGCTAACACCAATAACTCCGTCCCAGGAGCACCAAACCGAGTTTCCTTTGCCAAGCTCCGCGAACCGCTTGAGGTTCCGGGGCTGCTCGACGTTCAGACGGATTCTTTCGACTGGCTCGTGGGTTCGGACGAATGGCGGCAGAAGGCCGTCGATCGCGGTGAGACCGACCCCAAGGGCGGCCTCGAAGAGGTGCTCGAAGAGCTCTCCCCGATCGAGGATTTCTCGGGCTCGATGTCGCTGAGCTTCTCCGACCCGCGCTTCGACGAAGTCAAGGCGCCGGTTGACGAGTGCAAAGACAAGGACATGACGTACGCGGCCCCGCTGTTCGTCACGGCCGAGTTCATCAACAACAACACCGGTGAGATCAAGAGCCAGACGGTCTTCATGGGTGATTTCCCGATGATGACCGAGAAGGGCACCTTCATCATCAACGGCACCGAGCGTGTCGTGGTGAGCCAGCTCGTGCGTTCTCCCGGTGTGTACTTCGACGAGAGCATCGACAAGTCCACCGAGAAGACGCTGCACAGCGTCAAGGTGATCCCCGGCCGCGGTGCGTGGCTGGAGTTCGACGTCGACAAGCGCGACACCGTCGGTGTGCGTATCGACCGCAAGCGCCGCCAGCCGGTCACCGTGCTGCTCAAGGCGCTGGGTTGGACCAACGAGCAGATCACCGAGCGCTTCGGCTTCTCCGAGATCATGATGGGCACCCTGGAGAAGGACAGCACCGCCGGTCCCGACGAGGCGCTGCTGGACATCTACCGCAAGCTGCGTCCGGGCGAGCCGCCGACCAAGGAGTCCGCGCAGACCCTGCTGGAGAACCTGTTCTTCAAGGAGAAGCGCTACGACCTGGCCCGCGTCGGCCGCTACAAGGTCAACAAGAAGCTGGGCCTGAACGCCGGCCAGCCGATCACGTCGTCGACCCTCACCGAGGAAGACGTCGTCGCCACCATCGAGTACCTGGTGCGTCTGCACGAGGGCCAGACCACGATGACCGTCCCCGGCGGCGTCGAGGTCCCGGTCGAGGTGGACGACATCGACCACTTCGGTAACCGTCGTCTGCGCACCGTGGGTGAGCTGATCCAGAACCAGATCCGGGTCGGCCTGTCCCGCATGGAGCGCGTCGTGCGTGAGCGCATGACCACCCAGGACGTCGAGGCGATCACGCCGCAGACCCTGATCAACATCCGTCCCGTCGTGGCGGCGATCAAGGAATTCTTCGGCACCAGCCAGCTGTCGCAGTTCATGGACCAGAACAACCCGCTGTCGGGTCTGACCCACAAGCGCCGCCTGTCGGCGCTGGGCCCCGGCGGTCTGTCCCGTGAGCGTGCCGGCCTTGAGGTCCGCGACGTGCACGCCAGCCACTACGGCCGCATGTGTCCGATCGAGACCCCTGAGGGTCCGAACATCGGTCTGATCGGTTCGCTGTCGGTGTACGCCCGGGTCAACCCGTTCGGCTTCATCGAGACGCCGTACCGCAAGGTCATCGACGGTGTGGTCAGCGACCAGATCGACTACCTGACCGCCGACGAGGAGGACCGCCACGTCGTGGCGCAGGCCAACTCGCCGATCGACAACGACGGTCGCTTCACCGAGGACCGCGTGATGGTGCGCCGTAAGGGCGGCGAGGTCGAGAACGTGGCCCCGTCCGACGTCGACTACATGGATGTCTCGCCGCGCCAGATGGTGTCGGTCGCGACCGCCATGATCCCGTTCCTCGAGCACGACGACGCCAACCGCGCCCTGATGGGTGCCAACATGCAGCGCCAGGCGGTTCCGCTGGTGCGCAGCGAGGCCCCGCTGGTCGGTACCGGCATGGAGTTGCGTGCCGCGATCGACGCGGGCGATGTCGTCGTCTCGGAGAAGGCGGGCGTCGTCGAGGAGGTCTCGGCCGACTACATCACCGTGATGGCCGACGACGGCTCCCGGCACACCTACCGGATGCGCAAGTTCGCCCGGTCCAACCACGGCACCTGCGCCAACCAGCGTCCGATCGTGGACGCCGGACAGCGTGTCGAGGCCGGCCAGGTCGTCGCCGACGGTCCGTGCACCGAGAACGGTGAGATGGCCCTTGGCAAGAACCTGCTCGTGGCGATCATGCCGTGGGAGGGCCACAACTACGAGGACGCGATCATCCTCTCGAACCGCCTGGTCGAAGAGGACGTGCTCACCTCGATTCACATCGAAGAGCACGAGATCGATGCCCGCGACACCAAGCTGGGCGCCGAGGAGATCACCCGGGACATCCCGAACGTCTCCGATGAGGTGCTGGCCGATCTCGACGAGCGCGGCATCGTCCGCATCGGCGCCGAGGTCCGCGACGGCGACATCCTGGTCGGCAAGGTCACCCCGAAGGGTGAGACCGAGCTGACCCCTGAGGAGCGCCTGCTGCGTGCCATCTTCGGTGAGAAGGCCCGCGAGGTTCGCGACACGTCGCTGAAGGTGCCCCACGGTGAGTCCGGCAAGGTCATCGGCATCCGCGTGTTCTCCCGCGAGGACGACGACGAGCTGCCTGCCGGCGTCAACGAGCTGGTCCGCGTCTACGTGGCCCAGAAGCGCAAGATCTCCGACGGCGACAAGCTCGCCGGACGCCACGGCAACAAGGGCGTCATCGGCAAGATCCTGCCCGTCGAGGACATGCCGTTCCTGCCCGATGGCACCCCGGTGGACATCATCCTGAACACCCACGGTGTGCCGCGTCGTATGAACATCGGCCAGATCCTGGAAACCCACCTCGGGTGGGTGGCCAAGGCCGGCTGGAATATCGACGTCGCCGCGGGAACCCCGGAATGGGCGTCCAAGCTGCCCGAGCAGCTGTACTCGGCTCCGGTCGACAGCATCGTGAGCACCCCGGTGTTCGACGGTGCCCGCGAAGAGGAGCTGGCCGGTCTGCTGGGCTCGACGCTGCCCAACCGTGACGGCGACGTCATGGTGGACAGCGACGGCAAGGCGACGCTGTTCGACGGCCGCAGTGGCGAACCGTTCCCGTACCCGGTGACGGTCGGCTACATGTACATGCTGAAGCTGCACCACCTGGTGGACGACAAGATCCACGCCCGCTCCACCGGCCCGTACTCGATGATCACCCAGCAGCCGCTGGGCGGTAAGGCGCAGTTCGGTGGCCAGCGATTCGGTGAGATGGAATGTTGGGCCATGCAGGCCTACGGCGCCGCCTACACCCTGCAGGAGCTGCTGACCATCAAGTCCGACGACACCGTCGGCCGGGTCAAGGTGTACGAGGCGATCGTCAAGGGCGAGAACATCCCCGAACCCGGTATCCCGGAGTCGTTCAAGGTGTTGCTCAAGGAGCTGCAGTCGCTGTGCCTCAATGTCGAGGTGCTCTCCAGCGACGGCGCTGCGATCGAGATGCGTGACGGTGACGACGAGGACCTGGAGCGCGCTGCCGCGAACCTGGGAATCAACCTGTCGCGCAACGAGTCCGCTTCAGTCGAAGACCTCGCCTGATCTCGCCCAGTAGTCAAGTTTCAACACCCGCAAGGGGAAAGGGAGTTACGTGCTAGACGTCAACTTCTTCGATGAACTCCGCATCGGCCTGGCCACTGCGGACGACATCCGCAACTGGTCGTTCGGCGAGGTCAAGAAGCCGGAGACCATCAACTACCGCACCTTGAAGCCGGAGAAGGACGGCCTGTTCTGCGAGAAGATCTTCGGACCGACTCGCGACTGGGAGTGCTACTGCGGCAAGTACAAGCGCGTCCGGTTCAAGGGCATCATCTGTGAGCGCTGCGGCGTCGAGGTGACCCGTGCCAAGGTGCGCCGTGAGCGGATGGGCCACATCGAGCTGGCCGCACCCGTCACGCACATCTGGTACTTCAAGGGTGTTCCGTCCCGGTTGGGCTACCTGCTCGACCTGGCCCCGAAGGATCTGGAAAAGATCATCTACTTCGCGGCCTACGTGATCACCTCTGTCGACGACGAGATGCGCCACAACGAGCTGTCGACGCTCGAGGCCGAGATGGCCGTCGAGCGCAAGGCCGTCGAGGATCAGCGCGACTCCGACCTGGAGGCCCGGGCCCAGAAGCTCGAGGCCGACCTGGCCGAGCTCGAAGCCGAGGGCGCCAAGTCCGACGTGCGCCGCAAGGTGCGCGACGGCGGCGAGCGTGAGATGCGTCAGCTCCGTGACCGGGCCCAGCGTGAGCTGGACCGGCTCGACGAGATCTGGACCACCTTCACCAAGCTGGCTCCCAAGCAGCTCATCGTCGATGAGGTGCTGTACCGCGAGCTGCAGGACCGCTACGGCGAGTACTTCACCGGTGCCATGGGCGCGGAGTCGATCAAGAAGCTCATCGAGAACTTCGACATCGAGGCCGAGGCCGAGAACCTGCGCGAGACCATCCGCAGCGGCAAGGGTCAGAAGAAGCTGCGCGCGCTCAAGCGTCTGAAGGTCGTCGCGGCCTTCCAGCAGTCGGGTAACTCCCCGCTGGGCATGGTGCTCGACGCCGTCCCGGTGATCCCGCCGGAGCTGCGTCCGATGGTTCAGCTCGACGGTGGCCGTTTCGCCACCTCCGACCTGAACGACCTGTACCGCCGCGTGATCAACCGCAACAACCGGCTCAAGCGACTGATCGACCTCGGTGCGCCCGAGATCATCGTCAACAACGAGAAGCGCATGCTTCAGGAGTCGGTGGACGCGCTGTTCGACAACGGCCGTCGTGGCCGTCCGGTCACCGGGCCGGGCAACCGTCCGCTCAAGTCGCTGTCCGATCTGCTCAAGGGCAAGCAGGGCCGCTTCCGTCAGAACCTGCTCGGTAAGCGCGTCGACTACTCGGGCCGTTCGGTCATCGTGGTCGGCCCGCAGCTCAAGCTGCACCAGTGCGGTCTGCCGAAGCTGATGGCTCTTGAGCTGTTCAAGCCGTTCGTGATGAAGCGTCTGGTCGACCTGAACCACGCGCAGAACATCAAGAGCGCCAAGCGCATGGTGGAGCGTCAGCGTCCCCAGGTGTGGGATGTCCTCGAAGAGGTCATCGCCGAGCACCCGGTGCTGCTGAACCGTGCACCTACGCTGCACCGCCTGGGTATCCAGGCCTTCGAGCCGCAGCTGGTGGAAGGCAAGGCCATCCAGCTGCACCCGCTGGTGTGTGAGGCGTTCAACGCCGACTTCGACGGTGACCAGATGGCCGTGCACCTGCCGCTGTCGGCAGAGGCCCAGGCCGAGGCTCGCATCCTGATGCTGTCGTCGAACAACATCCTGTCGCCCGCGTCGGGTAAGCCGCTGGCCATGCCGCGTCTGGACATGGTGACCGGTCTGTACTTCCTGACCACCGAGGTGGCCGGCGATGTCGGCGAGTATGTGCCCGCCGGCAAGGATTCGCCGGAGCAGGGTGTGTACAGCTCGCCGGCCGAGGCCATCATGGCGCTGGACCGCGGTGCCCTGTCGGTGCGCGCCAAGATCAAGGTGCGGCTGACCGATGCGCGTCCGCCGGCCAACGTCGAGGCCGAGCTGTTCGAGAACGGCTGGAAGCCGGGCGATGCCTGGACCGCGGACACCACGCTGGGCCGGGTGCTCTTCAACGAGCTGCTGCCCAAGGGCTACCCGTTCGTCAACGAGCAGATGCACAAGAAGGTCCAGGCCCGGATCATCAACGATCTGGCCGAGCGCTTCCCGATGATCGTGGTGGCGCAGACCGTCGACAAGCTCAAGGACGCCGGCTTCCACTGGGCCACCCGTTCGGGTGTCACGGTCTCGATGGCCGACGTGCTGGTGCCGCCGCAGAAGCAGGAGATCCTGGAGCGGCACGAGGCCGAGGCCGAGGCGATCGAGCGCAAGTACCAGCGCGGCGCGCTGAACCACAACGAGCGCAACGAGTCCCTGGTCAAGATCTGGCAGGACGCCACCGAAGAGGTGGGTAAGGCGCTGGAGGAGTACTACCCGGCCGACAACCCGATCATCACGATCGTGAAGTCCGGCGCCACGGGTAACCTCACCCAGACCCGCACCCTGGCAGGCATGAAGGGTCTGGTGACCAACCCGAAGGGTGAGTTCATCCCGCGCCCGATCAAGTCCTCGTTCCGTGAGGGCCTGACGGTGCTGGAGTACTTCATCAACACCCACGGTGCTCGTAAGGGTCTGGCCGACACCGCGCTTCGTACCGCCGACTCGGGTTACCTGACCCGTCGTCTGGTGGACGTGTCGCAGGACGTCATCGTTCGCGAGAACGACTGTGAGACCGAGCGCGGCATCATCGTCACGCTGGCCGAGCGCGCTGCGGACGGTTCGCTGATCCGCGATGCGCACGTCGAGACCTCGGCGTTCGCCCGGACCCTGGCCACCGATGCGGTCGACGCCGACGGCAACGTCGTCATCGAGCGCGGCCATGACCTGGGTGACCCGGCCATCGACGCGCTGCTGGCTGCCGGCATCTCGCAGGTGAAGGTCCGCTCCGTGCTGACCTGCGCCTCGGCCGCCGGTGTGTGTGCCAAGTGCTACGGCCGTTCGATGGCCACCGGCAAGCTGGTCGACATCGGCGAGGCCGTCGGTATCGTCGCCGCGCAGTCCATCGGTGAGCCCGGTACCCAGCTGACGATGCGTACCTTCCACCAGGGTGGTGTTACCGGTGGCGCCGACATCGTCGGTGGTCTGCCCCGTGTGCAGGAGCTGTTCGAGGCTCGTATCCCGCGGAACAAGGCGCCCATCGCCGACGTCGCGGGCCGGGTCCGGCTGGAGGAGAGCGACAAGTTCTTCAAGATCACCATCGTTCCCGACGACGGTGGCGAGGAAGTTGTCTACGACAAGCTCTCCAAGCGTCAGCGCCTGCGCGTGATCACCCACGAGGACGGCTCCGAAGGCGTGCTGTCCGACGGTGACCACGTCGAGGTCGGCGACCAGCTGATGGAAGGCTCCGCGGATCCGCACGAGGTGCTGCGTGTCCAGGGCCCCCGCGAGGTGCAGATCCACCTCGTCAAGGAGGTCCAGGAGGTCTACCGGGCCCAGGGTGTGTCGATCCACGACAAGCACATCGAGGTCATCGTCCGGCAGATGCTGCGTCGCGTCACGATCATCGATTCGGGTGCGACGGAGTTCCTGCCCGGCTCGCTGACCGAGCGTGCCGAGTTCGAGACCGAGAACCGTCGCGTCGTGGCCGAGGGTGGCGAGCCCGCGGCCGGACGTCCGGTGCTGATGGGTATCACCAAGGCATCGCTGGCCACGGATTCGTGGCTGTCGGCGGCGTCGTTCCAGGAGACCACTCGCGTGCTCACCGATGCGGCGATCAACTGCCGCAGCGACAAGCTGCAGGGTCTGAAGGAGAACGTGATCATCGGCAAGCTGATCCCGGCCGGTACCGGCATCGCCCGTTACCGCGACATCCAGGTGCAGCCGACCGAAGAGGCCCGCGCTGCGGCGTACACGATCCCGTCCTACGAGGATCAGTACTACAGCCCGGACTTCGGCCAGGCCACCGGTGCTGCGGTGCCGCTGGACGATTACGGATACTCGGACTACCGGTAACCGTTTCTGCGCGAGCAGACGCGAAAACCCCCAAAATCCCCGGATTTTGGGGGTTTTCGCGTCTCTTGGGCAGGGTTATCCACAGCCCCGCCAGTCGGGGGTTCCGCGGGGTGCATCGGCCCGCAACCATGCAATACATGCCGCCCGACTTCGTGCTCGACGTGTTCGCCGCCAACGGTGGTGTTGCCACGACACGACAGCTCCTTGCGGTCCTGTCTCCCAAGGCCTTAGAGGTCGCTGTCCGGGCTGGTACGTACATCCGGGTGCGCCGTGGTGTGTACGCGCTCCAGTCGCCCGATGTGGCCACGAAACTCGCCGCAGTAGACCTGGCTTGCGGCACGCGGGTGGTCGCTTGCATGCAGACCGCTGCAGAGATGTATGGCTTCTGCACCGAAACCCCTGACCGGCTGCACATTCTCGATCCGGCGATTCGGATGAGGCCGTCGCCGGATCTCATGGTGCATCAACGAGTTGGTGCTCCGTTGAAGATGGTTCAAGGTCGGTTGGCGACGGCTCCGGCGTGGACAGCCGTCGAAGTCGCTCGGACCCTGCGCCGGCCGCGTGCCTTGGCGGTGCTCGACGCCGCTGTGCGTAGCGGCACCTGCAGTGCAATGGAAATCGACGCAGCGATACGGGAGCAGAAGGGCCGGCGCGGGATCGTCAAGGTCCGCGAGCTGCTGCCGCACGCGGACGGCCGTGCCGAGTCGCCGATGGAGAGCGAGGCACGGCTGGTGTTCATCGACGGTGGTTTGCCGCTGCCTGAGCTGCAGTTCGAGATCGTCGACCTCCACGGAAAGCTGTGGCGCGTCGATTTCGCCTGGCCCGGGTCGAACGTGGTTGCCGAGTATGACAGCTTGCAGTGGCATGCGAATCCTGACGGCTGGAAACACGACCGGATCAAGGCCGCGAGACTTCAGGAATGTGGGTGGACCACCGTGACGATAGTTGTCGATGATGTTCGGAAGCATCCATCCGAACTGGTCAGCAGGATATTCACGTATCTGGAACGTCCGTCACTTGCCGGATGAGCAGACGTGTACACCCCCGATTTGGGCCGAAAATGGGGGTGCACGCGTCTGCTCGGCGGAAAAAACTTTCTAGACTTGGCGGCGTGCTCATCGGCTCGCATGTAGACAACACCGACCCATTGGCCGCGGCCGCCGCAGATGGCGCCGACGTGGTGCAGTTCTTCCTCGGCAACCCGCAGAGCTGGAAGAAACCCAAGCCCCGCGAGGATGCCGAGGTACTGAAGGCGTCGACGGTGCCGCTGTACGTGCACGCGCCGTACCTGATCAATGTGGCGTCGGCCAACAACCGGGTGAGGATTCCGTCCCGCAAGATCCTGCAGGACACCTGCGACGCGGCCGCCGAGATCGGTGCCACCGCGGTGATCGTGCACGGCGGCCATGCCGACGACAATGACATGGACGCCGGGTTCGAGCGGTGGGTCAAGGCCCTGGATGCGCTGAACACCGATGTGCCGGTGTACCTGGAGAACACCGCGGGCGGCGATCACGCCATGGCACGGCATTTCGACACCATCGCCCGGTTGTGGGATCACATCGGGGACAAGGGAATTGGTTTCTGCCTCGACACGTGCCACGCCTGGGCGGCGGGGGAGGCGTTGATCGACGCGGTGGATCGGATCAAGACGATCACCGGGCGTATCGACCTGGTGCACTGCAATGATTCCCGCGACGCGGCAGGTTCGGGCGCCGACCGCCACGCGAATTTCGGTGCCGGGCAGATCGATCCGCAGTTGCTGGCGGCGGTCGTCAAGGCGGCCGATGCGCCGGTGATCTGCGAGACCGCGGAAGCGGGACGCAAGGACGACATCGCGTTCCTGCGAGAGCACGCCGGCTGAACACGTTCGGCGGCTGAACCGCTTTCAACGGCATCGTGACGTGAAGGTGAACTAACGTCACCTCTGTGACCGCGGTTGATGACTCGGTAACCGAAGAAGCCCCAGCGCAATGGGGCCTCGATACGCGTGCTCGTCGACTGCGCATCCTGCGGTACGGCGCGATCCTCGTGTGGGCCGCGGTGGTCGTCTACCGCACCGTCACCGACGGCTTCGCGTTCAACCGGGAATTGTTGCTGCTCTACATCGCGACCGGCCTGCTGGCCGCGAGCATCGGGCAGGGCCGACGGATGCTCTACGTGATCCGCGACTGGCTGCCGTTCGCCGTGGTGCTGGCCGCTTATGACCTGAGCCGCGGAGCGGCCACCCTGGTCGGCCGGCCCACCTTGTGGCACTGGCAGGTCGACGCGGATCGCTGGTTGTTCTTCGGCACGGTGCCCACGGTGTGGTTGCAGGAACGGCTGAAACAGCTGCACCCGCCGTGGTGGGAGGTGGTGATCAGCACCGTGTACATGTCGTTTTTCATCCTTCCCTACGTGGTCGCGGGTGTGCTGTGGCTGCGTGACCGGGAGGAGTGGAAGCGGTTCGTGCGCTTGTTCGTCGGACTGTCGTTCGCGGCGCTGGCCATCTATGCGCTGCTGCCCGCCGCCCCGCCGTGGGCCGCGGCGAGGTGCAGTGCCGGTGACGTCGACGGAGGCCCGGCCGGGCCCGGGTGCATGTTCCGGTCGGCGCGCGAAGCCGTCGACGGAGGACTTCTCGGGGCGATGCAGAGCAGTCGGGACGGTGCCCACGACTGGATCGAAAGGATCGTCACCCGCGGTTGGGGCAAGCTCAATCTGCATACCGCCACGGCGCTGATCGATCAGGGCCAGGCCAGCGTGAACCTGGTCGCGGCGATCCCGTCCCTGCATGCGGGGCTCACCGCTGCGGTCGCGGCCTTCTTGTGGAACCGGGTGAACCGCGGGTGGCGGCCGCTGTTGGTGGCGTATCCGCTCATCATGGCGTTCACGTTGGTGTACACGGCTGAGCACTATGTGGTCGACATCCTGCTCGGCTGGATCCTGGCGGGCGTGGTGCTGTTCGTGCTCAGTCGCTACGAGGCGCGGCGGTCGACGGGGCCGCGGGAGGGCGACGAAGTAGACGAGACGCCGGTCGCCACCGCGGAGCTCGACCCGGCCTGACGCCCGCTCATTACAAGTATTGTGCGGTTGTCGGAAATTTGTAACACTGGGTGCATGGCTGTTGATCCATCGCTCCTCGCGTCCGCGGGCACGCACGTCGTCACCAATCAGGTCCCCACCCTCGAGGACTACAACCCCGCCACCTCGCCGGTGCTGGCCGAGGCTCTCATCCGCGAAGGCGGGCAGTGGGGCGTCGACGAGGTCCACGAGCTCGGCGCGATCAACGGCAGCGCCCAGGCGCAGCGCTGGGGTGAGCTGGCCGACCGGAACCGGCCGGTCCTGCACACCCACGATCGCTACGGCTACCGGATCGACGAGGTCGAATACGACCCGGCCTATCACGAGCTGATGAATGTGGCCGTCACCCACGGCCTGCACGGTGCCCCCTGGGCCGACGACCGTGAGGGCTCCCACGTGGTGCGTGCCGCCAAGATGTCGGTGTGGACCGTCGAACCCGGGCACGTCTGCCCGATCTCGATGACCTACGCCGTCGTACCCGCCCTGCGGTTCAATCCCGAACTGGCCGCGATCTACGAGCCGCTGCTGACCAGTCGGGTATACGACCCCGAACTGAAACTGGCGACCACGAAAGCCGGCATCACGGCGGGCATGTCGATGACCGAGAAGCAGGGCGGCTCCGACGTCCGCGCCGGCACCACCGAAGCCACGCCCAACGGCGACGGCACCTACTCGCTGCGCGGGCACAAGTGGTTCACGTCGGCGCCGATGGGCGACATCTTCCTGGTGCTCGCGCAGGCCCCGGGCGGTCTCAGCTGTTTCTTCCTGCCCCGGATCCTGCCCGATGGCAGCCGCAACCGGATGTTCCTGCAGCGGCTCAAGGACAAGCTCGGCAACCACGCCAACGCCTCGAGCGAAGTCGAGTACGACGGCGCCACCGCCTGGCTGGTGGGCGAGGAGGGCCGAGGCGTGCCGACCATCATCGAGATGGTCAACCTCACGCGCCTGGACTGCACGCTGGGCAGCGCCACGAGCATGCGCAGCGGCCTGACCCGCGCCGTGCACCATGCCCAGCACCGAAAGGCGTTCGGCGCCTACCTGATCGATCAGCCGCTGATGCGCAACGTGCTGGCCGACCTGGCGGTGGAGGCCGAGGCGGCAACCATGCTGGCGATGCGGATGGCCGGGGCCACCGACAAGGCGGTCCGCGGTGACGACCGCGAGGCGCTGCTGCGCCGGATCGGCCTGGCGGCCGGCAAGTACTGGGTCTGCAAGCGGGCCACCCCGCACGCCGCCGAGGCGATGGAATGCCTTGGCGGCAACGGCTACGTCGAGGATTCGGGTATGCCCCGGCTGTACCGCGAGGCTCCACTGATGGGGATCTGGGAAGGTTCCGGCAACGTCAGCGCATTGGATACCCTGCGCGCCATGGCAACCCGGCCGGAGAGCATCGAGGTGTTGTTCGACGAACTATCCCGGACCGCCGGGCAGGACCCCCGGTTGGACCGCCATGTCACCACGCTGCAGAACGACCTGCAGGACCTGGAGACCATCACCTACCGCGGTCGCAAGGTCGCCGAGGACATCTCGCTGGCCCTGCAGGGCGCGCTGCTGGTGCGTCACGGTCACCCGGCGGTGGCCGAGGCCTTCCTGGCCAGCAGGCTCGGCGGGCAGTGGGGGCAGGCCTTCGGCACCCTGCCGACCGGGCTGGACCTGGCGCCGATCCTCGAGCGTGCGCTGGTCAAGGGATGACGGTCGATACGCTCAAGACGATGACCTACGAGGTCACCGATCGAATCGCGCGAATCACGTTCAACCGCCCGGAAAAAGGCAACTCGATCGTCGCGGACACCCCGCTGGAGCTGCAGGCCCTGGTCGAGCGCGCGGACCTGGATCCGAACGTGCACGTGATCCTGGTGTCCGGACGCGGTGAGGGTTTCTGCGCCGGATTCGACCTGTCCGCCTACGCCGACGGCACCGGCGACGCCGGGGGAGGCCGTTACGACGGGACGGTGCTGTCCGGGAAAACCCAGGCGGTCAACCATCTTCCGGATCAACCGTGGGACCCGATGGTCGACTACCAGATGATGAGCCGCTTCGTCCGCGGCTTCTCCAGCCTGATGCACGCCGACAAGCCGACCGTGGTCAAGATCCACGGCTACTGCGTGGCCGGCGGCACCGATATCGCATTGCACGCCGACCAGGTGATCGCCGCCTCCGACGCCAAGATCGGCTACCCGCCGATGCGGGTATGGGGCGTTCCCGCCGCCGGCCTGTGGGCGCACCGGCTCGGGGATCAACGCGCCAAACGCCTTCTGTTCACCGGGGATTGCATCACCGGCGCGCAGGCCGCCGAATGGGGTCTGGCCGTCGAGGCGCCCGAGCCGGACGACCTCGATGAGCGCACCGAGCGGCTCGTCGCACGCATCGCCGCGATGCCCGTCAACCAGCTCATCATGGCCAAACTGGCCTGCAACTCCGCACTGCTGCAGCAGGGGGTCGCAACCAGCCGGATGGTCAGCACGGTGTTCGACGGCATCGCCCGGCACACGCCCGAAGGTCACGCCTTCGTCGCCGATGCGGTCGAACACGGCTTCCGCGAAGCGGTGCGCCACCGCGACGAGCCGATGGGTGACTACGGACGCAGGTCCTCCGGGGTCTGAGATGCCGGTGCTCAAACGGATGACGGCACGTTCGGTCGTGCTGAGCGTGCTGCTGGGTGCACATCCGGCCTGGGCGAGTGCGGCCGAACTGGTCCGGCTGACAGCCGATTTCGACATCAAAGAGCCGACTCTGCGGGTGGCCTTGACCCGCATGGTCAGCGCCGGTGACCTGGTCCGTTCCGAGGACGGCTACCGGTTGTCGGACCGGCTGCTGACCCGCCAGCGACGCCAGGACGACGCGATCGATCCGCGGCTTCGCGAGTACGACGGGCAGTGGCTGACCCTCGTCATCACCAGTGTCGGTACCGATGCCCGCACCCGGGCGTCCCTGCGGAACACGCTGCAGCAGTACCGCTTCGGCGAACTGCGCGAGGGGGTGTGGATGCGGCCGGACAACCTCGACCAGGTGTTGCCGGAGGAGATCACCGGCCGAGTGCGGCTGCTGCGCACCCGGGACGACGATCCGGCCGGTCTGGCCACCGCGCTGTGGGATCTGCCCGGCTGGCGGCACACGGGCGAGCAGCTGCTGGCGGAGATGGCCGCCGCGACGGACGTTCCGGGCCGATTCGTCGCGGCCGCAGGCATCGTGCGTCACCTGCTGGCAGACCCGGTACTGCCCGACGAGCTGCTGCCCGGGAACTGGCCAGGGCCCCAACTACGCAAGGCATACAACGACTTTGCCACCGAGCTCGTCGAGCGGCGAGATCGCGATGAACTCATGGAGGCGACATGACCGAAGCTGTGCGGGTGGAGCGCAACGGACCGGTGACCACGGTCATCATCGACCGGCCGCACGCGCGCAACGCCGTCGACGGTCCCACCGCCGCGGCGCTGTTCGCGGCCTTCGAGCAGTTCGACGCCGATGACGACGCCGCCGTCGCGGTGCTGACCGGGGCCGGTGGAACATTCTGTGCCGGAGCCGATCTCAAGGCCTTCGGCACACCGGAGATGAACCGGCTCGATGCTGCCGGGCCCGGTCCCATGGGGCCGAGCCGGATGGTGTTGTCCAAGCCGGTGATCGCCGCGATCAGCGGGCATGCGGTGGCCGGTGGATTGGAGCTGGCGCTGTGGTGTGACCTGCGCGTGGTCGACGAGGACGCCGTGATGGGGGTGTTCTGCCGCCGGTGGGGAGTGCCGTTGATCGACGGCGGCACCGTGCGGCTGCCCCGGCTGATCGGGCAGAGCCGCGCCATGGACCTGATCCTGACCGGCCGTGCCGTGGACGCCGCCGAAGCTCACGCGATCGGCCTGGCCAACCGGGTGGTGCCCACAGGTCGGGCCCGCGAACATGCCGAGGAACTGGCCGCCGAACTGTCCCGGCTGCCCCAGCAGTGCCTACGGGCCGACCGGCTTTCGGCGTTGCATCAGTGGGGCGAATCCGAGGAGGCGGCAATGGAATTCGAGTTCGCCAGCATCTCCCGGGTGGCGGAGGAGGCTGCCCACGGTGCCGGCCGGTTCGCCGGGGGCGCCGGTCGCCACGGCGCGAGCGCGTAGGTTTCGCAGACCGGAGCCAAGGCGCTCGGTGGGATGTCTCCTGCCGAGCGCCTTGCGCGCGTTGCGCGGGCCGGGGGCTACCCGCTGTGCTCGCCACGGACACGTTGCTTGGTGCCGCTGCTGCGGGGTTTCGCCGCGTGCTTGGCCGTGTTGCGGTGCGCCTTCGCGGTGCTCTTCGCTGCGCCGACGACCCGTTTGGCCGCTGCACTCGATGCATTGGTATCACGGCTGGCCTTGGCCGACGTGTATCCCGGCTCAGCACCGTCGTTTTCGGTTGGGGTGTCTTCCGTTTGGGTGTCGGTCACCGTGCGTTCTGGTGCGATGGACAGTGCGACGGTCTTGACCGCCGCGGCGGTGGAGTCCGCGATGCGGTCGACGCCCCGGGTGAGGTCGGCAACCGGTCGGCTCACGACTGCGGTTGCCGCGGGTGCCTTGCGCTGAACCAATGTCGAGTCGGTGTGTGTGTCGGTCGTGACATCGGTTTGCGCAGTCGATTCGTCCAGCGCGCTGGTCGCCGGTGCCGGCTCCGTGCTGGGCTTTTGCCAGCCGATGGCCGTCGCGATCGCCTGCGGCACGGTGACCAGCACGCTTTCGAGAGCGCCCCTGTTGAGCACGGCTGCCGATGCGCTGAGCAGACCGGATGTCCCTGCCGCGATACCGTTGTAGTACCCGTTCAGAATCGCGCCGGTGAGGACGGCTGGAGTATTGATGAGCGAGGTGAGCGCCGCACCCGGATCGCCGGCATCGACGGCGTCGAGAACTCTTTGGGCGCTGTCTCCGAGCACGTTGATCACACCCTCGACCGGATTCAGCGCTCCCAGGCCCAGGGGCATCAATAGATCTGGCACCGCGGAGAGGGCGTTCACGATGTTCCGGCCCATCCCCAAGGGGATCTGGATGGTGTTGATCAGCGGGTTGGCAAAGGCAAAGAGGCGGAACACCACATTGCTGAGAACGCTCGCCGCGCCGGCGACATTGCCCGACGAGAGGTAGTCGAGGGCCATTCCGGCAAAGTACTTCAGCCTGTAGTCCTCATCCGATGTGAAGAACTGAATGTAGCTGTTGGCGGCGGCTTGAACCGAGTCGGCGAGAAGCTGCCCGTACCCCAACTGGTTGGCGATGACCTGCTGAAAGATCGGAAATGGATTGGCGGCCATTTCTCCGCCGATTTGTGCCGCATTATCCGACGCGGCCTCGAATACGTTCAGCCACGCCGTGATCGGGTCGGTGGCGAAGGGATCTTCGAGGTCGTCGGCGAGGGCGGTGAGTTCCACAGACGCGGTCATGGCATGAGGCGTCGCAACCGCTGCGTCCGGCAGCGGGGGAGTGACCGGGCTGATCGGACTCACCGCGATTGCGCCGGCGCCCGCCAGCGCGATGCCGGCGGTGAGCGTCGACCGAATAGCTGAGTACATCAAGTGGCTCTCTCTTCTGTGCGTGATCTGGACCGCGTCAGAAGTTAGCCGAGGAAAGATCGAGTCAAGCTGTTAGGCAAAATGTCTGGCATTCCGTTGCCCCGCCGGCAATCGATGGTCTGAGTGAACACGCACGTCCAAGACGGGGTTGCCTTGTTGGGCAAAGGAAATCGGGCCAGCATTTACTTCACTGCCAAAATTGTTCGGGCGGCGCTGAAACAGGTTGTATCACATTGCTTCTCGGCCATACACGGCTTTTGGCCGACTGTGATGAGCTCGGATGCCGACGGCATTGGGACGGCAGTAGATAGCTGAGCGGAATTTCTCGCCGAATTGTCGACTTATCGCGCACGTTGATGCGCGCCCATGGAAGCCGCTGTGGGCCTTGGGGTTATCGGGTGGCTATACGCTGTCGAACCACCGGCGTACCGATGGCAGGTCGTCGTTGATCCGCCGGCAACTGTCTCCGAGTGCCGTCATACGTTGACGCGAGAGTCGATCCAGATACAGCTCGCGAACCGTTCGTGCATAGGTGTGCATCGCGCGGTGCACGCAAGCCCGGCCGTCGCGGGTGATGCTGGCCAGCACGGATCTCCGGTCGTTCGTGTTGGTCGTGCGCCCCACGAGCTTGCGGGTCTGCAACCGCTGGATCCGTGCGGTCACGCGGCTGGGCGTCAAGGTCAGACGGTTGGCGAGGTCGCTCATCCGGGCCGACCCGCCGTCGGACTTGGCGAGCGCATCGAGCAGAAGCAGGTCGACCAGCGTGAGGTCGTGCTCGTCGAGCAGGCGTTGATAGAGGATCTCGCCGAGCTGCGTCGAGGATTCGAGAAAGAACTGCCAGCAGGCCTGTTCTGCGTCGTCCAGGCCAGGCAAACAGCTACCGGGTCGGCTCGTGCCTGTCTGGTCCACGGTGCGCGACTCTAACAGCAGGTGGCGGGCATCCGTGGGAAAATGAATTCATAGATCGGCGGCCTGTCGACGCGCGAAAACAGGCGCCTCAGCACACATCAACTCATGAATCTGGCATCGGGATCGAGTGGGCGGGGCCTCCGCAGCGCCAAAAGCATTCAAAACTGCGTCAGGTCAGCCATCCAGTTCCGCCAGGCCTGACGCCGATCAGCCCTTGTTGACCTTGTTGTTACTGCCGGTGTTGGTGACCTTGGGGTCGCCCGCGGCGTAGCTGACGGTGTTGTTGAGCCCGATGATCGTCAGTCCCTTGTCGATCCGCTCGAAGGTGATCTTGTTGTCGGATCCGCCGATGTTCACATTGGCGCAGGTGCCCTTGACCGTGAGCGTGTTGTTGGTGCCACCGACGGTGAGCGACTTGCCGTCGGCGCAATCGATGTCGGTCGTGGTGCCGACCGACATGTAGTTGATGGTGTTGCCGACCTCGACGTTGACTCCGGACTCTCCCGCGGTGGCGCTGGGCGTGCTGGTGTCCGAGCTTTCGGAACCGCAGGCCGCCAGGGTGAACGCCGCTGCGGCGGCGCCGATCCCGAGGATCAACTTGGCGTGGGGGAAACGGGTGAGCACGGTGTGTCTCTGCTTTCTGCCTCGGATTTGATCAGGCGGGGACGCGGCTGATCTGGTTCGTCATCCCCAGTTCACGGCCGCGGTCGACCATGATCGGATCGCCGTTCTTGAAGAACACGGTCTGGTCGTAGCCGTACACGGTGACGTCGTTGATGACGTTGTCGGCGACGACGACGTTGGACGACCCCTGCACGGTCACGGCCCAGCAGGTGCCCAGTGCGGTGACTCGGATACCGGTTCCGTTGACGAACAGTGTGGCGTTGTTGCAGTCCAAGGTTTGTTCGATGCCCTGGCCGGTGATGTGGGTGTCACCGTTCTTGGCTGCCGCGCCGGGAGTGCCGACGGTGAGCGCCAGCGGCAACGCGAGGGTGCCGGCTGCCAGCCCGGCAAGCATCCTGCGGCCCACAGCTGTCCAATTCACGGTGAGTTCCCCTTCCGATCCGCTGTGAGCAGAGTACGTGGCGCACTTCTCGCGGCGGCAAGTGTTGACCAGTTTGACCGGCGTTCGCCGACGGGTCGCGTGCGGTCTCGGTGCTGGGTACCGTGTTCAGCAATGCGTCGGTGTGTTGTTCAGGCTGCTGCCGTGGCAGTCACAGCCGTAGTGACCGTCGCGGGGTGTTCGCACACCATCGACGGAGCTGCCCAGCGCGCGTCGGCCGACACCGCAGACCCTGATCGCAGTTTCGGATACGTCGATGATCGCTGCGGGCTGCTCGTCGACAGCACGATCCAGGAGATCCTGGCCGCCGACAACGTGGTGCGCCCGTACAGCGGCGCGGTCTGCCAATACGTGTTGTCGCGGAAGGCCCAACTCGGCCCCGAGCCGAATGCGAGCTCACCCGCGATGCTCGACGTGATCTTCTCCTGGTTCGAGCAGGGCTCGCTGGACCGTGAGCGCGCGGTGGCCCGAAGCCGGGATGCGCAGATCACCGATGTCGTCGTCGAGCGGCACCAGGCGTTCGTGGCGCGTCGCGATGTGACGGGCGCGGCCTGCTCGGCAACCGCGGCGGCCGGGTCGGGCGTGATCAGTTGGTGGGTTCAGTTCCGTAGCGCGGGCAGCGCCATGCAGGCCGGCAAGGGCGATCCGTGCCAGGACGCCAAGAAGTTGTTGTCGGCCACCCTGCAGTCGGAACTCTGACCGTGGCGCACCGCTACCTCGCAGTGAGGTGCCTGGTCGGCATCGTCGTCGGAGTCGCGCTGACCGCGTGCGGACCGACGGAACCACCGAAGCCGTCCGAACCGGCGGCGTCCGGCGACGGTTTTCACGGCGCGGACTGCAACGGCATCACCGATACCGACATCGCCGACGCCGTCGGCTCGTCGATGTTCACCAAGGCCGTGGTCAGCGATGCCGGGTGTTTCTGGCAGGAGAACTCGGTGCTGGGCACCTTCGGTGCCGGTATGGGCATCTCCACCTGGTGGTACCGGGGGAGCGACATGGACACCGAGCGGACCCTTGAAACCCGGGCCGGACGCACCCTCACCGAGCTGTCGATCGACGGCAACCAAGGCTTCCGCGCGTCGGATGCGAATGTCTGCAGTATCTATGTGGCCAAGGGCCAGGATGTGATCACGTGGTCGATTCAGACGATGAACCCGGCCACCCTGCCTGACCTGTGCCAGGTCACCGAGAAACTCGCCCGGCTCAGTCAGGGCCGGGTGAACTGATCTGCGCTGTCTGAGGGGCTACAGTTTCACGGCGACCCAAACGGCGGCGTCAATCACATCGACTCGAAGGCAGTGCGTACATGTCAGCTCGGCCAGAGGCACAGGCGGCTGGAACTCGACGTTCCCCGTCGCGGCCGTCGCGGACCACGAAGCTCAGCCGTGATGCGATCGTCAACGCGGCGCTGACCTTCCTGGACCGTGAGGGCTGGGATGCCCTGACCATCAATGCACTGGCCGGCCAGCTCGGCACCAAGGGCCCGTCGCTGTACAACCACGTGGACAGCCTCGACGACCTGCGACGCACGGTTCGGATGCGTGTGATCGACGACATCATCGAGATGCTCAACACCGTGGGCGCGGGCCGCACCCGTGACGATGCGGTGGCGGTCATGGCCAGTGCCTACCGCAGCTACGCCCATCACCATCCCGGTCGCTACTCGGCATTCACCCGGATGCCCTTCGGTGGGGACGACCCGGAGTACTCGGCCGCCACCAAGGCCGCGGCCGGGCCGGTGATCGAGGTGCTCACCTCGTACGGGTTGGAAGGTGAGGATGCCTTCTATGCCGCACTGCAGTTCTGGTCGGCCCTGCACGGCTTCGTCCTGTTGGAAATGACGGGCGTTATGGACGATATCGACACCGATGCGGTATTCACCGATATGCTGCGACGACTGGCCGCAGGTATGGGGCAGTCAGAGTCGTAGCGTCTGACCTGGGATTAGGTCGTCGTTAGCGGGTTTGGTTCGTCGCGGCCAGCCCTGGTATTGTGGTAGATCGTGCCTGGCCGGAAGGCGCACGCCGCTGAGTGTTTCGCTAGCGTGCCCGCACGCCGGGCGAATTTGCATGTCTAACACGCATCGGAATTCCACCGGTGTAAGCACGTGCGACACGCCCGGACGCGGGGTACGCGACCGGGGGATAACTGCAGTACAGAGACTTAGAACAGCAAGAAGCAACACAGAGAAAGCCGGTACATGCCAACCATCAACCAGCTGGTCCGCAAGGGTCGCCGCGACAAGGTCGCCAAGGTCAAGACGGCGGCTCTCAAGGGCAGCCCGCAGCGCCGCGGTGTGTGCACGCGTGTGTACACCACCACCCCGAAGAAGCCGAACTCGGCGCTTCGCAAGGTCGCGCGCGTCAAGCTGACCAGTGGGGTTGAGGTCACCGCCTACATCCCCGGTGAGGGTCACAACCTGCAGGAGCACTCCATGGTGCTGGTGCGCGGCGGTCGTGTGAAGGACCTCCCCGGTGTCCGTTACAAGATCATCCGCGGGTCGCTCGACACCCAGGGTGTCAAGAACCGCAAGCAGGCCCGTAGCCGCTACGGCGCCAAGAAGGAGAAGAGCTGATGCCGCGCAAGGGTCCCGCGCCGAAGCGTCCGTTGGTCAACGATCCGGTCTACGGGTCGCAGCTGGTCACCCAGCTGGTCAACAAGGTGCTGCTGGACGGCAAGAAGTCACTGGCTGAGCGCATCGTCTACGGTGCGCTGGAGCAGGCTCGCGACAAGACCGGCACCGATCCGGTCGTCACCCTCAAGCGCGCGCTCGACAACGTCAAGCCCGCCCTCGAGGTGCGCAGCCGCCGCGTCGGTGGTGCCACCTACCAGGTGCCGGTCGAGGTCCGCCCCGATCGCTCCACCACCCTGGCCCTGCGTTGGCTGGTCAGCTTCTCCAAGGCCCGTCGTGAGAAGACCATGATCGAGCGCCTCGCCAACGAGATCCTCGATGCGAGCAACGGCCTTGGCGCCGCTGTGAAGCGTCGTGAGGACACTCACAAGATGGCCGAAGCGAACCGGGCTTTCGCGCACTACCGCTGGTGATACCCGCGCCCGGCATCCAGCGTCGGGTGCCGGTACGCGCGCAATCGAACACCTAATCAAGCAAGCGAAAGAGTTGGGAAGACTTCCGTGGCACAGGACGTGCTGACAGACCTGAACAAGGTCCGCAACATCGGCATCATGGCGCACATCGACGCCGGCAAGACGACGACGACAGAGCGCATCCTCTATTACACCGGCGTCAACTACAAGATCGGTGAGACGCACGACGGTGCCTCCACCACCGACTGGATGGAGCAGGAGCAGGAGCGTGGTATCACCATCACCTCCGCAGCCGTGACCTGCTTCTGGAACAACAACCAGATCAACATCATCGACACCCCCGGGCACGTCGACTTCACCGTTGAGGTGGAGCGCAGCCTGCGTGTGCTCGACGGTGCCGTTGCCGTCTTCGACGGCAAGGAGGGTGTTGAGCCGCAGTCCGAGCAGGTGTGGCGTCAGGCCGACAAGTACGACGTGCCCCGGATCTGCTTCGTCAACAAGATGGACAAGCTGGGTGCGGACTTCTACTTCACCGTGCAGACCATCAAGGACCGCCTCGGCGCCAAGCCGCTGGTGATCCAGCTCCCGATCGGTGCCGAGAACGACTTCGAGGGCATCATCGACCTGGTCGAGATGAACGCCAAGGTGTGGCGTGGCGAGACCAAGCTCGGTGAGAGCTACGAGACCATCGAGATCCCCGCGGATCTGGCCGACAAGGCCGCCGAGTACCGCAGCGAGCTCATGGACACGGTCGCCGAGACCGACGAGGCGCTTCTGGAGAAGTACCTCGGCGGCGAAGAGCTCACCATCGATGAGATCAAGGGCGCCATCCGCAAGCTGACCGTGAGCAGCGAGCTGTACCCGGTGCTGTGCGGCAGCGCGTTCAAGAACAAGGGTGTGCAGCCGATGCTGGACGCCGTGATCGACTACCTCCCGTCGCCGCTGGATGTCGAGTCCGTCAAGGGCCACGTCCCCGGCAAGGAGGACGAAGAGGTTCTGCGCAAGCCGTCGACCGACGAGCCGTTCGCCGCGCTCGCGTTCAAGATCGCCGTGCACCCCTTCTTCGGCAAGCTCACCTACGTCCGCGTGTACTCGGGCAAGGTCGAGTCCGGCGCCCAGGTCATCAACGCGACCAAGGGCAAGAAGGAGCGTCTGGGCAAGCTGTTCCAGATGCACGCCAACAAGGAGAACCCGGTCGAGTCGGCCTCCGCTGGTCACATCTACGCGGTGATCGGCCTGAAGGACACCACCACCGGTGACACCCTGTGCGATCCGAACCAGCAGGTCGTGCTCGAGTCGATGACCTTCCCGGATCCGGTCATCGAGGTGGCCATCGAGCCCAAGACCAAGAGTGACCAGGAGAAGCTGGGCACCGCAATCCAGAAGCTCGCCGAAGAGGACCCGACCTTCAAGGTGCACCTGGACCAGGAGACCGGCCAGACCGTCATCGGCGGTATGGGCGAGCTGCACCTGGACATCCTGGTGGACCGCATGCGTCGCGAGTTCAAGGTTGAGGCCAACGTCGGTAAGCCGCAGGTGGCCTACCGCGAGACCATCCGCCGCAAGGTGGAGAAGGTCGAGTTCACCCACAAGAAGCAGACGGGTGGCTCCGGCCAGTTCGCGAAGGTGCTGATCGACCTCGAGCCGTTCATCGGCGAG
This sequence comes from Mycolicibacterium boenickei, assembly GCF_010731295.1. NCBI lineage: Bacteria > Bacillati > Actinomycetota > Actinomycetes > Mycobacteriales > Mycobacteriaceae > Mycobacterium > Mycolicibacterium boenickei. The sequence goes on along the minus strand of NZ_AP022579.1, from coordinate 6,480,497 downwards.
GACGGTGCCACCTACGAGTTCGAGAACAAGGTCACCGGTGGTCGCATCCCGCGTGAGTACATCCCGTCGGTGGATGCCGGTGCGCAGGACGCCATGCAGTACGGCGTGTTGGCCGGCTACCCGCTGGTGAACCTGAAGGTGACGCTGCTCGACGGCGCCTACCACGAGGTCGACTCCTCGGAAATGGCGTTCAAGGTGGCGGGTTCGCAGGTGCTGAAGAAGGCCGCCCAGGCGGCTCAGCCGGTCATCCTCGAACCCATCATGGCTGTCGAGGTCACGACGCCCGAGGATTACATGGGCGACGTGATCGGCGACTTGAACTCCCGCCGTGGTCAGATCCAGGCCATGGAGGAGCGCAGCGGTGCGCGTGTCGTCAAGGCACAGGTGCCGCTGTCGGAGATGTTCGGCTACGTGGGCGACCTTCGGTCGAAGACCCAGGGCCGGGCGAACTACTCCATGGTGTTCGACTCGTACGCCGAAGTTCCGGCGAACGTGGCGAAGGAGATCATCGCGAAGGCGACGGGTCAGTAGGCTCGTCGCGGCAACTGTCGCGGGCACACAACTGAACACATCAACACTGCTTTAAGTAAAAGCACCAACAAGTCCAGGAGGACACCACAGTGGCGAAGGCGAAGTTCGAGCGGACGAAGCCGCACGTCAACATCGGGACCATCGGTCACGTTGACCACGGCAAGACCACGCTCACTGCAGCAATCACCAAGGTTCTGCACGACAAGTACCCCGATTTGAACGAGTCGCGCGCATTCGACCAGATCGACAACGCGCCTGAAGAGCGTCAGCGCGGTATCACCATCAACATCTCGCATGTTGAGTACCAGACCGAGAAGCGCCACTACGCACACGTGGACGCCCCCGGTCACGCCGACTACATCAAGAACATGATCACCGGTGCCGCCCAGATGGACGGCGCGATCCTGGTGGTCGCCGCGACCGACGGCCCGATGCCGCAGACCCGCGAGCACGTGCTGCTGGGCCGCCAGGTGGGTGTGCCTTACATCCTCGTGGCCCTGAACAAGTCGGACATGGTCGACGACGAGGAGCTCCTCGAGCTCGTCGAGATGGAGGTCCGCGAACTGCTGGCCGCCCAGGAGTTCGACGAGGACGCCCCGGTCATCCGCGTCTCCGCGCTGAAGGCGCTGGAAGGCGACCCGAAGTGGGTCAAGTCGGTTGAGGACCTCATGGAGGCCGTCGACGAGTCGATCCCGGATCCGGTTCGCGAGACCGACAAGCCGTTCCTGATGCCCGTCGAGGACGTCTTCACCATCACCGGTCGTGGCACCGTGGTGACCGGTCGCGTCGAGCGTGGCGTGATCAACGTCAACGAAGAGGTCGAGATCGTCGGCATCCGGCCGACCACGACCAAGACCACCGTCACCGGTGTGGAAATGTTCCGCAAGCTGCTCGACCAGGGCCAGGCCGGCGACAACGTCGGTCTGCTGGTTCGTGGCATCAAGCGCGAGGACGTCGAGCGTGGCCAGGTTGTGGTCAAGCCCGGCACCACCACCCCGCACACCGAGTTCGAGGGCAGCGTCTACATCCTGTCCAAGGACGAGGGCGGCCGCCACACGCCGTTCTTCAACAACTACCGTCCGCAGTTCTACTTCCGTACCACGGACGTGACCGGCGTGGTTACCCTGCCCGAGGGCACCGAGATGGTGATGCCCGGTGACAACACCGACATCTCCGTCAAGCTGATCCAGCCCGTCGCCATGGACGAGGGCCTGCGCTTCGCGATCCGCGAGGGCGGCCGTACCGTCGGCGCTGGCCGGGTTACCAAGATCATCAAGTGATCTAGCTACACACAACACAAGAGCGGCGCTCACCTCCGGGTGAGCGCCGTTTTTGTTTTCCGGCGTGTTGGTGCTGGGTCCGGTGTAACGCCTGTGGTACCTGAGACGATCTTCATTGCATAGTCGAGCTACACGGGTTGGGGACGAACATGTTGCGACGGATATGGGCGCTGGCTTCAGCGGCAGTTCTTGCCGGCACGGCGGTCGGATTCGCGGCGGGAATGGCGCAGGCCAGTCCCGGGTGCCCGGACTTGCACTGGATCGGTGTCGCCGGTTCGGGTGAGCGGGACGATCCGACGACCGACGACGGCATGGGCCGGGTGGTCTACAACTCCTTGCGCGACCTGTCTCAGTGGGTTCAGCAGGATGGCCGTACGATCACCGCGGAGGCCGTGGTGTACCCCGCGGCACCGGTACCGGCCGACGGGGACCTGCTGGGCTGGGGCGGCTTCATGAGCAGTGTCGACACCGGCGTCGCGGCGCTGGGGAATCAGTACGCGGCGTTCACCCAGCAATGCCCGGCCAGCAAGGTCGTCCTGGCCGGCTATTCGCAGGGTGCGATGGTGGTGCACCGCAATCTTGCCGGGTTGGCGGGCAGCCCCAATCTGGCCGCCGCGCTGTTGGTCGCCGACGGTGACCGGCTGCCCGCCGACCCCACCGTGAACCTGGGCACGGCCACAGCCGTGACCGGAGCCGGCAAGGGTGTCGCGCAGGACTGGCCGATCCTGGCCCACGCTCCGGCTCCGCTGCCCGCCACGATCGGCAGCCGCACGATCAGCGTGTGTGATCGCGGGGACGCGGTGTGCGACTACGACGAGGACGCCGAAGAGGTGACCGCCACCGCGATCGCCGTGCACACCAGTTACGCCCGGTCGAGCAGCGGTGGATACCGGTGGACCTGGCCGTTGTACCGGATGCTGGGCCCGTCGCCGATGCAGCAGCAGACGGTGCAGGCGGGCGGCGGTACGGATGGAGTCGTTCACTCCTGATCTGCCCGGTCTCTGGCGTTAATCTGATGGCGCCCGAGACGACGACAGGAGTCCGCGATGTCCACCTTCCTGCGGTACTTACGCATTCAGGCCTTTGTTCTGTTGTGCGGCATCGTCGGTCCGATCTTCCTGATCATCTACTTCGCCAGCGGTGGCGACCCGATGATGAAATGGATGTTCTGGACCGGCCTGTTGGTCACCGCGATCGATATCCTGATCGCGCTGGGGCTCACCGCCGCCGGGGCGAAGTCGGCCGCGCAGAACGAGAAGCTCGAGCAGGTGGGCGTGTTGGCCTTGGCCCAGGTCACCGGTATCCACGAGACCAATACCCGCATCAACGAACAGCCGCTGGTGAAGCTGGATCTGCAGATCTCGGGGCCCGGCATTGCGCCGTTCGCCAGTCAGGACCGTGTGCTGGCCTCGGTGTCGCGGTTGCCCATGATCACCAACCGCAAGTTGGTCGCGCTGGTCGACCCGACCACCAACGAGTACCGGATCGACTGGGAGAGAAGCAGTCTGGTCAGTGGTCTGATGCCTGCGACGTTCACGATCGCCGAGGAGAACAGAACCTACGACCTGACCGGTCAATCCGGCCCGCTGATGGAGATCCTGCAAATCCTCAAGGCGCACGGCATCGGCATCAACAGCATGGTTGATCTGCGGGCCAATCCCGCGGCCCGCGAAGAGGTGCAGGCGGTGGTGCGACGCGCGGACACATACTCTTCGCACGAGCGCTCATCGGCGACGCAGCAGTCGGCGCCGCCTCCGCCCGTGGCGACCACGGAGCCGGGCGCACCGTCGGCGCCCTTCCTCGCGCCGCCGGCACCGTCGACCGCCCAGCGGCTGCAGGAACTGGAAACGTTGCGTGCGACGGGTGCCGTCAGCGAGGAGGAGTACACCTCGAAACGGCAGCAGATCATCGCCGATCTCTGATCTGGTTCAGGATCAACCCGATTGGTGCGTTTACCGTTTGCGTCCGGCAAGTTCACCGGCCGTTTGGCGAACGTGCTCTATGGTTGACCGCATTCATGATCGTTCAGGCACCGTCCAGCGCACTGCGAAAGACGACATATGACCACGGCTGAACCGAAGACGGAATCGACGGGCCAGAAGGTCAGCCTGCCGACGCTGACCGCGATGGTGGTCGGATCGATGGTCGGGTCCGGGGTCTTCCTGCTGCCGCGGCGGTTCGGCGCGGAGTCCGGGGTGCTCGGGGCGATCATCGCCTGGACCATCGCCGGCACGGGAATGTTGATGCTGGCATTCGTATTCCAGCGGCTGGCCACCCGCAAACCCGATCTGGACGCCGGGATCTTCGCCTACGCCAAGGCCGGGTTCGGCGATTACGTCGGATTCAATTCGGCTTTCGGGTTCTGGGCATCGGCATGTGCGGGCAATGCGTCGTACTGGGTGCTCATCATGGCCACCGCCAGTGCGATGTTCCCGCAACTGGGCGACGGCAGCACCGTGCTCGCGGTGTTGGTCTCCTCGATCGGGGTGTGGCTGTTCTGCTTCCTGATCCTGCGCGGGGTCAAGGAAGCGGCGGTGATCAATCGGATTGCCACCGTTGCCAAGATCGTTCCCATCGTGGTGTTCATCGTGATCGCGCTGATCGCGTTCAAGGCCGGGGTGTTCGCCGACAATTTCTGGGGTGGCTGGAAAGCCGAAGGAGGCCCGTCGGCCTCGGTTTTCGAACAGGCCAAGGGCACGATGCTGATCACGGTGTTCGTGTTCATGGGCATCGAGGGCGCCAGTGTGTATTCGCGTTATGCCAAGAAACGCGAGGACGTCGGCCGGGCGACCGTCATCGGATTCCTGTCCGTGCTCGCTGTTTTCGCTCTGGTCACCCTGGTGTCCTACGGCGTGTTGCCTCAGTCCGAACTCGCCAACGTCAGCCAGCCGTCCATGGCCTCGGTGCTCGAATCGATCGTGGGCCCATGGGGTTCGGTGTTCATCCGGGTGGGCGTCGTGCTCTCGGTGCTGGGTGCGTATCTGGCCTGGACCCTGATGGCCGCCGAGATCCTCTACATCCCCGCCAAATCCGAGGACATGCCTAGATTCCTGGCCCGCACGAACAGCCACGACGCGCCGGTGACAGCCCTGGTGATGGCGGGCGGTCTGGTGCAGCTGCTGCTCATCCTGCTGCTGTTCACCTCCGAGGCACTGGATTTCATGCTGGACCTCACCGCGGCGCTGGCGTTGATTCCCTATTTCCTGGCCGCCGGTTACGCCCTGAAGCTGGTGCTGACCCGCGAGACTTACGGAGACCGGAGACCACCGCTCGCGGACGGCGTGGTGGCGGGCCTGGCGACGGTGTACACGTTGTTCCTCGTCTATGCCGCCGGATTCGACCACCTGCTCCTGTCGTGCATCCTCTACGCAGCGGGCGCGGTCCTGTACGTGATGGCCCGCCGGGAACGCGGCCTGCGGCTGTTCACGCCGCCCGAGGCGGTGTTGTTCGTGGTCATCCTGCTCGGGGCGGTGGCCGGAATCGTCGGGTTGTTCACCGGACACATCCAGATCTAGTGCCACACAACGTGAAAGGAAGATGATGTCGAATCCGTCCGCCACGTACGGCGTGCACTCCGAGGTCGGGAAGCTGCGTAAGGTTCTGGTCTGCTCACCGGGGCTGGCCCATGAACGGCTCACTCCGACCAACTGTGACGACCTGTTGTTCGACGACGTGTTGTGGGTGCAGAACGCTCGGCGCGACCACTTCGACTTCATGTCCAAGATGCGTGACCGCGGTGTGGAGGTCGTCGAGCTGCACAACCTGCTCACCGAGACGATCGAGCTTCCCGAGGCCAAGGCGTGGCTGCTGGATCGCAAGATCGTGGCCAACGAGGTGGGCGTCGGGTTGGTCGACGACACCCGCGGATTCCTGGACTCGCTCCCGGAGCGCCGACTCACCGAATTCCTCATCGGCGGCCTGTCCACCCGGGATCTGCCGGCCGAGGTCCGCTCCGGGTACCTGGCTCTGGCCCGCGAGGACACCGGCGTCAACGAATATCTGATGCCGCCGCTGCCCAACACGCTGTACACCCGCGACACCACCTGCTGGATCTACGGCGGGCTCACGCTCAACCCGCTGTTCTGGCCGGCCCGGCATGACGAAACCTTGCTGATGAAGGCGATCTATCAGTTCCATCCCGACTACGTGGGGTCGACGGTGTGGTGGGGTGACCCGGAAAAGTCCTGGGGCCAAGCCACTCTCGAGGGTGGTGACGTACTGATCCCCGGCAATGGCGTGGTGCTCATCGGGATGAGCGAACGCTCGTCCCGGCAGGCCATCACCCAGGTGGCCGCCGAACTGTTCGCCAGCGGCGCCGCGGAGAAGGTGATCGTCGCCGGCATGCCCAAGCTACGTTCCGCCATGCACCTGGACACGGTGTTCACCTTCGCCGACCGCGATGTGGTGACCATCTATCCGGAGATCGTCGACAACATCGTCGCGTTCACCCTGCTGCCCAGCGATACCGAACCGGGCGTCGAGGTGGTGCCGGAGTCCAAACCGTTCATCGAGGTGGTGGCCGCCGCGTTGGACCTGCCGAAGCTTCGTGTCGTCGAGACCGGCGGCACCGCCTACGACTCGGAGCGTCAGCAGTGGGACAGCGGCAACAACCTGGTCGCCGTCGAACCCGGGGTGGTGTTCGCCTACGACCGGAACACCCACACCAACTCTCTGCTGCGCAAGGCCGGCGTAGAGGTGATCACGATCGTCGGTGCCGAGCTGGGCCGCGGCCGAGGTGGCGGGCACTGCATGACCTGCCCGATCATCCGCGATCCCATTCAGTGGTAGGAGTCCAGGAACACGTTCTACTTCTGCTGTTAGCCTGTGGCCAGACTCACTGAAAGGACCCTGGCATGGCGGCAGGTAACGCAACACTGGAAGGCCGGGTGGCATTCGTCACCGGCGCTGCACGCGGCCAGGGGCGCGCGCATGCGGTGCGATTGGCCAACGAGGGTGCCGACATCATCGCGATCGATGTGTGCCGGCCGGTCGACGACACCATCACCTATCCGGCCGCGACGTCGGAGGATCTGGCCGAGACCGTCGCCGCGGTCGAGGCCGCGGGCCGCAAGGTGCTGGCGCGTGAGGTCGACATCCGAGATCTGGCGGCCCAGCAGCAGGTGGTGGCCGACGGCGTCGAGCAGTTCGGCCGGCTCGACATCGTGGTGGCCAATGCCGGGGTGCTGAGCTGGGGCCGGTTGTGGGAGCTGAGCCCCGAACAGTTCGACACCGTCGTCGACGTCAACCTCAACGGCACCTGGCGGACCATCCGGGCCGCGGTGCCCGCCATGATCGAGGCAGGCAACGGCGGGTCGATCATCATCGTCAGCTCGTCGGCCGGGGTGAAGGCCACCCCGGGCAATGGTCACTACGCGGCCTCCAAGCACGGCCTGGTGGCCCTGACCAACACGCTGGCACTCGAAGTGGGCGAGTACGGCATCCGGGTCAACTCGATCCATCCCTACTCAATCGACACTCCGATGATCGAGCCGGAGGCCATGGCTGAGATCTTCTCCAAGTTCCCGAGTTTCCTGCACAGCTTCGCCCCGATGCCGTATCACAAGGTGACCGATGGCAAGAACGAGGGACTCGCCGCGTTCATGGCGCCCGAAGAGGTTGCCGATGTGGTGGCCTGGCTGGCCGGCGACGGTTCGGCCACCCTGTCGGGCAGCCAGATCGCCGTTGACCGGGGCGTGCTCAAGTACTGATCTCCCGCGACCAGACATAAAACTGCCCATTTCCGCGCGGAAATGGGCAGTTTTATTGGGGGCCCCTCCCGCTTGCGGGGGACTGCTCGGCGGACTCAGCCCGGGAGGACGAGAACCGGAACCGGACTGTGCCGCAGGATCTTTGATCCATGTGATCCCAGGAAGACCCGGGCCACCGCGCTGCCCGGCGAGGTTCCGATCGCCAGGATCTCGCCCTCGAGCCAGTCGACGGCATCGAGGGCTTCGCTCCAGTCGTTGCCGGTGACGACCTGCAGTTCCACGTCGTCGCCGATGATCTTGTCGTCCTTCAACCGGGTCATCGCCTGCTGGGCCTGTTTCGCCCACTCCTGCAGGATCGCGTCCTCGGCATGCAGACCGACCGTCGGTGGATACATGTTGCGGCCCCGGACCGCGAAAGTGACCATGCGCATGGGCGTATCGAGCCGCCGGCTCAGGTCGGTCACCCGCTGGACGACGGAAACCGACTCGGGAGTGCCGGGGTAGGCGCACGTGATGCGTGCCAGCGCACCGGATTTCGGCCGCCGGTAACCGCGGGGGCTGATCGCCAACGGGACCGGGCAGGAGTGCAGCAGCCGATCCGCGGTCGAGCCCACCACCACCTGGCCCAGCTGACCCTCGGACGCCGAGCCGAGAACGAGCAGCTCGGCGTCGAGTTCGGCGACCGCCTCCAACAGCCCGCCCGACACCGACCGGTGCGCGAATTTGTGGAAGCTGACGTCGAGACGGTCGTCGAGCGCGGCCACGTGCTGGCGTGCCTGCTCGGCCGACGACGCTGCCAACTGGGCTGCGTACTCGGCATATTCGGCGTCGACGCGGGCGGGCGATGGCGTAAGCCACGGCCGCGGGACGACGGTGGCCACCGCCAGCGAGGTGTTCAAGGTGTGGGCTGCACCGACCGCGAGGTGCAGTGCCGACGCCCCGCCCTTGCCTGCGAGGTACCCGACCACGACGGTCATCGGTTCTCCTCGGCTCCCGGGGTGGTCATGACGTCGTCCTCACCGGCGGCCGCGCCAGGGATGTAGCCGTCGCCGCCGTCGTTGAGGGCACTGTGATGCCGGCTCCACAACAGGTAGAACGCCAGGACGAGGGCTACCCAGATGCTGAACCACAGCCAGGTGATGCGCGGCAGGCCCCACAGCACGAACCCGCAGGCCAGCACGGACAGGATCGGTGTCACCGGGTAGCCGGGAACCTTGAAGGACCGCGGCAGGTCCGGCTCCCGCACCCGCAGGATGATCACACCGATGGACACCACGATGAACGCCACCAGGGTGCCGATCGAGACCAGGTCCCACAGGTAGTCCAGCGGCACGAATCCGGCCAGGGTGCCGGTGACCGCCGCGACGACGATGGTGTTGTTCACCGGAGTCATGGTGCGCGGGTTCACTTTTGCGAACATCGGCGGCAGCAGGCCGTCGCGCCCCATGGCGAACAGGATGCGGGTCTGGCCGTACATCACCACAAGGGTCACCGAGAAGATCGAGATCACCGCACCGAAAGCGAGGATGCTGCTGGCCCAGGTCTGCCCGTGCAGGATGTTGGTGAGCATCACCGACAGCCCGGCTTCGGACTGTTCGTCGGAACCGAACTCGTCGGCGGACTGGGTTCCCAGGCCTGCGAATGCGACCAGGATGTAGATGCTGGTGACGACGACGAGTGCGCCGAGGATCGCCCGCGGCATGGTCTTCTGCGGGTTCTTCACCTCGTCGCCCGCGGTGGAGACGGCATCCAGGCCGATGAACGTGAAGAAGATGGTGCTGGCGGCGGCGGTGATCCCGGCGAAGCCCTTGTCCCAGAATCCGGCGAAATGGTCCGTGGTGAACGCGGTGAACGCAATGGCCACGAACATGGCGAGCACCGCGAGTTTGAGGATCACCATGACGGTGTTGACCGCCGCGGACTCGCTGGCGCCGCGGATCAGCAGTAGCGCGCACATGATGATCAGGACGGTTGCCGGCAGGTTGATCAGGCCGGGGTTGTCACCCCATGGGGCGGCGGACAGCGCGTGCGGCAAGCGCCAGCCGAACCAGTTGTCCAGCAGCTGATTCAGATAGCCGCTCCAGCCGATCGCGGTGGCCGACATGGAGACGCCGTACTCCAGCAGCAGGCACGCCGCGACGCCCATGGCGATGAATTCGCCCATCGTGGTGTAGGCGTAGGAATAGGTGGACCCCGAAACCGGTACGGCTGCGGCCATTTCCGCGTAACAGATCGCCGACAGCCCGGCAGCGATACCGGCCACCACGAACGACACCAGCACCGCCGGACCTGCTTTGGGGACGGCCTGCTGCAGCACGATGAAGATGCCGGTGCCGACCGTGGCACCGACGCCGAACAAGGTGAGTTGGAACGTGCCGATACTTCGTCGGAGGTGGTCGGACGCGCCGTGGGCGACCGGCGCTCCGAAAACCGGCCTTCGCCGCAGCATCTGGCCGGTCAAGTTGTTGGCTGGGGCGGACATGGTGCCTCCTTGGTGCCGGATCAACCGATTATCGGCGCGCCTCGGTCAGGGTGTCAGCGAATTGGTCAACAGCCCAGTCGAGCTCGTCGGCGGTCACCACCAGCGGTGGGGCGAACCGCAGGGTCGAGCCGTGGGTGTCCTTCACCAGCACACCGCGTTCGGCCAAGGCCAGGCCGAACTGCTTGCCGGTGCCCAGGTCCGGGTCGATGTCCACGCCGGCCCACAGGCCCATGCCGCGAACCGCGGTCACCCCGTGCCCGATCAGTCCGGTGAGCCGCTTGTGCAGGTGCTCGCCGAGTTGGGTTGACCGGAGCTGGTATTCGCCACGGCGCAGCATGCCGACAACCGTGGTGCCGATGGCCGCGGCCAGTGGGTTGCCGCCGAAGGTGGAACCGTGCTCGCCGGGGTGCAGCACGCCGAGGATGTCGCGGTCGGCCACCACCGCGGACAGCGGTACCACGCCGCCGCCCAGAGCCTTGCCGAGCAGGTAGACGTCTGGAACCACACCCCAGTGTTCGCAGGCGAAGGTGCGCCCGGTGCGGGCCAGGCCGGACTGGATCTCGTCGGCGATCATCAGCACGTGGTTGCGGCTGCAGATGTCGCGGACCCGGGGCAGGTAGTCGGCGGGCGGGACGATGATGCCGGCCTCGCCCTGGATGGGCTCGATCAGCACGGCGGCGGTGTTCGCGTCGACCGCCTCGGCGAGCGCCCGATGGTCGCCGAACGGCACCGACCGGAATCCCGGCGTGTACGGCCCGAAGCCCCGGCGCGCGGTCTCGTCGTCGGAGAAGCTGATGATCGTGGTGGTGCGCCCGTGGAAGTTGTTCTGCGCCACCACGATATTGGATTCTCCCGCGGGCACGCCCTTGACGTCGGTCGCCCATTTGCGGGCCACCTTGATGCCGCTCTCGACGGCTTCGGCGCCGCTGTTCATCGGCAGCACCATGTCCTTGCCGCACAACTCGGCCAGGGCCTGCGCGAACGGCCCGAGTCGATCGGAATGGAAGGCGCGGCTCACCAGGGTCAGCCGGTCCAGTTGTTCGTGTGCGGCGGCGATGATCTCGGGATTGCGGTGGCCGAAGTTGACGGCCGAGTAGGCGGCCAGGCAGTCGAGGTAGCGCCGGCCGCTCACATCGGTGATCCAGGCGCCCTCGGCGCTGTGTGCGACCACCGGCAGCGGTGAGTAGTTGTGGGCGACATAGCGATCGTCGCGCGCGATCGCGGAGGCGGTCGCAGCATCCGGGGTGGCCTGGTTGTCCACACTGTCCAGCATGGTCATGGGTGCAGCTCCAGGGTGCAGCATTTCACGGATCCGCCGCCTTTGAGGAGTTCGGAAAGATCGACGCCGATCGGCTCGAATCCGGCTTGCCGCAGCTGCGCGGCGAATCCGGTGGCGGCCGCGGGCATCACGACGTGGCGACCGTCGGACACCACGTTGAGGCCGAGGACGTACGCGTCGGCCGAGCCCACTTCGATGGCGGTGCCGAACAGTTCGGTCAAGCGCTTCCGGGCGTCGTCGCTGAAAGCCGGGGGATAGTAGGCGATCGTGGATTCGTCGAGCACGGCCAGTGCGGTGTCGAGGTGATAGAAGCGCGGGTCGACGAGCTCCAGGCTGGTGACGTCAAGGCCGGTGACCGCCGCGATCTCGTCGTGGGCGCGTCTGTCGGTGCGAAAACCGTATCCGGCCAACAGATTCGACCCGACGAGCAGCAGGTCGCCCTGCCCTTCGTTGATGTGTTCGGTGCGCACCGGGCGATACCCGGCCGCGGACATCCACTCGGCGTAGGCGTCGGCCTCGCCCGCGCGCTGCGGGTAGGCGAAGCGGGCCACCACAGCGGTGTCCCCGACCAGGAATCCGCCGTTGGCGGCGTAGACCATGTCGGGCAGGCCGGCGCGCGGTGCCACCAGGTCGACGGTGTGGCCGAGGTCGGCGTACACCCGCCGCAGCGTGTCCCACTGGGCCAGGGCGAGCGTGGTGTCCACGGGTGTGGCGGTGTCCATCCATGGGTTGATGGCGTATTCGACGGTGAAGTATTCGGGGGCGGTCATGGCGTAGTGGCGAGTTGTCGCGGTCCGTGTCGGCGCTACTGTCCCGCCGGTTTGAGGCACGGTGCCGTGCACGACTTCGTCGAAAATCGTCATGAATCGACGATATGAAGTGCCCGTAGCGCAATCAATCGCATCTTGTTGCGTGATATGCAGAGATATATTGCAGGAATCACGTGTTGGCGGCAGTTTGTTGCGTGGAGGTCGATGTGGAGCGTCTGGACGACACCGACGGCCGGATTCTGGCCGAGCTCACCGAGAACGCGAGGGCGACGTTCGCCGAGATCGGGCAGCGGGTGAACCTGTCGGCGCCCGCGGTGAAGCGGCGCGTGGACCGCATGGTCGCCGAGGGGGTGATCCGCGGCTTCACCACCGTGATCGACCGCAATGTCCTCGGCTGGCGCACCGAGGCCTACGTGCAGGTGTTCTGCCAGGGCACCATCGCGCCGGATCAGTTGCGCGCAGCGTGGATCGACATTCCCGAGGTGGTCAGCGCGGCAACGGTGACCGGCACCGCCGATGCCATCCTGCACGTGCTGGCGCGCGACATGCGCCATCTCGAAGAAGCCCTGGAACGCATCCGCTCGACGGCGCGCATCGAGCGCAGCGAGAGCATCGTGGTGCTCACCAACGTCATCGAGCGGGGCCAGCCGTGACGCACCTCATCGGCCTGCGCAAACGTAGGGTGCACTACAACGTTTGACTCCGATCGTGTAAAAACCCCACGTGACTACTTCAACGGGATCAGCGGCGGGCATCGTCATCGTCGGCGGTGGCTTGGCTGCGGCCCGGACGGCCGAACAGTTGCGTCGGTCGGAGTACGCCGGCCCCATCACCATCGTCAGCGACGAGGACCATCTGCCCTACGATCGGCCGCCGCTGTCCAAGGAAGTGCTGCGCGCCGAGACTGACGACGTCACGCTCAAGCCGGCCGAGTTCTACGCCGAGAACGACATCACGCTGCGGCTCGGCTCGGCCGCGCAGTCGGTGGACACCGCCGCCAAGACGTTGAAGCTGGCCGACGGCAGCGACGTGGCCTACGACGAGCTCATCATCGCCACCGGGCTGGTACCCAAGCGGATTCGGTCCTTCGGTGATCTGGCCGGCATCCACGTGCTGCGGTCGTACGACGAGAGCCTGGCCCTGCGCGAGCACGCCGGAAAGGCTCAGCGCGCCGTGGTGGTCGGGGCCGGGTTCATCGGCTGTGAGGTGGCCGCGAGCCTGCGCAAGCTGGGTGTCGATGTGGTGCTCGTGGAGCCGCAGCCGACGCCGCTGGCCTCGGTTCTCGGTGAGCAGATCGGGGCGCTCGTGACCCGGTTGCACCAGGCCGAAGGTGTGGACGTGCGGTGCGGTGTCGGCGTGAGCGAGGTTCGCGGCGCCGACAAGGTCGAGCAGGTCGTGCTGGGTGACGGTACTGAGCTCGACGCCGATCTCGTGGTGGTCGGTATCGGCTCGCACCCGGCGGTCGAGTGGCTCGACGGCACCGGTATCGAGCTCGACAACGGCGTGGTGTGCGACGAGGTCGGCCGCTCCAGCGCCGCGGGCGTGTGGGCCATCGGCGATGTCGCGTCGTGGCGCGATCACGTGGGTGACCAAGCGCGCGTTGAGCATTGGAGCAATGTCGCCGATCAGGCGCGCGCCATGGTGCCGGCGATCCTGGGCCAGGAGGCCTCGCCCGTCGTGTCGGTGCCGTACTTCTGGAGCGATCAGTACGACGTCAAGATCCAGTGCCTGGGTGAGCCCGAGGCCGACGACGTCGTGCACGTGGTCGAGGACGACGGGCGCAAGTTCCTGGCCTTCTACGAGCGCGACGGTGTCGTGGTCGGTGTGGTCGGCGGCGGCATGCCCGGCAAGGTGATGAAGGCCCGCGGCAAGATCGCCGCAGGCGCTCCCATCGCCGACGTCCTGGGCTGACTTCCGCTCTAGAACTGGCCGAGGTAGAACCGGCCGCCCTGGTCGTCGGTGCACTCGGCCATCAATCCGTAGTCCTGCCGTGACGGCTGCTGCAGCACGGTGCCGCCGGCCTCGACGACCCGGGTGACCGCGGTGTCGATATCGGCCACCGTCCACATGGGCACGGTCACGGCAGCCGCGGCACTACCGGCGATCCCCGACATCGGCTGGCTGCCCTGCACACCCCAGCCGTCGTTGATGCGGCCGGGCTCGAAGGTCCACGACAGCACGCGGCCGTAGAACTCCTTGAATGCCGCCGAGTCGGGCACTTCGTAGGTGAGGTACGAAAGTTCGCCCGGCCCAGCCCCGTTGAGCTCGGGGCGCGCGACGACACCGGCGGGTTGGAATACCGCGAATGCGGTGCCGCCCGGATCGGCGGCATCGAGCACGGTGCCGAACTCGAACTCCTGGGTGTCGCCCGGCTCACCGCCCGCGTCGGCGATGGCCTGCCGGGCCCGGTCGAGATCGGTCACGGCGTAGCAGCAGAACAGGGTGGGCGTGCCGGGCATCGGATAGATGCCGATGTGCTGGCGGGTGTTGGTGACCTGGCGGGTGGCCGGGTCGAAGGTCCAGCCCAACACCTGACCGTAGAAGCGGGCGGCCCGCGCGATATCGGGCGCCCAGACCGAGACGTAGCCGACGTCTCCGTGCTGGATCGGCACGACAGGGCGGGACACCGGACCGGTGAGCATCCACCGGTGACCCGACGGGTCGATGATCGACGCGTTGCGGGTGCCGTAGTTCTCGTACGGTTCGCGCTGCACCTGCGCGCCGAGGTTTCTCGCCCGTTCCAGCGCGGCGTCGGTGTCGGGGACGTCCAGCATCAGACTCACCGAATTCTCCTGTGGTGCCGGTGCTTTGAGTCCCAGCTCGGGGAACTCGTCGGCCAGGTAGAACACCCCGTCGGCGAGGGCCAGTTCGGCGTGGCCGATGCGACCGTCGGCCATCACGATCGGCTCTCCGACCGGCTCGGCCCCGAGCGCGTCGACGTACCAGGCGATGGCGGCGCGGGCGTCGGGTACGGCCAGATAGGGGATCGCCGCGGGCCGCGGGGCGGCCGGGGCAGCGGGCACAGCCTCGGGCTGGTTCAGTTCGGCGATGGCAGTGTCGGTTCCGCTCATGTCAACTCCTTCGGCGTGGATGGGCAGGGTGAGGGCCGATTCCAGCCGCGCGCGCAGCCGGGCGGCGAACACCGGATCGGGGGAAACCGGATGGTCCGCGCCGGTCAGCACGGCCAGCGGATCGTGGCTGTTGATCACGACGTCCCTCCCTCCGGCGCCGGGTACTGGGCTCTGAAAGCGCGGCGGGCCCGCACCAGCAGGGCCTCCGTGGCGTGCACGGTCCGTCCGATCAGCTCGGCGCATTCACCCACCGTGCAGTCGTCGAGGTAGCGCAGGGCCAAGACCGTGCGGTGCTGCTCGGGCAGCCGGGCCAAAACTGATTCGGCGACAATGCGATCCAGCTCGGCATCCCAGTCGTCGGCCGGATCCACCGGTTCGGGCAGTTCGGCCACGGGTACGGTGAACCGGTCGTGCCGCCTGCGGTAGTGATCGGCGAGTTTGTGCCTGGCGACCCCGATCAACCAGGGCACCGAGATCGGCGGCGGCGACGGTCTGCGGGCCGCGTCCATGGCGGCCAGGAACGTCTCCGACGTCAGGTCTTCGGCGGTTCCGCGGTCACCGCAGCGTCGTACGAAGTAGCCGTACACCACTGGCAGGGCCTCGTCGTAGCACCTCAGCAGTACCCGCGGAGCGTCAGTTTCGGCGCTCACACCCTTATCGTCGCCGCCGGGGGCCGAACTCCGACGGTGTTGTGCCGAGAATTTTGGCCGGAAAATCATTGGCCCGGGTCGGGCCGGGTGCGTCATGGTGGTCGTCGTGGTGGACGTCGATGCATTCAAGCGGGACGGGTTCGTCAAGGTCGAGCGGGCCGCTCCGGCTGAAATCGCCGATGCGGCCAGGGATCTGCTCTGGGCGCAGATCGGATTGCCCCCTGCCGATCCGGCGTCGTGGACCAGCCCGGTGGTGTGGGCCGCCGATCTCACCGGGGCGGGCCCGTTCGGCCAGGTGGTGAACAGCGCCCCGCTCGCCGATGCACTGGACCAGATCTGCGGAACCGGAGGTTGGCAGCCCCGCGGAGCCCTCGGCAACATCCCGGTCCGGTTTCCCGTCGACCCGCCCGCCGAGGACCGGGGCTGGCACGTCGATGCCAACACCCCGCTGCCAGGAGGTCAATGGGCGGTCAGCGGCCGCCCGCACACCGTTCTGGTGCTGACGCTGCTGTCGGAGGTGGGGCCCGACGACGCGCCGACGCGTATCCGCGTGGGTTCCCACCGCGACGTCGCCGGGGTGCTGGGGCCCGAGCCGATCGACTTCGTCGAGGCCGGCACGCTCGTGGACGAGGCCAGCCGAGACCGTCCGGTGGCTCGTGCCACGGGACGGCCCGGTGACATGTTCGTGGTGCATCCGTTCACGGTCCATGCCGCCGACGTACATCGCGGCAGCGCACCACGTTTCATGTCGCAGGCGCCTGTCGTGCTCGCCGAGGCGCTCAGCCCGCGAGGTCCCGCGGCACTGGCCTGCGTGTGGGACCAGCTAGCGCGGGGTTAGCGCTTCCAGCCCGGGCCGCGCCACCTCGAACGCCGCGGCGATGGCATCGGCCAGGGCGACCGACTCGTCGGCCAGCCAGTGCTCATACGCCGACAGTGCCACGCCCAGCATCAGCCAGCCCGCGGTCTGGGGCATCAGATCGCCGGGTGCCGCGCCGATCCGCTGTGCCACGTAGGCGGCGATGACCTCGCGCCACCCGGCGTACATGGTCATCGAATATGCCTGCAATCCAGCGGTTTCCAGAATCACCCGCATGCGGCGGCGGTGCTGGGCCATCTCCTGGTCGTCGTAGGTGTTGAACGACAGCAGGGCCGTGCGCAGCGCCTCGGCCAGCGGGATCTCTGTGCTCAGGGAGCCGAGCAGCTCGCGCAGGTGTTGCAGGTGGGCGTCGAAGTCACCCCAGGGGATGGCGTTCTTGGAGGCGTAGTACCGGAACAGCGTGCGGCGCGCGATGCCGGCGGCCTTGGCCACGTCGTCGACGCTCACCTCGTCGAAGCCCCGGCTGGCGAACAGGGCCAGGGCGACGTCGGTGATGTGGTCCTGCGTGGTGGACGGGCGCCGGCCGACACGGGGCCCCGATACCTGCCGCATGAAACCCGCCCTTCCATTTGTGCACTCGATGCCATATTCTTGCGACTCAGGTCACAATTGTCGAGACCCACAGTTGCAGGAAAGGTGCGATTCATGGATCAGAACCCGCAGGTTGAAACCGAAACCCAGCTCGTCACCGAGACGCTCGTCGAAGAGGTCTCGATCGACGGTATGTGCGGGGTCTACTGACGGTGTCCGCAGAGGTTGCCGATATGGCTGGGCGCACCGGCGTCGTATTCGACCCTGATGTCAGCTGGCGGTTGCACCACCAGGTGGCGGTGCGGCCCGAGCCGTTCGGCGCCCTGCTGTATCACTTCGGAACCCGCAAGCTGTCGTTTCTGAAGAACCGGACGGTCGTCGAGGTGGTCAACTCTCTGGCCGATCACCCCGACGCCCGGTCCGCGTGCCGCGCGGCCGGTATCGCAGATTCCGACCAAGGTCCCTACCTGCATGCCCTGAGCGTGCTGGTGTCCTCGAAGATGCTCATCCCCGGGAACTCACAATGACTTCTGTTGCCCCTGTGCCGAGGCTCGTCGAACAGTTCGAACACGGACTCGACGCCCCCATCTGCCTGACCTGGGAGCTCACCTACGCCTGCAATCTGGCGTGCGTGCACTGCCTGTCCTCCTCGGGCAAGCGGGATCCGCGCGAGCTCTCCACCGAGCAGTGCAAGGACATCATCGACGAGCTGGAACGCATGCAGGTGTTCTACGTGAACATCGGCGGTGGCGAACCCACTGTGCGCCCGGACTTCTGGGAACTGGTCGACTACGCGACCGAGCATCACGTCGGGGTCAAGTTCTCCACCAACGGTGTGCGTATCACGCCGGAGGTGGCCGCGAAGCTCGCCGCCAGCGACTACGTCGACGTACAGATCTCGCTGGACGGAGCCAACGCCGAGGTCAACGACGCGGTGCGCGGCAAGGGGTCGTTCGACATGGCCGTGCGTGCGCTGGAAAACCTTGCCGCCGCGGGCTTTTCCGATGCCAAGATCTCGGTTGTGGTGACCCGCCACAACGTCGACCAGCTCGACGAGTTCAAGGCGCTGGCCGACCGTTACGGGGCCACGTTGCGGATCACCCGGCTGCGCCCGTCGGGCCGCGGTGCCGACGTCTGGGACGAGCTGCACCCGACCGCGGACCAGCAGCGCCAGCTGTACAACTGGTTGGTTGCCCACGGTGAGCGGGTGCTGACCGGCGACTCGTTCTTCCACCTGTCGGGGCTCGGCGAGCCCGGCGCGCTGGCCGGGCTGAACCTGTGTGGGGCCGGCCGTGTGGTGTGCCTGATCGATCCGGTGGGCGACGTCTACGCCTGCCCGTTCGCCATCCACGACAAGTTCCTGGCCGGAAACATCCTGGAGGATAACGGTTTCCAGAACGTCTGGCAGAACTCCACCTTGTTCCGCGAGCTGCGCGAGCCGCAGTCGGCCGGCGCCTGCAGCGGCTGCGGTCATTACGACGCCTGCCGTGGCGGCTGCATGGCGGCCAAGTTCTTCACCGGTCTGCCGATGGACGGACCGGACCCCGAGTGCGTCGAAGGCTGGGGCGAGCCTGCCCTGGCGGCCGAGCGCGTCAAACCCAAGCCCAGCGGTGACCACTCCCGCGGTACCAAGCAGGGGCCGGTCGCACTCAAGTTGCTGACCAAGCCTCCCGCCCGCGCCTGTAACGAAAGTCCGGTGTAATCCATGGCCCGTGATACCTGGTTCGAGACCGTCGCCATCGCCCAGCAGCGGGCGAAGAAGCGGCTCCCCAAGTCCGCCTACTCGTCGCTGATCTCTGCCAGCGAGAAGGGCGTGACGGTCTCCGACAATGTGGAGTCGTTCGCCGAGCTCGGGTTCGCGCCGCACGTGGTCGGTGCGACCGAGAAGCGTGAGATGGCGACAACCGTGATGGGGCAGGACATCTCGATGCCGGTCATCATCTCGCCGACCGGTGTGCAGGCGGTTGATCCCGACGGTGAGGTGGCCGTGGCCCGCGCGGCGGCGGCACGTGGCACCGCCATGGGGCTGTCTTCCTTCGCGAGCAAGCCAATGGAAGAAGTCACCGCCGTCAACGACAAGATCTTCTTCCAGATCTACTGGCTCGGGTCCCGCGACGAGATCGCCGAGCGGGTGCAGCGCGCCAAGGATGCCGGGGCGGTCGGACTCATCTGTACGACCGACTGGAGCTTCAGCCACGGCCGCGACTGGGGTAGCCCGAAGATCCCGGAGCGAATGGACCTGCGCACGATGCTGCGGATGTCCCCCGAGGTGCTCACCAAGCCCCGGTGGCTGTGGAGCTTCGGCAAGCACCTGCGCCCGCCGGACCTGCGCGTGCCCAACCAGGGCCGGCGCGGTGAGCCGGGGCCGACGTTCTTCGAGGCCTACGGGCAGTGGATGGGGACCCCGCCCCCGACCTGGGAGGACATCGCCTGGCTGCGTGAGCAGTGGGGCGGGCCGTTCCTGCTCAAGGGCATGGTTCGGGTGGACGACGCCAAACGTGCCGTGGATGCGGGTGTTTCGGCCATCACGGTGTCGAACCACGGCGGCAACAACCTGGACGGCACGCCGGCAGCGATCCGCTGCCTGCCCGCCATCGCCGACGCGGTGGGGGACCAGGTCGAGGTTTTGCTGGACGGCGGGATCCGGCGCGGCAGCGACGTCGTCAAGGCGGTGGCGCTCGGTGCCCGGGCCGTGATGATCGGACGCGCTTACCTGTGGGGCCTGGCGGCCAACGGGCAGGCCGGCGTCGAGAACGTGCTGGACATTCTCAGCGGTGGCATCGACTCCGCGCTGCGCGGGTTGGGCAAGTCCTCGATCCACGATCTGACGCCGGACGACATCCTGGTTCCCGAAGGCTTCACCCGGACCCTCGGCGTGCCGCGCACCGACTCCTGACCGCCGGCCCTCGGCGAGTCGTCGGCGTGGCGTGACAGGGGTGGCAGAAGAGACGTACGTGATGCTCATGGCGGGTGTCAGAGAAAGCTAAGGCAAATCAATTGCTGCTTGTGCTCCAACAATTGGCGCACAGTAGGTGAATACGGCCTACGATCGGCACGTGGCTTTCCCCAGCGGGCTCGGGAACTCAACGTCGAGACAGCTACGAAGCGTGTCGCCAATGTTGATCATCCCGGTGGGCTCTACCGAGCAACATGGTCCGCACCTGCCTCTGGACACCGACACGCGTATCGCGACGGCTGTCGCGCGCGAGGTCCTCGAGCAGCTCGACGATGCCTCGGCCGGCGCCTGGATGGTCGCGCCGCCCGTCTCCTACGGCGCCAGCGGCGAGCACGAGGGGTTCCCCGGCACGGTGTCGATCGGCACCGCTGCATTGCAGTCGTTGCTGGTGGAGTACGGACGTTCCGCATCGAGCTGGGCCTCGCGACTCGTCTACGTCAATGGTCACGGTGGGAATGTGGAGGCGCTGGTCGCTGCGGTGGCCCTGTTGCGCCGGGAGGGCCGCGACGTTGGCTGGGTTCCGTGCATCGCCGAGGGCGCGGATGCACACGCGGGGCATACCGAAACATCTGTATTGCTACATATTTCGCCCGGTGATGTCTGGACCGACGACCTGACCGCGGGCAACACCGCCCCGCTGGCCGAGCTGATGCCCGCGATGCGCAGTGGCGGGATCGCTGCAGTCAGCGAAGTCGGGGTGCTCGGTGACCCGACCACCGCGACGGCTGCCGAGGGGGAGCGTATCTTTGCTGAAATGGTCAACGGCTGCGGCGGTCGGATCAGGCGGTGGCAGCCCGACCGGAACGGATTGCTGACATGACCGGACCGAGGCTGCCCGACGGTTTCGCCGTACAGGTGGACCGCCGTGTCAAGGTGCTCGGGGCCGGGGCGGCCCTGCTCGGCGGGTCGCCGACCCGGTTGCTGCGGTTGGCGCCGACGGCGCAGACCATGCTCAACGGCGGCCGCCTGGAGGTGCACGACGCCCAGAGCGCGCAACTCGCCCGGACTTTGCTCGACGCCACGGTCGCCCACCCCCGTCCGCCCAGCGGGCCGTCGCACCGCGACGTGACGGTCGTTATCCCCGTGCGGGACAACGTATCCGGTCTGCATCGGCTGATCGCCGCGTTGCGGGGCCTGCGGGTGATCGTGGTCGACGACGGCTCGGCGGTTCCCGTCGCGCAATCGGAGTTCGCTGGCATGCACTGCGACGTCCAGGTGCTCCGGCACCTCCGCAGCAACGGTCCGGCGGCCGCTCGCAACACCGGCCTGGCCGCGTCGGAGACCGACTTCGTGGCGTTCCTCGACTCCGATGTGGTGCCGCGGCGGGGGTGGCTCGAGGCGTTGCTCGGACACTTCTGCGACCCGGCCGTGGCCCTGGTGGCGCCGCGCATCGTCGGACTGCACACCGCCGACAACGTGGTGGCCCGGTACGAGGCGGTCCGGTCGTCGTTGGACCTCGGGGTCCGTGAGGCGCCGGTGGTGCCCTACGGCCCGGTGTCATACGTGCCCAGCGCGGCCATCATCTGCCGACGCTCGGCGCTGTCCGCGGTGGGTGGTTTCGACGAGACCATGCAGTCCGGTGAAGACGTCGACCTGTGCTGGCGCCTGGTCGAGTCCGGGGCCCGGCTGCGGTACGAGCCGATCGCGCTGGTGGCACATGACCACCGGACGGATCTGCGAGAGTGGTTCAACCGCAAGGCTTTCTACGGCACATCGGCAGCACCGTTGAGCGTCCGGCACCCGGGTAAGACCGCCCCGGTGGTGATCTCGGGCTGGACGTTGATGGTCTGGCTGTTCCTGGCCATGGGGTCCTACGTCGGGTATCTGGGCTCCGTGGTGATCGCGATCTTGACGGGCCGGCGCATCGCCCGCTCCCTCAGTACCGTCGACACCGAACCCACCGAGGTCGCGGCGGTCACGGCACGCGGGCTGTGGTCGGCGGCACTGCAGCTGTGTTCGGCGATCTGCAGGCACTACTGGCCCGTGGCCCTGATCGCCGCCCTGCTGTTCCGGCGGGCCAGACACGCGGTCCTGGTGGCCGCGGTGCTCGACGGCGTGGTCGACTGGGCGAGCCGGCGCGGCAACGTCGACGACGACACCAAACCGGTCGGCCTGCTGGCCCACATCCTGCTCAAGCGCCTGGACGATCTGGCCTACGGCATCGGCTTGTGGACCGGGGTGGTGCGCGAACGTCAGCTGGGTGCCCTCAAGCCGCAGCTGCGGAGCTAAAACCCAATTGACAGATGTACTGATCGTCGGCGCCGGAAGCGCGGGTTCAATTCTGGCTGAACGGCTTTCCAGTGATCCGCGCTGTCATGTCACCGTCGTCGAGGCCGGTCCGGCGCCCAGTGATCCGCGGGTGGCGGCCCAGATCACCGACGGCCTGCGGCTGCCGATCGGGGCGGCCAGCTCGGTGGTCCGCCACTTCCCATCGGTGCTGACGGAGAACCCGCCGCGGCACACCGAGATCATCCGAGGGTCGGTCGTCGGCGGTTCGGGGGCGGTCAACGGCGGCTACTTCTGTCGGGGGCTGCCCACAGACTTCGACACCTGGGCGGTGCCCGGCTGGGGCTGGAGCGATGTGCTGCCGCACTTCCGGGCCATCGAGACCGATCTGGATTTCGATACTGCGCTGCACGGGGACAGCGGTCCGATCACGGTTCGGCGGGTTAATGAATTCGACGGCTGCACAGCATCATTCGTCGAAGCGTCCACCAGATCCGGGTTCGGGTGGGTCGACGACCTGAACGGCTCGGACGCCGGTGCGGTGCTGCCGGCCGGGGTTGGGGCGGTTCCGTTGAACATCAACGGCGGCACCAGAGTCGGGCCCGGCGGTGCCTATCTGATACCGGCCCTGGAGCGGCCCAATCTCGAATTGCGCACCGACACCAGGGTTCATCGGGTGCTGTTCCGGGCGAACCGGGCTGTCGGGGTGCGGTGCGATGACGGTTCGATACTGCACGCTGATCGAATTGTGCTGTGTTCCGGTGCAATCGGATCGGCGCATCTGCTGCTGCTGTCCGGTGTGGGGCCGCCTTCGGATCTCGAGACGCACGGCGTCGAGGTGGTGGCGGGGTTGCCGGTCGGCATGCACACGGTGGACCATCCGGAATGGGTGATTCCGGTGTCCTGGTTGCCCACCCATGACCTGCCGCCGCTGGAGGCCGTGCTCACCACCGCCGACGGGATCGAGATCCGCCCGTACACGGCTGGTTTCGCGGCCATGGTGCACGGTCCCGGGCATGATCCCGCCGAGCTTCCACACCTGGGTGTGGCCCTGATGCGGCCGCACTCGCGCGGGCGGGTCCGGTTGGCTTCTGCGGACCCGGCGGCGGCACCGGTCATCGAGCACCGTTATGACACGGTCGCCGAGGATGTCGACGCGCTGCGCCGGGGTGCCGAGCTGGCCCGCGAATTAGTCAGTCACACAGCGCAAGTCGGTGAGCCGTCGTGGTCGACATCGCAGCATCTGGCCGGCACCGCGCCGATGGGGACCGGGCCCGACGCGGTACTCGACCCGACCTGCCGGGTGCTGGGAGTCGAGGGTCTGTGGGTCGTGGACGGGGCGATCATGCCCGCCATTACCAGCCGCGGCCCGCACGCGACCATTGCCATGATCGGTCACCGGGCTGCTGAGTTCCTCGCGACCTGATCCGGCGGACGACGCGCAGTTGTTCCCCGTCGCGGCCCGGTGCCCAGATGCCCACGAACGCCGCCGCCACTGCCAGCACGACCGCCATCACGAGCACGGCGGAGTTCGTCGCATCGAGGAATGCCTGCTTGGCCAGGTCCGCAACGGCGGTGCCCTGCGGGCCGAGCCGGGGTGCCACCGCAAGCGCTTCGGCCAGCGAGCTCAGGAGCGGCTCACGCACTTCGGCCGGTAGCCCGGTCAGCTTGGGCCCCAGGTGATTCTGGTAGTTGGCGGCCAGGATCGATCCGGCCACGGCGATGCCGAGCGCGGCGCCGACTTCCCGGGTGGTGTCGTTGACCGCGGATGCGACGCCCTGGTTCTCGTCGGGGACCGCCCCCATGATGGCCGATGTCGTCGGGGCGGTGCACATGCCGATACCGGTGCTGATGATCATCAGCGGCCAGGCGTAATCGAGGTAGCCGGAATCGAGTTCGAGCAGTCTCATGCACATCAGGCCGGCCGCGATCAGCAGCAGGCCGGCGGACACGCAGACCCGCAGCCCGAGTCGGGGTAGGTACCAGTGGGTGGTGGCGCTGAGGGCGAGTACCGGAAGCATCAAGGGGCACAGGGCAATCGCGGTCTGGATCGGGCTGTATCCCATGACGAGCTGGATGTATTGCATGCTGACGAAGAAGTAGCCGAAGTTCGCGAAGAACAGGAACGTGATGCCCACCGCCCCGGTGGCGAAGTCGGGTTGTCTGAACAGCCGGATGTCCAGCAGAGGGTGCGGGCGTTTGAGTTCGACCACGGCGAACGCGGCGGCCAGGGCGATGCCGCCGCCCATGCACCCCCAGACCAGCGGGTGCATCCAGCCGCGCACCGGGGCCTCGACCACCCCGAGTACGAAGACCGCGACTGCGCTGCCGATCAGGACGGCGCCGATCCAGTCCAGCGACGCGGCGTCTTCGTCTCGTGACGACGGCACGGTGCAGGTCAGGATGAACAACCCCGTTCCGGCGAGCGCGAAGGTGGCGAAGATCGATTGCCAACCCCAGAAGTGCAACAGGCCACCGGTGATCAGGAAGCCGAAAACGGCCCCTGATCCGACGACGCCTGCCCAGATCCCGATCGCCTTGTTGCGCTCCGACTTCGGGAAAGCAGCGGTCAGCAGGGACAGTGTGGCCGGCATGATGAAGGCCGCGCCGGCCCCGGCCACCGCGCGCGCCGCGATGAGTTGGGCAGGGTCGTCGAACACCATCGGTGCCGCCGAGGCCAGGATGAACACCGCGAGGCCGGCCAACAGCGCGCCCCGCCTGCCGTAGCGGTCGCCGATGGCTCCGGCCGGCAGCAGCAGGCAGGCCAGCACCAGGGTGTATCCGTCGATCACCCACGTCAGTTGGGCTTGCGTGGCGGTGGTCTGGCGGGCGATGTCCGGCAGCGCGGCATTCAGCGCGACCATCGATGCGACGACGATCGAGACATCCATGCAGGCCACCGCGAGCAGCCAGTACCGCTGCCTGATCGACAGATAGGCCATGGCCGGGTCGATATCCTGGCTGGACTCGACGAGGGTGTGCGACATGTCGTGCTCCTTCGTCGATGAAGTTTCGAGACTAACAGTCTCGGAGCGAGACGGTAAGTCTGTTTTTATGGAGGTGTGCGGCGAATGACTGCCGAGAGCGGTGACCCGCGTCCGGCCCGGTCCCGGGCCCGACTGCTGGAGGCGGCGACGGCGCTGTTGCGCTCAGGCGGGCCCAGTGCGGTCACCGTCGATGCGGTCACCAGGGCCGCCAACGTGGCCAGGGCGACGTTGTACCGGCACTTTCCGAGCGGAAATGACTTGCTGGCAGCGGCATTTCGGGCGCTGATCCCGGCAGCGCCGATGCCGCAGGCCGAGGGTTCGTTGCGAGACCGGCTGATCGCGCTGGTGCAGGCGCAGGCCGACTCGATCGCGGAGGCGCCGATCAGTATCACCGCGATGTCATGGTTGGCGCTGGGCGGTGACATGGAGCAACTGCCCTGGCGGACGGGTGACAGCGCCGAGGTACGGACTCTGCGCGAGCGGGTGGCCGAGCACTACGCCGCACCGTTCGAGGCGATCTTCGACAGCCCCGAAGCCGTGGCCGAGCTCGGTGAGGTGGATCGCACGCAGGCGGCCGCGCTGCTGCTCGGCCCGATCGTGCTGGGCAAGCTCAGCACGCTGTCGGAATTCGACTACAGCAGCTGCGTGCGCGCCGCGGTGGACGGATTTCTGGCCACCCACCGACTGCCCGAGCGGCCTCAGCGCAGCGAGTAACGAACCGGCAGGTGCTTGAGCCCGCCGACGAATGTGGTGGCGGAAAGCTCTGGCGTCCCGGCCAATTCGATCGAGTCCAGCCGGCCCGTCAGCTCGGTGAACAAGCTGTTCATCTCCATCCGGGCCAGCGCTGCACCCAGGCAGAAGTGCACGCCGTAGCCGAATGCCAAGTGCTTGTTCGGATCCCGCGCGACGTCGAACCGGTGTGGGTCGTCGAAAACATCCTCATCGCGGTTGCCGGAAACGTAGGCCAGGTAGACGGAGTCGCCCTTGGCGATGGGTGTGCCGCGCACGACGGTGTCGGCCGTGGCGGTCCGCATGAACTCCTTGACCGGCGTGGACCAGCGGATCATTTCTTCGACCGCGGTGCCCATCAGCTCGGGCTGCGCCTTCAATTTGGCCAGCTGGTCCGGATTCTCGATGAGGGCGTGCAGGCCGCCCGAGATCGCGTCCTTGGTGGTGTCGTGTCCCGCGCTGGCGACGATGACGTAGTACGAGGCGGTGTCGACATCCGACAGCGGTTCCCCGTCGATGGTGCCGTTGGCGATGGCCGACGCCAGGTCCTCGGTCGGGTTGGCGCGGCGCGATGCGGTCAGCGCCGAGAAGTACGCGAAGAAGTCCATCAACACCGCGAGGCCGTCCTCCAGGGACTTGCCCCGCTGGTACTCCTCGTCGTCGCCGCCGAACATCTCCTGGGTGAGCATGTGCATGCGGGCGAAGTCTTCCTCGGGCAGTCCGAGCAGCGACATGATCACGTAGAGCGGGAAGTCGACGGCGATCGCGGTGACGAAGTCGCACTCGGGTCCGATGTCGCGCATCTTGTCGACGTAGCGCTTGGCGAGCTCGTCGACACGGACCTTGAGGTCACGCATTGCCTTGGGGCGGAACCAATCTGCGCCGATGGTCCGGACCTTGCGGTGGTGCGGGTCGTCCATGTGGATCAGCGTGCGCAGGCCCATGCCGGCCTCGAGTTGCTGCTTGGCCATGTCATCGGCCGCGGCGGTGGCCAGCAATGGCCGCGGCTCGCTGATGAACAGTTCGTTGTCCCGCTCGACGGCCATGATGTCGGCGTGTTTGGTGATCGCCCAGAAAGGCCGGTAGGGGGCGTTGTCCACCCAGGCCACCGGATTGTTCGCGCGCAAATGGGTCAGTGCGGTGTGCAGGCGTACGTCGTCGGCATAGGCCGTCGGGTCGGCGAGCACCTTCGCGGCGTCATCCATCGTCGGCGCGCTCATACAGACTCCTCCCGGACGGGTTCTTGACGGGTGTCAATTTCCACCATATGTGATCGGCGCCACGTGAGGGAGGGGAATTTCGGAGATCCGGCCCGTACGCTCACAGCCATGCGATCGGGGCGGGGCGCCATCGCGTTGCTGGCAGTGCTGGCGATGCTGGTTGCAGGCTGTGTGCGTGGTGGCGGGCAGGCGCTGGCGCCGCCGCATCCCCTTGGGCCCACCGAGGGACACGTACAGGGCCCGGACCCGGCGCTCGTTCGCACCGCTGCCGGAACCCTGCGCGGCACAGTGGCATCCGACCACCGTTTGTTCGCCGGCATCCCCTACGGCGCCGCGCCGGTGGGGCCGTTGCGGTTCGCCGCGCCGGTTGCCGCTCCGGGCTGGCCGGGGGAGCGTGACGCCACCCGGCCCGGGCCCCGCTGCATCCAGGATCCCGATTCGGACCCCGAACGCGGAGCCAACACAGCGGAGGACTGCCTGAACCTGAACGTCTGGACGCCGCCGGTCTCGGGGGAGAAGCGACCCGTGATGGTGTGGATCCACGGCGGCGCGTTCGCGGGCGGCAGCAGCGGCATCTACGACGCGGGGCGGCTGGCAGCGGGCGGCGACATCGTCGTGGTCACGATAAATTACCGGCTCGGCACTCTGGGGTTCCTTGCCCACCCGGCACTGGGGATTGACGGCAACGTCGGCAACTATGGCCTGGCCGACCAGCAGGCCGCCCTTCGGTGGGTGCGGGACAACATCGCAGACTTCGGCGGCGATCCGGAAAAGGTCACTGTCGCCGGGGAATCCGCGGGCGGTATGTCGGTGTGCGACCATCTGGTGTCGCCCGGATCGGCGGGGTTGTTCCACGCCGCGATCCTGATGAGCGCGCCATGCCAGGCCCAGGCGGACCTTGCTGCCGCGGCCGGCCGCTCGCTCGAGTACGCGGCATCCGCCGGTTGTCCCGACCCCGCGACCGCGGCCATCTGCCTTCGGGCGCTGCCGGTGGATGGGCTGCGGAAACCGGTGTGGTACTTCAATATCGGCAGTGATGAGCTGACGGGCCCGGTCACCGGATCGGCCGCGATTCCGCAGGCGCCGCTGGCGGCCTTCGGCGCAGGCCGGGCCGAACCGGTGCCGATCCTGATCGGCACCACCCGCGACGAGTTCACGCTCTTCGTGGCGTTGCGCTATCTGCGGCTCGGGCAGCGTTACGTCGCGGCCGACTACCCGCGGCTGCTGGCCGAGACGTTCGGTGCCGATGCCGCAGCGGTGGCAGCGCACTATCCGATCGATCGGTACGGCGGTGTGGCGCAGGCGTATTCGGCGGCCGTCACCGACGGTGCCTTCGCCTGTGTGTCGGACCGGATCGCCGGTGAGCTGTCCGGCACCGGTCCCGTGTACGCCTACGAGTTCAATGACCGCGCCGCGCCCGCACCCGAGGTCATGCGGACCCTGCCCTTCCCGGTCGGGGCCAGTCACTCACTGGAGCTTCGCTACCTGTTCGATGTCGGCGGAGCGCCGCCGTTGAGCCCGGCGCAGCAACAGCTCTCGGACCAGATGATCGGCTACTGGAGCGCTTTCGTGCGCACCGGTGATCCCGCCGTCGAGGGTCAGCCCGGCTGGCCCGAGTTCGACGGCGCGGGGACGCCCGCCCGAATGTCGTTGCAGGCCGACGGCAGTCGCGTCGACAATGACTACGCGCATGTTCATCAATGCCCGTTCTGGGCGGGGCTGAAGGAGAAGTGACCTCGATGGCAACACCGGATCCGCAGGCCTTCGCTCGAGAGTGGGTGGCTGCGTGGAACGCGCACGACGTGGATGCGGTGCTGGCGCATTTCCACGACGACGTGGTGTTCAGTTCCCCGGTCGCCGCGCGCGTGCTGCCCGAGACCGGGGGCGTGGTGCGCGGTAAGGACGCGTTGCGGCACTACTGGACGACGGCATTGGCCGGCATGCCGGACCTGCATTTCGAGGTGCTCGGCACCTACTGCGGCGAGTCGGCCCTGGTGATCCACTACCGCAATCAGCGAGGTGGGTTGGTCAACGAGGTGCTGTTGTTCGACGGTGCCCTGGTGCGCGAAGGTCACGGCACCTATCTGGACTGAGGGTTCCTGGTTTGCGGGTCGAGCGTGCGCTCAGATCGTGGTTTCGGCGGAACTCGCGATCTGAGCGCACGCTCGGTTGCCTAGGCCGGCGTCACCCACGTGGTGATGTCGGCGTGCACCACTTCGACGCCGTTGCGGTCGGTGATGCTGACGGGAACCACTACGTCGGTGCCCTCGGTGATCGTGGCGAAATCCGGCGGTGCCAGCTCTGCGGTGGCCCGCAGTGAAGTAGTGGCCTTGGCGAGGTACTGCACGTTCATCGCCTTGGGAATCCAGCGGTGCGTCGTCGGCACGGTGGCCTCCATCAACATGCCCATCGCCATCTCGGCGGCATTGCACGACGCGATGGCGTGCACGGTGTGCAGGTGGTTGTAGACGTAGAACCACTTGGGCACGGTCACCTCGGCCAGGCCCGGCTCCATGCGGACCACGTGGGGGAGGATCGACGCGAAATAGGGCACCCGGGCCATGGCCGCCGCAGAGAATGCCCAGCTTCCCCCGGGTAGCGGCGACAACTTCTTCCATGCTTTGTAGGTGGCGCTGGGCTGTGTCATGCCCAAACCTTACTCAAAAGTAAGTTCCGTGCCCGCATGTGAAGTGCTGCGGCGGTCCGAAGCGGGATTTTCCGCCATGGCGCTTCACGCGGGGCGCACGTCTGGCCGGTCGCGCCGATGTCGGGAAACGGTGGGAAATCCGTGAGTTGGATCCTCATTGCTCCCGGCCGTGTCGACGGGTTCCGACCTGCTCGATCGCGGATTTGGAGGACGCCCCGATCTAAGGCATACTGTTCGGGTTGCCTTGAGCCGGGTATTCCTGGCCGGGCATACGACCGGCGCCCCCACGGGCGCATCCGGTTCCAACATTAGATCGCGGCTGATTTTCAGGGCGAGAAAATGTGCGCGAGGGCGACACGCCCGACCGCGGGGGCCGGTGGACCACAGACAGGTAAACAGCGGCGGCAATACTCGGCGCATCCGCGCGGGGGTACCAGGCCCGACGGGTTTTGGTGGGTTATCTCACCGGGGCTCCGATACGGCCGGCCGATGAACGAAGTAGAGGTAGGAGAAGCGTGGCGGGACAGAAGATCCGCATCAGGCTCAAGGCCTACGACCATGAGGCCATTGATGCCTCGGCGCGCAAGATCGTCGAGACGGTCACCCGTACCGGTGCCAGTGTGGTGGGCCCCGTGCCGCTGCCGACCGAGAAGAACGTGTATTGCGTCATTCGGTCGCCGCACAAGTACAAGGACTCGCGGGAGCATTTCGAAATGCGCACCCACAAGCGACTGATCGACATCCTCGACCCGACGCCGAAGACGGTTGACGCGCTCATGCGCATCGATCTGCCGGCCAGTGTCGACGTCAACATCCAGTAGGAGACCCGAGAAAAATGGCTAGAAAAGGCATTTTGGGCACCAAGCTGGGCATGACGCAGGTGTTCGATGAGAACAACAAAGTCGTCCCGGTGACGGTCGTCAAGGCCGGCCCCAACGTGGTGACCCTTATCCGTACCCCCGAGCGCGACGGCTACAGCGCCGTGCAGCTCGCCTATGGCGAGATCAGCCCGCGCAAGGTCAACAAGCCCGTCACCGGTCAGTACGCCGCCGCGGGTGTCAACCCGCGCCGCCACCTGGCCGAGCTGCGGGTCGACGAGGCTGCTGCCGCCGAGTACGAGGTGGGCCAGGAGCTGACCGCCGAGATCTTCGCCGACGGTGCTTACGTCGACGTGACCGGCACCAGCAAGGGCAAGGGCTTCGCCGGCACCATGAAGCGTCACGGCTTCGCCGGCCAGGGCGCTGCCCACGGTGCCCAGGCGGTGCACCGTCGTCCCGGCTCCATCGGTGGCTGCGCCACCCCGGGCCGCGTGTTCAAGGGCACCCGGATGTCGGGCCGCATGGGCCACGACCGGGTGACCACGCAGAACCTCAAGGTTCACAAGGTCGATGCCGAGAACGGCGTGCTGTTGATCAAGGGCGCCATCCCCGGACGCAACGGTGGTCTGGTGGTTGTCCGCAGCGCAATCAAGCGAGGCGAGAAGTAATGACTTTGAAGATTGACGTTAAGACGCCGGCAGGCAAGAAGGACGGCTCCATCGAGCTGCCCGCCGCGCTGTTCGACGTCGAGCCCAACATCGCTCTGATGCACCAGGTCGTCAACGCTCAGTTGGCCGCCAAGCGCCAGGGCACCCACTCGACGAAGACCCGCGGTGAGGTCTCCGGTGGCGGCAAGAAGCCGTACCGGCAGAAGGGCACCGGCCGGGCACGTCAGGGTTCGACCCGCGCACCGCAGTTCACCGGTGGTGGCATCGTCCACGGCCCGCAGCCGCGCGACTACAGCCAGCGGACCCCGAAGAAGATGATCGCCGCCGCCCTGCGCGGTGCGCTCTCTGACCGGGCCCGCAACGAGCGGATCCACGCGATCACCGAGCTGATCGAGGGTCAGACCCCGTCGACCAAGAGCGCCAAGGCGTTCCTGGGCAGCCTGACCGAGAACAAGAAGGTTCTCGTCGTCATCGGCCGCACCGACGAGGTCGGCGCCAAGAGCGTCCGCAACCTGCCTGGTGTGCACGTGATCTCGCCGGATCAGCTGAACACCTACGACGTGCTCAACGCTGATGACGTGGTGTTCTCGGTCGAGGCCCTGAACGCCTACATCTCGGCGAATACCAAAGAGGAGGTGTCGGCCTGATGGCTACCGTGACCGACCCCCGCGACATCATCCTGGCCCCGGTCATCTCGGAGAAGTCGTACGGGCTGATCGAGGACAACGTGTACACGTTCATCGTGCACCCGGACTCGAACAAGACGCAGATCAAGATCGCGATCGAGAAGATCTTCGACGTCAAGGTGAGCTCGGTGAACACCGCCAACCGGCAGGGCAAGCGCAAGCGCACCCGCTCGGGCTTCGGCAAGCGCAAGGACACCAAGCGCGCCATCGTGACCCTGGCCGCCGGCAGCAAGCCGATCGAACTGTTCGGAGCCCCGGCGTAATCGCCGGGAACTAAGAGGATTTAACTGATATGGGAATTCGCAAGTACAAGCCGACGACCCCCGGTCGTCGCGGTGCCAGCGTCTCCGATTTCGCCGAGATCACTCGTTCGACTCCGGAGAAATCGCTGATTCGCCCGCTGCACGGCAAGGGTGGACGTAACGCGCACGGCCGCATCACCACCCGGCACAAGGGTGGCGGCCACAAGCGTGCCTACCGCGTCATCGACTTCCGTCGCCATGACAAGGACGGCGTCAACGCCAAGGTCGCGCACATCGAGTACGACCCCAACCGCACCGCGAACATCGCGCTGCTTCACTTCCTGGACGGCGAGAAGCGCTACATCATCGCGCCCCAGGGCCTGAAGCAGGGTGACGTGATCGAGCAGGGTCCGAACGCCGACATCAAGCCCGGCAACAACCTGCCGCTGCGCAACATCCCCGCCGGCACCGTGATCCACGCTGTGGAGCTGCGGCCCGGTGGCGGTGCCAAGCTGGCCCGCTCGGCCGGCGTGAGCATCCAGCTGCTGGGTAAGGAAGGCACCTACGCCTCGCTGCGTATGCCGTCGGGTGAGATCCGTCGCGTCGACGTGCGCTGCCGCGCCACCGTCGGCGAGGTGGGCAACGCCGAGCAGGCGAACATCAACTGGGGCAAGGCCGGCCGTATGCGGTGGAAGGGCAAGCGCCCCACCGTCCGTGGTGTCGTGATGAACCCGGTTGACCACCCGCACGGTGGTGGTGAAGGCAAGACCTCCGGTGGCCGTCACCCGGTCAGCCCGTGGGGCAAGCCCGAGGGCCGCACCCGCAAGCCCAACAAGCCGAGCGACAAGCTCATCGTCCGTCGCCGGCGCACCGGCAAGAAGCGCTAGGCCGCGGAAGGAGTAGCAGCGATGCCTCGTAGTCTCAAAAAGGGTCCGTTCGTCGACGACCATCTGCTCAAGAAGGTCGACGTTCAGAACGAGAAGAACACCAAGCAGGTCATCAAGACCTGGTCGCGTCGGTCGACCATCCTCCCCGACTTCATCGGGCACACCTTTGCGGTGCATGACGGCCGCAAGCATGTCCCGGTGTTCGTCACCGAGGCGATGGTCGGGCACAAGCTCGGCGAATTCGCCCCGACGCGCACCTTCAAGGGTCACATCAAGGACGACCGGAAGAGCAAGCGGCGATGAGTACCACAGTCACTGAATACCCGTCCGCACAGGCGAAGGCGCGCTTCGTGCGCGTCTCGGCGAGCAAGGCCCGCCGTGTCATCGATCTGGTCCGCGGCAAGAGCGTCGAGGAAGCCCTCGACATCTTGCGGTGGGCGCCGCAGGGTGCCAGCGAGCCGGTCGCCAAGGTGATCGCCAGCGCTGCCGCCAACGCGCAGAACAACGAGGGCCTGGACCCGACGACGCTGGTGGTTGCGACCATCACCGCCGACGAGGGTCCGACGGCCAAGCGCATCCGTCCGCGTGCCCAGGGGCGTGCGTTCCGGATCCGCAAGCGCACCAGCCACATCACCGTCATCGTGGAGAGCCGTCCGCCCAAGCAGAAGGGCGCGGCCGCAGCCTCGGCGCGTAGCCGTCGTGCGCAGGGCAGCAAGGCT
The DNA here is from genome assembly GCF_010731295.1 of Mycolicibacterium boenickei. Taxonomy (NCBI): domain Bacteria; kingdom Bacillati; phylum Actinomycetota; class Actinomycetes; order Mycobacteriales; family Mycobacteriaceae; genus Mycobacterium; species Mycolicibacterium boenickei. The sequence continues at coordinate 6,446,533 of NZ_AP022579.1, read as the reverse complement.
GCTGCCACGAAGGGCACGGCCGAGACGAAGGGAGGCTCGGAGTAGTGGGCCAGAAGATCAATCCCCACGGTTTCCGCCTCGGTATCACCACCGAGTGGAAGTCCCGCTGGTACGCCGACAAGCAGTACTCGGACTACGTGAAGGAAGACGTCGCCATCCGGCGTCTGCTGGCCACTGGTCTGGAGCGCGCCGGTATCGCCGACGTGGAGATCGAGCGCACCCGTGACCGGGTTCGCGTTGACATCCACACCGCGCGTCCCGGCATCGTCATCGGCCGCCGCGGCACCGAGGCCGACCGCATCCGCGCCGACCTGGAGAAGCTGACCGGCAAGCAGGTTCAGCTCAACATCCTCGAGGTGAAGAACCCTGAGTCGCAGGCTCAGCTCGTCGCCCAGGGTGTTGCCGAGCAGCTGAGCAACCGCGTGGCGTTCCGTCGCGCGATGCGCAAGGCGATCCAGTCGGCCATGCGTCAGCCCAACGTCAAGGGCATCCGGGTGCAGTGCTCGGGCCGCCTCGGCGGTGCTGAGATGAGCCGCTCGGAGTTCTACCGCGAGGGTCGGGTTCCGCTGCACACGCTGCGCGCGGACATCGACTACGGCCTCTACGAGGCCAAGACCACCTTCGGCCGGATCGGCGTGAAGGTGTGGATTTACAAGGGCGACATCGTCGGTGGCAAGCGTGAGCTCACCGCCGCCGCGCCGGCCAGTGACCGGCCGCGTCGTGAGCGTCCGTCGGGCACCCGGCCGCGTCGTAGCGGTGCCTCGGGCACCACGGCGACGAGCACCGAGGCCGGCCGCGCCGCGACCGGTGACGATGCACCGGCCGCAACCGAGGCCGCGGCTGCTTCGGCGCCCGCAGCTGAGAGCACGGAGAACTAATCATGCTGATTCCCCGCAAGGTCAAGCACCGTAAGCAGCACCACCCACGGCAGCGTGGCATCGCCAGCGGTGGCACGTCCGTGAGCTTCGGTGACTACGGCATCCAGGCCCTGGGCCACGCCTACATCACCAACCGGCAGATCGAGTCCGCTCGTATCGCCATCAACCGGCACATCAAGCGTGGCGGCAAGGTCTGGATCAACATCTTCCCGGACCGCCCGCTGACCAAGAAGCCCGCCGAGACCCGCATGGGTTCCGGTAAGGGTTCGCCGGAGTGGTGGGTCGCCAACGTCAAGCCGGGCCGCATTTTGTTCGAGATCAGCTACCCCGACGAGAAGATCGCCAAGGAAGCACTGACTCGCGCAATCCACAAGCTGCCGATCAAGGCACGCATCGTGAGTCGAGAGGAGCAGTTCTGATGGCAGTGGGAACTACGCCTGGTGAACTGCGCGAACTGTCCGACACCGAGTTGAAGGACAAGCTGCGCGAGTCGAAGGAAGAGCTGTTCAACCTGCGCTTCCAGATGGCAACCGGTCAGCTGGCCAACAACCGTCGGCTGCGCACTGTGCGCCAGGAGATCGCACGGGTCTACACCGTGCTGCGTGAACGTGAGTTGGGTCTGGCTTCCGGGCCCGGAGGTGAGGAAAGCTAATGGCGGAGACTAAGGGCCCCAAGCACACTCCGCGCACCGAAGAGACCCGTGGCCGTCGCAAGACCGCCATCGGCTACGTGGTGAGCGACAAGATGCAGAAGACCATCGTGGTCGAGCTGGAAGATCGTAAGAGCCACCCGCTCTACGGCAAGATCATCCGGACCACCAAGAAGGTCAAGGCGCACGACGAGAACGGTGACGCCGGCATCGGCGACCGCGTCTCGCTGATGGAGACCCGGCCGCTGTCGGCCTCCAAGCGGTGGCGCCTGGTCGAGGTGTTGGAGAAGGCGAAGTAGCTTTCTCGCGCGAGCAGACGCGAAAACCCCCAAAACTCTCGGGTTTTGGGGGTTTTTCCGTCTGCTCGTCATTGATCGGCGGGCGGCATGAGCACCGTGTCGATGAGATAGACCGTCGCGTTGGCAGTGTGGACCCCGCCGCAGACCACCGATGCGTCATCGACTTTCAGCGCGTCACCCGAGCCGGTCACCCGCACGGATGCACCCTGCACGGTCGGCCGGTTGCCGATCACCTTGGCCGGGCTGGCCTGCCCGGGCACGACGTGATAGGTCAGGATCTTGGTCAGCATCGCGGAGTCCGACTTCAGCACCTCGATGGTGGCCGGGTCGATCTTGGCGAAAGCGTCGTCGGTAGGCGCGAATACGGTGAACTCACCTCCGTTGAGGGTGTCGACCAGGTTCACGTTCGGATTCAGCCTTCCGGAGACTGCCGCGGTGAGCGTCGTCAGCAGCGGGTTGTGCGACGCGGCGACGGTGACCGGATCCTGGGCCATCCCCATGACCGACCCCGGACCGGACGGAACCTTTTCCGCGTACGACGCACAGCCCGGGCCGACCAGGTCTGACGCCGGGTCTGCGGCTATCGGTGCCGCGGGTGCCATGGTCATCTCCGGCGTTGCCGGTGCGGATTGTGCGGTGTCAGTCGAACAGGCGGGCAGCGCGAACAGTGCTGTCGCAGACATCGCCGCCACCGCGGCCATCTTGTATTGAAGGATCAACATTTTCCGACTCCCTGTGGGTGATTGACGGTGACCGCCGTCGCTTTCTCGGTCGGTGGGTATTCGGAGCGGGTGCGGATCCGGATGGGTTTCGATACGAACCAATCCGGCGCGACGTCGGCGCCGAATACCGGGCATGTACACATTGGTGCTCATCGGATTCCTCGGCGGTCTCATCACCGGCATCTCGCCGTGCATCCTGCCGGTGCTGCCGGTCATCTTCTTCTCGGGAGCGCAGAGTGCGCGCGTCACCGAGGCGCACGGCACGACGATCGTTTCCGCGAAGCCCACACTGTCCGAGACACTGCGCCCGTATCGCGTGATCGCCGGGCTGGTGCTGAGTTTCAGCGTGGTGACGTTGGCCGGCTCGGCGCTGCTGCAGCTGTTGCACCTGCCTCAGGACGCGCTTCGTTGGGCGGGCCTGCTGGCGCTGACACTGATCGGGTTGGGCCTGATCTTCCCGCGCCTCGAGCAGCTTCTGGAGAAACCGTTCAGCAGGATTCCGCAGAAGCAGTTCGGTTCTGGAAGTAGTGGTTTCGGCCTCGGCTTGGCGCTCGGTGTGCTCTATGTGCCATGCGCCGGTCCGGTTCTCGCGGCAATCGTCGTCGCCGGAGCGACCGGTTCGATCGGAGCCAACACAGTCGTGCTGACCCTGTCGTTCGCGATCGGCGCCGCGCTTCCTCTGTTTGCCTTCGCGCTGGCTGGGCGGCGGGTTGTCGAGCGCGTCAACGCATTCCGCCGTCAGCAGCGCAAGATCCGGCTGATCGGGGGCATCGTCATGCTGGTGTTCGCGGTGGCGTTGGCTGCCGACGTCCCGGCGAAGCTGCAGCGAGCGATTCCGGATTACACCAGCGGGTTGCAGGACCGGGTCGCCACGGCCGGCGAGGTTCGGGACCGGCTGGGTCCGACCGCCGGCGAGGAGTTGTCGAAATGCCCAGAAGGTGCGGAGGAACTCCAGAACTGCGGTCCCGCACCGGAAATCACCGGCATTGCCAGCTGGCTCAACACGCCTGACGGAGCCCCGGTCGACCTCAAGTCGCTGCGCGGCAAAGTGGTACTCATCGACTTCTGGGCGTACTCGTGCATCAACTGCCAACGGGCGATTCCCCACGTCGTCGACTGGTACGACAGATACCAGGACTCCGGTCTGACCGTGATCGGTGTGCACACCCCGGAGTACGCATTCGAGCGGGTTCCCGGCAACGTGGCGAAAGGTGCGGCCGACCTGGGCATCACGTATCCGGTCGCCCTGGACAACTCGTACTCCACGTGGACGAATTACGAGAACCGCTATTGGCCGGCCGAGTACCTGATCGATGCGAATGGTGTTGTGCGGCATGTGAAGTTCGGTGAAGGCGGCTACGACACGACGGAACGGTTGATCCGCGAGCTGCTGATGGAAGCGAAGGGCAGCGCATTGCCGGCCCCGGTGAACTCAGCCGATTCCACGCCGACGTCGGTGCTGACGCCCGAGACCTATCTCGGGGTGGGCAAGGAGATCAACTATGCGGGCGGTGGCACGTACGACGAGGGCGACGCGACGTTCGATTATCCGAAGAACCTGCCTGGCGACTCGTTCGCGCTGCGCGGGCCGTGGCACCTGGACTACCAGGGCGCCACCGCGCAGGGCGACGGTTCGGCGATCAAGCTCAACTACCAGGCCAGGCAGGTTTACCTCGTCGTGGGAGGGACCGGCACAGTGACGGTGCTGCGCGGCGGTGAGACGACAACCGTGGCGGTGAGCGGGCCGCCCACCCTGCGTCAGATCGTCAGTGATCGCGACGCGCACCGTGGTGAGATCGAGGTCCGGTTGAGCCAAGGGCTGCAGGCTTTCTCGTTCACTTATGGGTGAGCGACGATGAGCAGTGTCGACTCGGCGTTAGGCTACCGATCGATGGCACGCATGCCGGACGTGAGCACCGTCCTCGACGCTCAGTTGCGCCGGGTGGCCCGCGGCGACGCCGAGGCGTTCGCCGGGCTGTATGACGCCACCAGCGCCCGGGTATACGGACTGGTCATCCGCATCCTGCGCGATCCCGGATACAGCGAAGAGACCACGCAGGACGTCTACGCGCAGGTCTGGCGCAATGCGTCGGACTACGACCCGCAGCAGGGGTCGGCGCTGGCGTGGTTGATGACCCTGGCGCATCGCCGCGCGGTGGATCGGGTGCGGTCCGAAGTGGCCTCAAGCCGGCGCGAGGCGCGTTACACCGCGGTGAGCACCGAACCCGACACCGATGTGGTCGTAGATTCGGCGATCCGGTCCGACGAACGACGGCAGGTGGCCGACTGCCTGGGTTCGCTGACCGACCTGCAACGACAGGCCATCGAGCTGGCGTACTACGACGGGCTGACGTACCCGGAGGTGTCGGAGCGGCTGTCGACCAGTCTGGGCACGGTCAAGACCCGAATGCGCGATGGGCTGCGCCGGCTCCGTGATTGTCTGGGGGTGACATGACCAGCGATTCCGAGCTGCCCGATCTGGCGACCGCATACGCGTTGGATGCGGTGTCCGACGCCGAGCGCGCCGACATCGAACGTCGGCTGGCCGATGCGCCCGCCGAGATCGCCGAGGCGTTCCGCGCCGAGGTACGAGCGGTGCGCGAGGCGATGGCGAAGGCCTCGTCGACGTACGCGACGGCGCCACCGGCGTCGCTGCGGCAACAGGCGCTTGCGGTTTCGGGGGCTCCGCGCCGTGACCGCTCCCGTTGGCGCACAGGGTTGGTGGCGGCCGCCGCGGCCGTGGTGGTCGCTGCGGGGGGCTTCGGTGCGGGCCTGGCCCTCCGTCCGGCGAGCGCCCCGACGACGGCGGAACAGGTGCTCTCGGCGGGCGATGTCCGCACGGCGACAGCGCAACTCGGCGCCGGTGGCACCGCGACGTTCATGTACTCCCGCGACGAACGGAGCGGGGTCCTGGTGGTGAACAACGCGGCACCGCCCCCGCCGGGCATGGCCTATCAGATGTGGCTGATGACCGATGCGGGGCCGGCGTCCGCGGGAATGCTGGAGGCGGTCGCACCGTCGACCACTGCCATGGTGCGGGATCTGGGGGATTCGACGGCGTTGGCGTTCACCATGGAGCCCGACGGCGGGTCGCCGCGGCCGACGGGGGAGATGGTGGCGCGGCTTTCGTTGACGTGAGTGGCCCCACCCGGCGAACGAGCCTTCGGGTGAGTTCGAGCCGCTGTTTGCGGCACTTCAACGGCGACCGGAAGTCTCAGCGAATTCGTCCGAAACCTTCCGCGCCGCGCCGTGGGTGCGCATTGCATCACCTTTTCCGTTCATCCAGCTAAGTCCCCACGTGCGGCATAAGCTGCATCGAGTGACTGCCCGCATCTCTCGGCTGTTTGCCACCGCCCTTGTCGCTACCGCGGTCGTCATGCCGGGGACGGCCACGGCCGCCCCGGGCGACGACCCCTCGCTGGTCAGTTCCCCGACGCTGAACCTCCGCACGCTCGGTGTCGATTCGGACATCGCGTTGTACGGCCTTCAGGGGTCGCAAACCCTGACCGTCCCGGTGCCGCGCGGACTGACCCCCGCCGAATTGGTCGGGACCGTGCAACTCCCCGTCAACACCCGCGGCGGGACTCTCGAGGTGACCCAGGATCGGCGGGTGCTGTCCCGGGTACCGCTGCCGCCGGATCAGGCATCGATCACCGTTCCCCTCGCGGGTGCGCGGGTGGTGGGGAATGCGGTGACGGTGCAGTTGAACAGCTACCTGACCATGCCCGACGGGTACTGCGCATACGAGCTGCACAATCCGCTGCGGCTGATCAACAGCGACGTGCGGTTCACCGGTCTGGAACAACCGCCGACCGCGATCGCCGACTTCCTGCCGCCGGTGCTGGACAAGCTGACGCTGTTCGTCCCGCCGAATCCGTCACGGTCCGAGTCCGATGCGGCGATCCGGGTCGCGACGGCGGTGGTGGCCCGCTACAGCTTCCAGCGGCCGGCGGTCGACATCGTCACGACGGACGGGGGACCGGTCGCGGCGCCGCAGCCGCTGGAGCGCCAGGTCATAGTGCGCGAGGGCGACGCACCCGGCCTGAGCCTGCAGGGCCCGAATACGGTTCCGGCCCTGCTGATTTCGGGACCCGCCGGTGAGGTGACGAACCAGGCCCGGTTGCTGTCCAGCGACATTTCGAAACTTGCCGTGCAGTCGAAGGCCGTTGTGGGGCCGCTGTCCAACACCCCCCAGCTGCCCGCTGAGCACACCACGATCCGTCAGCTCGGCCAGCCCGGAGTCAATGCGACCGCACTGGTCAATCCCAGGGTCACCATCCCGCTGGATCAGACCAGGCTCGGTCGGACGGTGCACGATGTGCGGATCCATCTGCAGGGGTCCTACACCCCACTGCCCGCCGGTATCGCGGGCCAAGTGGTGGTCAGCATCGGTGGGCAGACCCTCGATCGGTGGTCGACCGAGGCGAACGGCCGGATCGACAGGTGGGTCGACGTACCGGACCGGCTCCTGCAGCGTTACACCAACTTGGACGTCGCGATCGATGCCGCGGGAAACACCGGCCGGTGCGGTGAATTCCAGCCGATCACGCTGACGATCGACGGCGAGAGCCCGGTGGAGAGCAAGCTGGCGAAACCTCCTGTGCCTGCCGGTTTCCAGTCGCTGCCGCAGGCGCTGATGCCGCGGGTCGAGGTGGGCATGGACGAAGGGTTCGCCGATCTCCGGCGTGCGGTCCAGATCCTGACCGGGCTGCAGCGCCTGAGCTCGCGTCCGTTCGAGGCGGAGGTCCGTTCGGTGGCCGACGCGGTTGCCTCGTCCAACCCTGCCTTGCTGATCAGTGCCGAGGGCTGGAACGACAAGCGGATCGCGCTGCCCGTCGCGGTCGATTCCGAAGGCGTCATCACCGTCGAAGACGTTGACGGGTCGGGCAACTCGTCCACGCTGACCCTGGATCCGAAGGTTGGCTTCGGATCACTGCAGTCCGTGTACACGGGTGGTCGGTCGGTCTTGATCGCTACCTCAAGCAATGCGCCTGCCGAGCTGGACCGGCTGCTCGGCTGGTTGGGCGGTGACGTGGAACTGTGGTCGGGATTGTCCGGTAACGCCGCGCTGGCGATGCCGGGACGCGAACCCTTCTCGCTGACCACGCCGGCCGCCGAGCCGGAAGGTGCGGTCGTCGCGGATCGAAAGTCGCTGCGGCTGTGGGTCGGAGCCGGTGCTGTGGTGCTCGCGGCGCTGGGCGCCGGTCTGGTCGCTTGGCGTGGGCGGTCCCGGGGCACGTCGTGACGACGGCCGCAGACACCCGTGGCGAGTGGGACCGGCTGGCAGCGTGGTGGTTCTCGCTGAATCCAGCGGTCCGGCTGACTGCCCGTTGGGCCCTCATCCTGGCGCTCACCGCAGTGGCATTCCGGCACAGTCTGGCGAACCTGTGGCAGACCACGCTGGCCGGCGGCCTGATCGGATACATGTGGATGGTTCCGGTCGCAGCCGCCCTGGCGGCGGTCGGGATCGATTTCCGTCGCCGCACCGAACTGCCCATCCATGACCGCCAGACCGATGTGATCGTCGGTGTCATCGGGCTCGGCCTGGCACTTATGGTCCAAGGTGTCCTGCTCAAGCGGTACTCCGAGTTCTTCCACCTGGTGCGCCTCGACATCTTCGCGATGTGGGTTTTCGTACTCAGCAGCGCACTGGTGTTGTTCGGGATCCGCCCGGTGGCCAGATTCGGTTGGGCCTGGGCGTTGATGGGACTGTCATCGGCGCTGCCCTATCAGGTGGTCGTGATCCTGCTCGGCGGCGGGAAGTTCCCCGCCGGGATCGGGACGTTGTTGATCGCCGCCGCCGCTTCGGCGATCGCGGTGGGCCGCACGCGCAGGCGCGCGGCCATCGGAGCGGCGGTGTCGTTCGCCTTCGGCCTGGTGGTGCTCGTGGGTCTGGAGGTGCTGGCGCCCGACGCGCCGATCCTCGCATATCAGATGATCCCGTCGCTGACGTCCATCGTGGTGGTCGGCGGCGCCGCGTTCGTGTACCGGCGCCGGAACCTGACCAAGGAGCTGTTCACCCGCAAGGTCGAACCCCTTGCCGCCAAACAGATCTGGTCGGCCATCCCGGTCGTGGTCGCGGTCGCGGTGGGATTGGCGCTCATGCCGCTTCCCACTCAGACGAGTACCACCCAGATCAGCCGGACGGTGCCATTCGACCTGACGCCCGGGCAGGGGCTGGTTGCCCCGCCGGGTTGGTCGATCACCGGGGTGGACACCGTCGCCGACGTATCTCGCTATTACGGCGACGGCGCGAAACTGGTGCGGCAGCGGATGACCGCCGACGTCGGTGATCCGCGGTTCGACAAACTGTCGGCGCCGCGCACCCTCATGGTCGACAGCATCGTCAGCGACCTGCCGTTCTCGTTCGACGCCTACCCCGGTCAGGTGCTCTATGACACCACGGCTGCGCGGCTGAGCAGCCAGCTGTCGATCGACCTCGGGCACGGGGTCACGGGCAAGCTGGTGTCGGCGGTCGACGACCGTCTGTTGGTCACCTGGGACGTGTTGCGGTTCGCGTGGGGTGACCAGGACGAGGAGATGGTCGTCGACATCTTCGCGGTGGACAACCATCTGCCGGACGCGCCGTTTCCCAATCCGCAGCGGGGTCTGGTGTCGACCCTCCGCAATCTGCTGACCGTGCTGTTCCGGGGTAATGCGGTGCTGGTCCAGAGCCGGCCGTCTTTCAAAGACGAGGAGCTGTTGACTGAGTTCGGCCGCGCGTTCGTCGCCGCGCAGTTCGCCCACGCGGAGGCTGCCCGATGACATTCAACGGGACGTTCGATGCGGACAGCGTCACCGAGGAACAGCGGGCGTACGCGCTCGACCGGGCGATCAACGGCCTGCGTGACGACGAGCCGATGCATTCGGCGTCGAAGCCCTTGATGGGTTGGCAGCGGCCGGTGATCGTGGCCGTTCTGATCATCGTGGTCGCCCTCGGTATCTGGAAGCCGCTGGAGACCGTCGTCGTGCTGATCGGGTTGTGCACGCTCGCTTATCTTTTGACACTCGCCGACCGGGTGTTGATCTTCAAGCGCGGCCTCGCGTCACGGCCCATCGTCATTCCCGATGACGTGGCGCGAGCCATTCCGGACGAGGAGTTGCCGCCGTACACCATCCTGGTGCCTGCCTACAACGAGCCGGAAGTGGTGGCCGACCTCATCGCGGCGATGGATGCGCTGGAGTATCCGCGGGACCGCTTGCAGGTGCTCCTGCTGTTGGAGGCCGACGATCACGTGACCATCGAAGCAGCGAAAGCATGCGGAGAGTCAGAGGTCATCACCATCCTGCTGGTGCCGCCGGCGGATCCGCGGACCAAGCCCAAGGCGTGCAACTACGGTCTGCATTTCGCCACGGGGGAGATCGTCACGATCTTCGACGCCGAGGACCTGCCCGAGCCGTTGCAGTTACGCCGGGTGGTCGCGGCGTTCCGCGATCTTCCCGACGAGGTGGCCTGTGTGCAGGCCAAACTGGTGTATCACAACGGGCACCAGAACCTGCTGACCGCCTGGTTCACCGCCGAGTATGCATTGTGGTTCGGCTACCTGCTGCCCGGCATGATGGTGAGCTCGTCGCCGATTCCGTTGGGCGGCACGTCCAATCACCTGCGCCGCGACATCCTGCGGGAGATCGGCGCCTGGGATCCGTTCAACGTCACCGAGGACGCCGACCTCGGCCTGCGCATCGCGTCATACGGATATCGCACCGCTGTGATCGACTCGTACACGCTGGAGGAGGCCAACAGTGACGCGATCAACTGGGTCCGGCAGCGGTCCCGGTGGTACAAGGGTTATCTGCAGACCTGGCTGGTCCATATCCGTGAGCCGCTGAAGCTGTACCGCACCTTGGGGTTACGCAGTTTCGTCCGGTTCAACCTGGTGCTCGCCGGCACGCCGATCATCGCGGTACTCAACCTGTTGTTCTGGTTCATCACCGTGCTGTGGTTCCTGGGCCAGCCCGGGGTGGTCGCGCAGGTGTTTCCGCCGCTCATCTACTTCCCGGCGCTGATCGCGATGATCATCGGCAATGTGACCGTGATGTACATGAACATGATCGCGCTGCGTGAGGACGACCGGTCCGATCTGCTCCTGGCTGCGCTGAGCGTGCCGCTGTTCTGGCTGATGATGAGCATCGCCGCGGCCAAGGGCCTGTACCAGTTGATCCGCCAGCCGTCCTACTGGGAGAAGACGTTTCACGGTCTGTCCGGGCGCCCCGGGGAGGCGGCCGCCGAAGCGAAGGCCGTGGCGTGACCGGCGCCGTGCTCGGCGGCTCGGACCGCCGAATGAAGATCACGGTCTATTTCGCGTTGCTGGTCGTCTACCTCGCGGTCGGTTACTGGCTGCAGGTCGGCCACGACTTCATCATGGGCGACACCCTGTCTCGCGTGGTGGCCACTCAATCCGTGTTGTTCAGCCGCGATCCGCACCTGGCGGCCTTGGGGTTCATCTTCACCCCGGTGTCCGCCATGGTGCAGATTCCCGCAGTCCTGCTGAGCCCGTGGTGGCCCGACATCGCGGTCCGGGCCTTCGCGGGGACGATCATGTCGTCGTTGTTCATGGCCGGCGCCGCCGTGCAGATCCTGAGCATGGGCACCGATCGCGGTCTGCCACGGGCATATTCGGTGACCATCACGCTGCTGTTCGCCCTCAACCCGATGATCGTCTTCTACGGCTCCAACGGGATGAGTGAGGCGCCGTTCATCTTCTTCATGTCGTGGGCGGTGCGTCGGCTCATATTGTGGATGGCCGATGACGATGTGCACCATCTCATCACCGCCGGCGGCATCGCGATGGGGCTGGCCTACCTCACCCGCTACGACGCGCTCGCCTCGGTCGGTTCCGCCGGGTTGCTCGTGGGGATCACCACGTACCTGCGCGCCAAGCCGCCGCCCAGGATGCGGCGGGCCGTCTTGGACATGCTGATCGTGAGCGGCCCGGGTGTCCTGGCGTTCTTCGGGTGGGCAGCCGCGGGCTGGTTGATCACCGGTGAGGCGTTCGCGCAATTCACTTCGCAGTACGGCAACACCGCCATCCTCGAGCAGTCCGGGCAGACGGCGCCCAACTTCGGTAACGGCGTCGAGTTCGCCATGGTCTGCATCATGCTGCTGGCTCCGACCATGCTGCCGCTGGCGTTGTGGGTTGCGATGCAACGCTGGGCGCGCCCGCACTGGCAGGTGCTCGTCGTGCCGCTGACGATGTTCGGTGCTGTGCTGGCATTCCAGACCTACAGCTACGCAACCGGTTCGACGTTCCCATTCCTGCGGTTCTTCATCATCGCCATTCCGATGACGGCCTGCCTGGCGATGCTCGCGGTGCCGGACGGTGTGCTCAGAGAGCCGACCCGACGCGGTAGGTATGCGCCACCGGCGCCGACTGAGACACCGCAGCGCGGTTCCACGGCGCGGTACGTCGCCGTCGCCGCAACGGTTGCCCTGGGCATTCCGCTGACGTTGTTCGGCATGGCGCAACCCAAATATGCGCCACAGGAATACGGGCTCGGCGCGATACTGAACCCCGACCCGTACAACGTCACCGATCGCAAGTCCATCGAGCACCGGATCGCCAGGACGTTCGGCACCGAGCGCAAGATCGCCCAGTACCTGGAGACCCTGAATCTGCCGGACAGCTCGGTGATCACCGACACCGTCTACGGTTTCGGTATCCTGGCCGCGTCGAGCAGGCCGCGGGTCTTCGTGATCCCGTCAGACCCGGATTTCACCGAGCTGCTCAACGATCCGCCCGCCAACGGGATCCGGTATCTGCTCGCGGTGCCGCGGACCGGCCGGGGCACTTCCGATGCACTCAACGTTCGCTACCCGACGCTGTACGACACCGGGGCCGAGGTCGCGACGCTGGAGTTGGAGATCCCCAATGACGGTGATGGCCAGCCGGATTGGCGGCTCTACCGGGTGAACGAGCCAGTCGGCCGGGGATGACGGATCAGCGTGGGTGAGCTGCGAGGAATGCCTGGCAGTCATTGGCCGCCGGAATGGATTTCATGCGATCGTTGAGCCAGCCCAGCGCGGCGACGGGTTCCACCGCTTCCCGTGTGGCGTCGGGCCAGAAGGCGATCTGGATGCCGTCGCCCATCTTGCAGGCTTCGGTGAGTGCCCGCTCCGTCGACGCAGCGGGGATGACCGAGTCCCTCCCGGCGTAGATGATGTACATCGGCGCCGCGGTGGGTCCCTGCGGCAGGTTCGTTTTCTGGAGGTAGCCCCGCAAGGTCGCCAGCGCCTCGGGATCCGCCGGGCGGAGGTCGTCGGCGCTGAGTTTGTCCGCCAGTGCGATTCGTTGTGCGCCATCCCCACAGCCGAGCAGCGCATCCCAATTCTCCTGGGCCGCCCCACGCCGATAGTCGTCGAGTTCGAAGTCGTAGTAGTACTGGTCTTTCAGCGCGGCGAGGTAGGCGATGTAGGCCAGTTTCTGGTCGGTGTTCAGCGTGCCGGCCATCGCGGCATCCGCGAGGTCGTCGATGTTCGCCGTCGGAGCCAGTGACGCGGTGGCGACCAGATTGAGGTCGTAACCGTAGTTGTCGATGAGTTCGTTTGCGGCCCAGGCGGCTTGGCCACCCTCGCGGGCGCCCAGCGCCGCCCAGGATGTCGACGTATCGGGCACCATGGTCCGGGCGGCCCGCACGGCGTCGATCATGTTGTAGCCGGCCGTGGTGGAGTCCAGATAGGGGTGGAAGTCGTACTCGTCGGGTGCACTGGGCTTTCCGAGCCCCTGATAGTCGGGCACGGTCACGACGTACCCGGCCTTCAGCAGCGCCACCACGGTGCTCGCTTCGCCGCGCAGGTCGGGCGACAGGGACGGTGCGCAGTCAGCGGCCGTCCCCGCCGTTCGGTGCCCCAGCGCGACCACCGGGAATCCGTCTTTGGGCGGATTGCCCTTGGGCACGAACACCGTCCCGGTCACGTGCGAGACCGCGTCGTTGACTCCGTTGCGGGAGGCGTACGTGATGGTCTTGGCCGACGAGCTGGCCTCGCGCAGGTCCGGGACCAGATTCTCCAGCGGCGCTTCGGAGAGAACGTGGCCGGCGTCGTCGGGACGTTCGGTCGCGGCCCGGTCCGACGATCCACCGCACGCGGTGAGGACGGCGAGAGCGAATAAGAGCGCGACGACGACTCGAACCATCTGGCGTCCCCTAGCTGGTGATCCGTATGCGGTGGGCGGCCTCCATCATTTCACTGCGGGCGCTGTGGCTACGCCGGATGGCCGATTGGACGACCGTCTTCGGTAATAGATTGGGCAGCATGGCTGTGATCGATGTGACGTCGCACGGTGCCACCGGGGATGGGACGACCGACGACCATGCGGCTGTGATGGCCGCGATCCGGCAGGCTGCCGAGGCCGGTGGCGGCACCGTGTTCTTCCCCGCCGGTGAATACGCGCTGTCGGGTTCGATCGGGAACGGCGCGGACGGGTTCTCCCACGTCTGGCTGCTCGGTGACGGTGAGCGTGCCGCGCGCCTGCGGGTCACCACGAACGTCACGCCGATCAGTGGATGCTGGACCGAAAGCCGGATCGAGAATCTGAAGATAGATACCGACTTTCAGGGCTCGCCGGCACTGGACGTCGACCTGGACAAGAGCTACGTCAAGCACTGCTGGATGGTCGGGTGGACCGATTACGGCATGCGGCTCAACGCCAACACCGAGGGCCTGCTGAATTGGGTCGATGACAATTTCATCGAGCAGAGCACGGGCTACGGCATTTACACCACATACCGGTTCTTCGACTCGTGGATCGTGAACAACAACATCGGATCGACGGGGCCCAACCTGTCGATCGAGGCCGGGCCGGTGCGCATCCTGGCCAACCACCTCGACGGGGCGCCGCAGCACAACATCGAGCTACGCGGGAACAAGCAACTGACGATCATCGGCAACATCTGTGAAGGCGCGCGCCGGGAGGCCATCGTTTTCACGATGCCGCCGTGGCTGGAGTCCGATGACGAGCAGGTGGCGATCGTCGGCAACAACATCACGAACGGCGGCAAGGGCGCGCCGAACCAGTATCCCGCGATCGGCATCTATTCGGTTGACGCCGACCGCCGGACCAAAGGGTTCAACATCACGGGCAACTTCATCGCCAACACCGACGACGGGGCGGGCTGGAGCTACGCGGTGGACGCGCAGTATGTCGACGACATCGCGATCTCCGGAAACCAGTGGGACAACAACGGATACAGCATCGCCCCGGTGCGGGCCGAAGGTCGTAACGTCGGGATTGCGGGCAATACATCGGGCAATCCGGTGTCGCCGGTGCACCGCACGGTCGCGACGTTGTCCGGGGGTGACACGTTCGAGGATTCGCCCGGAGCCGAGTACGTCTACCTGGTCCCGCCGGGGGTTTCGGCCGTCACGCTGCCCACTGCCGCGCGAAACACCTGCCGGTACACCGTCAAGAACGTCTCCGGCGCAGCCGTGACACTGAGTGCCGCACGGGATCAGGAGATCGACGGGAAGAGCGATTTCACCGTTGCGGATCGTGCGGCTGTCGATGTGATCTCCGACGGGGCGAATTGGTGGGCCCTGTGACCGGTACTTGAGCCATTGGTCAGTCACCCATTTTGGGTGAGGAATCTTATCGAGAGAGCGCGAAATCGTAATGAAGGTCAGCGAATTCGCTGCTGGCCCGGCGCTTTCGTACTACGGTCAGGTTCTGTTCGCGCGCATTTCCCAGCACAGCCCGCTAGGTAAAGGTGAACATGACCGCCTCAGGTACCCATTACGACGTCATCGTCATCGGCTCTGGATTCGGCGGAAGTGTCGCCGCGATGCGGGCCGCCGAGAAGGGTTATCGCGTTGCCGTGATGGAATCCGGCAAACGCTGGCCCGATGCCTCGATCGCGAAGACAAGCTGGAATGTCCGGAAGTTCCTGTGGCAGCCAGAGTTCGAGATGTTCGGAGTACAGCGCATCGAACTCCTCGATGATGTGCTGATTCTGTCCGGCGCCGGTGTCGGTGGTGGCTCGCACGTGTATGCGAACACGCTGTATGTGCCGCCGCGGAGGTTCTTCGATGCGCAGGAATGGGCCGGGATCACCGATTGGGCCGACGAACTCGCGCCCTACATCGACCAGGCCCGGCGCATGTTGGGTGTGGTCCGGGTGCCGTACATGCCGACCGATGTTGACCGCTACATGTGGCAGGTCGCCGATGAGATGGGTATCGGGCACACGTTCAACCGGGCGCCGGTGGGTGTGTATTTCGGCACCCCTGACGAGGAAGTCGAGGACCCCTACTTCGGCGGGGCCGGGCCTCGTCGTCGTGGCTGCGTCAACTGTGGCGACTGCATGATCGGCTGCGGGCGCAACGCCAAGAACAAGCTGACGGTCAACTATCTGTATCTCGCCGAAAAGCTCGGTACCGAGGTTCACGAACTACACGAGGTGTACGAGGTCGAGAGGCTGGAGGGCGGCGGGTTCGAAGTGCTGACCCGCCATCCGGGCTGGGCACATCGGGCGGCCCGCGCGCAGCGCCGACGCTACACCGCCGACCAGGTGATCGTGGCGGCACACGCGTACGGGACGGCAAAGCTGCTGCTGCACATGCAGCATGCCGGCAAACTGCGCGGGATGTCGAACCAGCTCGGTGAGCGGGCCCGCACCAATTCGGAGCAATTGCTGAGCGTGAATCGCTCGTACCCCGAGTGGAAGGAGGATCCCGAGAAGATCCACATCACCCCCGGTGCGGTGTCGATCACGTCCGGTGTCTGGCCCGACGAGATGACCAGCATCGAACCGGTCTACTACGGCGTCGGCAGCAACCTGATGGCGTTCATGTTGAGCTACCACCAGCGCGGCGACCAGAAGCATCCGACGCTGAACCTGCTGAAGGAACTCGTCACCCATCCGGGCAACGTGTTGCGTGGCAGCGATCCCCGACATTGGTCGGAGCGCATGGCCGTCCTGCTGTGCATGCAGGCCGACGACACGTCGCTCGAGTTGTATTGGAAGAACGGCATGTTGCGCAGTCGCAAGAGCAGCGTGAAGTCACCGCCGGTACACATCCCCGTGGTCGAGCAGTTCGCCGACCGGCTCGCCGAGACGATGGGGTCACAGCAGTACGCGATGCTGTTCGAATCGATCAACCGCACCGCCTCGGCGCATTTCATCGGCGGCATGCCGATCGGCGACACCGCCGAGGAAGGTGCCGTCGACCCCTATCACCGGGTGTTCGGTCAACCCGGCCTGCACATCTTGGACGGCAGCGTGATGCCGTCCAATCCCGGCGTCAATCCGTCGCTGACGATCACCGCGATGGCCGAACGTGCAATGTCGTTCTGGCCCAACAAGGGTGACCAGGACGGTCGGCCTCCACTCGGATCCGGTTACCAACGGCTGACCGCGACCATGCCGCACCGGCCGGTCGTCCCCGCCGGCGCACCCGGGGAGCTTCGACTGGACGCCCGGCACCAGGACGTCATTCCCGATTACCCGTACTGAGCGCCCAGAATCAGCGAGGTCACCATGACGACACCGAATGCACCGACGCAGCGGCGCCTCGGGCGCGCCGACGAATTGCCGGATGGCGCCGTCAACCCGTATTACCTCGACGACCGCAAATGGCGGGTGTCGGTAGCGCGGGTCGCCGGGAAGCTCTACGCGTTCGACGATCTGTGCACGCACGAGGCATGTCCGTTGTCCGCCGGAATGCTGACCGGAACCACCATTCTGTGCCAGTGCCATGGGTGCCGCTATGACATCGCCACGGGGACGGTACTCAAGGGCCCCGCGGTCCGGCCGCTGGCCACATATGAGGTCACCGAAACCGACGGAATGATAACCATTTCCGGCTGAGCCGTGCAGAGCCGGGAGTATAGGAACCGCCGCAATGCGACATCGTTTTGCTTGCTGTGCGATTCGCTTTGCTGGCAACGCGGCGGTAGTGGCGTTCCTTTGTGGGTCGAATTAGATCGCTGAGTTGGTTTTCCGCGTAATCCGGATCGTACATAGGCATAATTGGCCCGCATGGATCCCAATTCGAAGTCATATCAAGCAGATAAGTCTGACGAATTTCGTGGGAGGCTGCCGCGGCGCAGGATGCTGGGTGGGCTGGCGGTGGCCGGTGTGGCGACCACCCTGATCGCAGCGTGCAACGACGAGTCTGGCGGCGGATCGTCCGGCGGCGGCGGTGGGGGCGCAGTCAAGACCGACAACAGTGTCAAGGGCGCGAGCGAGGCCACCAAGGAAGCCAACAAGAAGGTCGCCGATGCCTTGCCGTTCAACGACAAGTCCGATTTCGAGGATGCCAAACGTGGGCTGCTGGAGCGACCGGAGACCCTGACGATCAAGGACGCCGACGGCAACGTGGTGTGGGACCTTGAGGAATACAAGAAGTACATCGCCGAGGACAAGCCGGCACCGGACACCGTCAACCCGAGCTTGTGGCGAAACGCCCAGCTGTGTATGGAATACGGGTTGTTCGAGGTGGTTCCGGACAAGATCTATCAGGTCCGCGGGTATGACCTGTCGAACATCACGTTCATCCGGGGCAATACCGGCTGGCTCGTGTACGACACCCTCATCTCGCCCGAAACCGCCAAGGCGGCACTGGATCTGGTCAATCAGAAGCTGGGTCCACGACCGATCGTCGCCGTGCTGCACAGCCACTCACATGTGGATCACTACGGCGGCGTGCGTGGCATCATCAACCAGGCCGACGTCGACTCGGGCAAGGTGAAAATCATCGCTCCGGCGAACTTCGTCGAAGACGCGGTCAGCGAGAACGTGATCGCGGGCAACGCCATGGGTCGGCGCGCGGTCTACATGTACGGCGCACTGTTGCCACGTAATGCCGAGGGTGGTGTCAACGGTGGCCTGGGTATGACGGTGTCCACTGGTCTGCCGACGCTGGTCCTGCCCACCGACACGATTTCGGCGTCGGGGCAGAAGATGACCGTCGACGGTGTCGACATGGAGTTCCAGTTCACCCCGGGCACGGAAGCGCCCACCGAGATGAACACCTACTTCCCGCAGTTCAAGGCCATGTGGATGGCGGAGAACACCACCAACACCATGCACAACCTGCTCACCCTGCGCGGTGCGCAGGTACGTGATGCGCGGATCTGGGCGAAGTTCCTCGACGACACGATCAACATCTACGGGCCGAACATCGACGTGAAGTTCCAGAGCCACCACTGGCCGATGTGGGGCAAGGACAAGATCATCGACTACTGGAAGAAACAGCGTGACATGTACAAGTACATTCACGACCAGTCGGTGCGCCTGATGAACAACGGCCTGATCGGTTCGGAGATCGCCGAAGAGATCCAGATGCCGCCGGAGTTGAACAACTTCTGGCCCGACCGTGGGTATTACGGCACGCTGAAGCACAATTCGCGGGCGGTGTATCAGCGCTACATGGGTTGGTATGACGGTAATCCGGCCGACCTGGATGACTTGCCGCCCGAGCCAGCGGGCAAGAAGTACGTCGAGTACATGGGTGGGGAGTCCGCGGTCCTGGAGAAGGCCAAGAGGGACTTCGACAACGGCGAATACCGGTGGACGGCCATGGTCCTCAAGCATGTGGTGTTCGCCAACCCGAACAATGCCGACGCCAAGAACCTTCTGGCAGACAGCTTTGAGCAGATGGGCTATCAGGCGGAATCCGGTCCGTGGCGGTCGGTGTATCTGCAGGGCGCCTACGAACTGCGCAACGGTGTGCCGAGCGCGGGCGGAACCGATGTCGCCAGCCCGGACACCATCAACGCCATGCCTCCGGAGATGATGTTCGATTATCTGGCCGTGCGACTCAATGGCCAGAAGGCCGCTGGTAAGAACATCACGTTGAACGTTGACTTCACCGATCTCAACAAGCAATACGGTCTGCGCGTCGAGAACGGTGTACTCAACTACACGACTGCGCCGATCCCGAACGCCAACGCGAATTTGAAGTTGACCAAAGACACGATGAACCAGATTCAGTTGGGCAAGCTCAAACTCAACGACGGCATCGACCAGAACAAGGTCACGCTCGACGGCAACCGACAATCGGTCGACGACTTCGTCGGCATGCTCGACACCTTCCCATTCTGGTTCAACATCGTCACCCCGTAGCCTGTTGCTTGTTGCCTCACCCAAAATGGGTGAGGCAACAGGCTTCTTGTGAATCTGCGCTCGGCGTCAGTCGGTAAATCATCAACAAGCTGTTGACGCGGAGGCATAATTCACCCCCATGGATCCCAATTCGAAGTCATATCAAGCAGATAAGCCTGACGAATTGCGGGCGCAGTTGCCGCGGCGAAGGATGTTGGGCGGCCTGGCGGTCGCCGGCGTCGCCACGACTCTCGTCGCCGCGTGTAACGACAAGAGCGGTGGCTCCACGTCCGGCGGTGCGGGAGGAGTCAGCACCGACAACAGTGTCAAGGGCGCCACCGAAGCGACCAAGGCGGCCAACCAGAAGCTGCTCGACACACTGCCGTTCAGCGACAAGAGCGATTTCGAGGACGCGAAGCGAGGTCTGCTCGCCAAACCCGACACCCTGACGATCAAGGACGCCGACGGCAATATCGTCTGGGATCTGGAGGAATACAAGAAATATATCGGCGACGACAAACCAGCGCCGGATACCGTCAATCCCAGCTTGTGGCGCAATGCCCAGCTGAACATGCAGTACGGCCTGTTCGAGGTCGTGCCCGACCGCATCTATCAGGTCCGCAACTACGACCTGTCCAACCTCACCCTGGTCAGGGGAGACACCGGTTGGATCCTCGTCGACGTGATGGTCTCGCCGGAAACCGCCAAAGCCGCGCTGGACCTGGCCAACCAACATTTGGGCGCCCGGCCGATCCATGCGGTGGTGATCAGTCACTCTCACACCGACCATTACGGCGGTATCCGTGGAGTCGTCAACCAGGCCGACGTCGACTCGGGCAAGGTCAAGGTCATCACACCGGAAGGTTTCGTCGACCACGCGGTGAGTGAGAACGTGATCGCGGGTAACGCCATGTCGCGCCGCGCGGTCTACATGTTTGGCGCACAGCTACCCCGCAACGCCCAGGGCGGCGTGAATGCAGGACTGGGGCAGACGATTTCGAATGGTGTGCCCACGCTGATCATTCCGACCGACGTCATCACGACCACCGGGACCAAGATGACGGTCGACGGGGTCGACATGGAGTTCCAGTTGACTCCCGGTACCGAGGCGCCGTCGGAGATGAACACCTTCTTCCCGCAGTTCAAAGCCCTGTGGATGGCCGAGAACACGGTCAACACAATGCACAATCTGCTGACCCTGCGCGGGGCGCAGGTGCGCGATCCGCTGAAGTGGTCCCAGTTCCTCGACGAGACGATCCGGTTGTACGGACCGAACACCGACGTGAAATTCCAGAGCCACCACTGGCCGATGTGGGGCAACGAGAAGGTCATCGACTATTTCAAGCGCGTGCGTGACATGTACAAGTACATCCACGACCAGTCGGTGCGGATGATGAACACCGGCATGATCGGGTCCGAAATCGCCGAAGCGATCTCGCTGCCGCCGGAGTTGAACAACTTCTGGCCCGACCGCGGCTACTACGGCACGCTGAAACACAACTCCCGTGCGGTGTATCAGCGGTACATGGGCTGGTATGACGGCAACCCGTCCGACCTCGACGACCTGCCGCCGGCGGATGCGGCCAAAAAGTACGTCGAGTACATGGGCGGAGAGGGGTCGATCCTGGACAAGGCAAAAAAGGATTTCGACGCCGGCAACTACCGCTGGACCGCGATGGTGCTCAAGCAGGTGGTGTTCGCCAACCCGGACAACTCCGATGCCAAGAATCTCCTTGCCGACAGCTACGAGCAACTCGGCTACCAGGCCGAGTCCGGGCCCTGGCGCTCGGTGTACCTGCAAGGTGCCTACGAGCTGCGCAACGGAGTGCCCGACGTGGCTGCGACAAACTCGGCGAGCCCCGACACCATCAAGGCCATGCCGCCCGAGTTGCTGTTCGACTACCTCGGGGTCCGGCTGAACGGGCCCAAGGCTGCGGGGAAGAACATCACGATGAACGTCAACTTCAAGGACCTGAAGAAAGAATATGGCCTGACGGTCGAGAATGCCGTGCTCAACTACGCGCCGGCACCGGTACCGAACGCCAATGTCACGGTCACCCTCGACAAGGCGACGCTCGACGACATCCAGCTCGGGAACCTCAAGCTGCAGGACGCGATCTCGCAGAACAAGGTCACGATTGACGGCAACCGGGCGTCGTTCGACGAGTTCATGGGCCTGCTCGACACCTTCCCGTTCTGGTTCAACATCGTCACTCCCTAGCTACTGCGAGAATGGTGTGCTGCCCTGCCGCCCGCAGGGCGGCACACCGTGCCCGGGACAGTGATCGATAGGAACCAACGTGCAGCCCTCCGGAACATCCTCGATGCAGCCGGTGCCGTGGTTTCTCGCCACCATCCCGTCGTCGAGCCCCGGGATGCTGCCGCGTCCGGCCATCGGCCGCACCCTGAACGAGCACAACACCGGCAGACGGGCCGTGCTCGTCGCCGCTCCGTCGGGGTTCGGCAAGACCGTCTCCGTCGCGCAGTGGGCTCACGAGCGTCAACGTGCCGAACCCGGCTCACTGGCGTGGCTGACGCTGACCGAGCGGATCAACGACCGCAGGGACGTCCTGCGCGGCATCTTGACCGCGTTGCTGAACAGCGCACGTGACGCCGGGGACGGCTCGCTGGATCAGGCCTTGTCCGGGGCGTTCGACTCGGCCTCCTACGATGCGGCGGTTGCGGCCCTGATGGCCATCGATCCGCGCCGGAACGTGACCATCGTGATCGACGATTTCCAATTCGCCCGGTCGGTATGGGCTGATGACGATGTCGTGGAGCTGGTCGAGAACGGACCGCAGTGGTTGCGGTTCGTCCTGATCACGACTGACCCGGTCGGCCCGTCGTGGGCTCGGCTGCGGGTCCACGACAAGGTGGCGGTCATCGGTTCGGCCGAACTGTCTTTCACCCGCGGCGACGTGCAGGCACTCGTCGAGCAACGCGGTACGTCGACCAGGCCCGAGGACGTCGACCGCATCTTGACGGCGAGCGGCGGCTGGCCCGGTGCGGTTCGACTCATCCTGGTCAGCGGCGACGAGGCCGCCGCGTTCTCCGACGATGTCGACCTCACCGACTACATCGGTACCGCGGTGCTGGCCCGGATGCGGCCGGACCTGGCCGATTTCGCGCTGAAGGCCACCGTCTGCCCCCGCGTGGACGAGCATCTGGCCCGCGTACTCACGGACCGTCAGGACAGTGGTGAACTGCTCAATGACTGCGTGGCAGCGGGCCTGTTCCTCGAGCGCATCAGTTCAGGGGAAAGCGCAGTCTTTCAATGGCATTCGATCTTCGTCAAGCATTGCCAGGAGATCCTGAGGCGGCGTCGGCCGGAGGAGTGGACGCGGCTCAACCGGTTGGCGGCGGTCGAGCTGGCCCAGCAGTACCCGCTGGAAGCTGTCGAGCACGCCGTCCGGGGTGATGACCGTTTCGGATATGACATCGTCGCCGACCACTGGCTCGAGCTCCTGCTGCAGTCTCGTTCGGGTGCACTCGATCTGGCCTGCGTGCGACTCACCGAGGCCTTCGGTGAGAATCCCGAGATCCTGATGATCCGGTCCAGCTGTCGTGCCATGGCCGGCGACGACGTGACGGCGGCGCTGTTGTTCAACCGGGCCGCGCGAATGTCGCAGTCGGAGCAGGAGCCGGGGCGGCTCGACCTGATCGCCGATCTCACGCAGCTCCTGATATCTGACGACCGTGACGTGATGGACAGCGCCGCAGGGCGCGTCGAGACCGCGCTGTCAGACCGTGAACTGGTCGCACCGCGTGTCTATGCGTGCGCGCTGTTCGTGCTGGGCTGGGCGGATTCGCGGATGCGGCGCAGTCCGACCCGTGGTTCGGAGTATCTGGAGGCCGCCGTGCACGAGTGTGCGGCCCTCGGGCTGCCGGAGGTGGCTTACCGCGCCAGGCAGAGCCTCGCTTTCGCACTGGCTCACTCGGGCGAATTGGGCCGTGCGCAGCAGGCGCTGCACCTGGCTGTGTCATCCGGCGAATCCACTCCCGAGCTTTGGCTGTCGCACGACGGTGACGGTATCGAACGCTTCACGGCGGGATGGATTCACTTCTGGCATGGTGAGATCACCTCGGCCGTCGAGGATTTGATCCCATCGAGCGGCACCGTCGGCGTGGGGTACCCCGATACGTCGCGGATGTTCCTGGCGTTCAGCGCGGCCACCCTCCGCGACAACCGTGTGCTGGCCGTCGCTGAAGCCGCCGTGGCCCGGATGCCCGATGCCGACACGCACGGAGTGCCGTGGGTCAGCTACAAGACGGCCAGCCGTGCCCGTCTGGCCGAAGCCCGCGGTGATCGCAACCTCGCGCTGGACCTGGCCGCGAGTGTGGTTGGTTCTCAACACGTTCCGATGGTGTCAGCGGTCCTCGCCGGGATGTGCCGTCGTCTGGGTGGTCTGAGCCTGGCCGACCGCCTGGCCCACCAGGCGCTGGAACCGCAGCTACCGGGGTATATCGGCGCGTATGCGCTGTACACGCTGGCGCTGTTGGCCTGGCAGAACGGACAGGCCGAACAGGCTCATCAGCGGATGGAAGAGATGTTGGCCGCCGCGTGCCCCGAGCACGTGCGCTACCAGTTCGTCGACAACCCGGACCCGGTCTGCCAAGAATTACTGGCCGCCCACCGCTCGTATACCGCATACCCCGATTTCGTCGAGCAAGCACTGCTGGCGAGCGAGCATCGCCGGTCGGATTCTGGCGCGGGAAGCCTGACGCCGCGTGAGCGCGAGATTCTGGCCTTCCTGCGGACGCCGATGACGATGCAGGAGATCGCCGACAAGATGTCGATCTCGGTGAACACGCTCAAAACCCACCAGCGCGCCATCTACCGCAAACTCGGTGCGACCAACCGGCGAGAAGCCATCAACCGGGCGGCCCGCTAGCGTGATGCCGTGACCGAAGAACTCGTCGCCGTGTATGACGCCGACGGCAATGTGATTGGCGCGGAGCCACGTTCGCGTGTCTATGCCGAGGGTCTGTGGCACGCCAGCGCCGGTGTGCTCGTGCGTTCTGCCGACGGGGCGCGCATCTATGTCCACCGCCGCACGATGACCAAGGCCGTGTTCGCCGGCATGCACGACTGCCTGGCCGGCGGGGTTGTCGACCCCGGGGAGACGCCGCGGCAGGCCGCAACCCGGGAACTGGCCGAGGAACTCGGTATCAGCGGCCCGCCCTTGGCGGCGCTGGCCTCGGCGGCCTGGGACGGGCAGTGGGCGGGAAAACCCATGCGGTGTCACCTGTTCGCCTACGAGGTGCGCTGGGACGGTCCGATCCACCACCAACCCGAGGAGATCGTCGACGGCTGGTGGTGGACCGACGAGGAGCTGGCAATGCACCTGGCCGACCCGGACTGGCCGTTCGTCCCTGATACCCGGGTCCTGATCCCGCAGCTGCTGCGCTTACGTCAACACCCTTGAGGTAGTGCGAGCGGTGGTCCTTACTGGTGGTAACTCACCATCCAGGAAGATAACCGTGCAAACCGTCTTCGAACGAAACGCCCCTGCAAGCAGCCTCATCGACCGCTCGTTGGCCACATCGGCACTCCAGCCGTTCTGGCTCGATGACCTGCCTGGTCAAACCCGCTACCCGGGGCTGACCAAGCCGTTCTCCCGCTACGACCTGGTCGTGGTCGGCGGCGGCTACACCGGGCTGTGGTCGGCCTTGCTGGCAAAACAGCGGGACCCGGGAATCCGGGTCGCTCTCATCGAGGGCCAGACCATCGGATGGGCAGCCTCGGGGCGCAACGGCGGTTTCGTCGAGGCGTCGTTGACCCACGGTGCCGAGAACGGCCGCAGCCGCTGGCCCGACGAGATCGAGACCCTCGACCGGCTGGGCCTGGAGAACCTCGACGGCATCGAGAAGACCGTCGCTTCGCTTCGCCTCGACTGTGACTTCGAGCGGACCGGCTCGATCGCGGTAGCGGTCGAGCCCTACCAGGCTGCCGAACTGGCCGGTGCCGCACTGCGGCCGGACCAGGTTTACTTCGACCAGCAGGCGATCCGCGCCGAGGTGCAGTCACCCACATACCTGGCCGGGGTGTGGTCCAAAGACGCCGCCGCGCTGGTTCACCCCGCCAAGCTCGCCAGCGAACTCGCCCGTGCCGCAGGTGAACTCGGCGTGGAAATCTACGAGAACAGCAAGGTGCTGGGGCTCCGGCAGGAGCATCGGGACGGGCCGCTGTCGGTGCGGACCGAGCGCGTGTCGGTGCAAGCCGACCGAGTGATCCTGGCGACCAACGGTTTTCCGTCGCTACTGAAGCGTTACCGCTACCACACGGTGCCGGTCTACGACTACGCCTTGATGACCGAACCGCTGACCGATTCGCAGCTGGCCGAGATCGGCTGGGGCAACCGGCAGGGCATCAGCGACATGTCGAACCAGTTCCATTACTACCGGCTGTCGAAGGACAACCGGATCCTGTGGGGTGGGTACGACGCGATCTATCACTTCGGCGGCCGGATCCGGCCCCAGTACGAGGATCGCGATGCCACCTACCGCAGGCTGGCAGGCCACTTCTTCACGACGTTCCCGCAATTGGAGGACGTCAGGTTCACCCACCGCTGGGCCGGTGTGATCGACACCTCGACGCGGTTCTGTGCCTTCTTCGGATCGGCGTACGGGGATCGAGTCGGATATGCCGCCGGATTCACCGGGCTCGGCGTGGCGGCCACGCGATTCGCGGCCGAGGTCATGCTCGACCGATTCGCCGGCGCGCCGACGCCCCGCACCGAACTCGAGATGGTCAAGTCCATCCCGGCACCGTTCCCTCCAGAACCATTGGCCTCAGCCGGAATTCAGGCCACCCGGTGGTCACTCGACCGCGCCGACCATCGTGAGGGGCGGCGCAACGTCCTGCTGAAGGCGCTCGATTCCGTGGGGTTGGGGTTCGACTCGTGAGTGAGCCCGCCCTGCCCAGCGGCGCCGTCGACGCCTCGGCGCTGGTGCTCGACCACACCCCGCTGCCCGACGAACTGGTGGTGGCGGGAGCGCCGACGACAGGACATCGTGACCTCACCGGATTGTCGGACGTGACGATCGGGATCTGGGAACACACGCCCGGGGTGTCCCGCGACGTGGAGGCCGACGAGGTGTTCGTCGTCCTCAGCGGCGACGCGACCATATCGTTCGACGACGGTGGGCCGGCGCTCGATCTCCGTGCGGGCAGCCTGGTCCGGCTGCACGAAGGGCAACGCACCACCTGGACGGTCCGCGAGACGCTGAGAAAAGTCTTCATCGCATAGCGTTCCCTCGTGCCATGGTGCGGTGACGCCGCACAATGGCACGAGGGTGTTGACGTAAGGGCGAAGAAGGCGCGCGGATGGGCAGAACACTGAAGTCCGAATCGCCGAGGCGACGGCGGCGGCAGACGAAGCAGGGCGTGGTGTTGTCCGAGGAGCTCATCGTCGAGGCCGCGCTGCGTGTGTTGCAGTACCACGGCGCCGCCGGCTTGAGTGTGCGGCGCCTCGGTCTTGCGCTGGGGGCCGACCCGACTGCGCTGTACCGCTACTTCCGCGGCATCGAGGACGTGGTGCTGGCGATCACCGACGAACTCCTGCGGCGGGTGGTCGACGGGTGGGAACCGACCGGGCACTGGCGGGAGGACATGCGTGAACTCGGGCTGCGCGTACACCGCGTCTATCTAGAGCACCCGCAGGCCGGAGTGCTCGCCGCGAGCCGGGTGACCGGCGGTGCCCACGAGGTCCAGATCATCGAGACAGTTCTGGGATTACTCCGGTCGGCCGGATTTCCCGAGCGGGAAGCCGTCGATGTGTATCACGCCTTCATCGACCAGATGCTGGGGTTCGCCGCGCTCGACGCGGCGTTCGAGGCGTTGCCTGCCGAACACCGTGAGCGCGACGACGAGACGTGGCGCCACACCTACGCGCAACTGCCGGCCGAGACCCATCCGAACATCGCCGCCACCAGTCGTTTTCTCGACGAGTCGATGAGGCGGAGTGGCTGTGAATCGGCCCTCGAGTTGCTGCTCGACGGTATCTCGTTGCGGCTCGACGGCTACCGGTCCTAGCGGGTCAGACTGCCCTGGCGGCGATGCCGTCGAGCAATTGGCTCAACCCGGAACGGAATTCGGTCTTCTGGTCCTCGTCAGGCTGATCGAATGCGCCGGCGTCGATCGCGGCGGCCAGGGCCGGGAAGCGCGCCGGGGTCACCAGCCGGCGCAGCAACGCGGGGTACTCGCTGTCGTCGACCTCGCGGCCCTCGATGGCCAGTGCCGCCGACCCTCGCGTGAAGATCAGCACGGCGATGACCGCGCTGAGCTTCTCGCGTTCGGTCAGGGCCGTGCCCGACAGGGTGGCCAGCCCGGCGTCCAGCCAGGCGAGTTGGCCGGGATCAGCGGGCAGACCGGCAGCCGCCGTCTGCAGGATCCATGGATGGCGGTGGTAGACGCCCCACAGTTCGTCGGCCCAATGCGTCAGTGCCGCACGCCAATCCGCGCGCTCGGGGGCCGAAGGCGGTGGGCCGGGGCCGGTGGCGAGCATGAACGTCACCAGCTCGTCCTTGTTGGCCACGTGCCGGTACAGCGACATGGTGCCGCACCCGAGCCGCTCGGCCAGCCGGGCCATCGACAGGGCCGCGAGGCCGTCGGTGTCGGCGAGTTCGACGGCGGCGGCGACGATGGCCTCCCTGGTGAGTCCACGTGACCGCCGCGGCGCCGCGTCCGGTTGCCAGAGCAGGCGCAACAGGCGGGGGAGCGGGGTATCTGGGCCGGTCATCAAGGCTCAGAGTAATCAGTGACATCGGAGTGCGTATGCCATACCCTTTTGCGTATGGCATACGCATCGAAGCGCTCGGCGGGGCCGGCGATGGCACTCGGACTGATCGTCGTGGCATTTCTCGGGTATTCACTGCCGCCGTACCTGGTGGGCGGCACCCGGGTGCAGTCCACGTTCGGCTTGCATTACCCACTGCTGGTCGCGCACGTCCTGTTCGCGAGCGTGGCGATGGTGTGCGCGGTCGCGCAGATCTGGCCGGGTCTGCGGCGTCGGCACCCGGTGCTGCACCGGCGCACCGGCCGCGTCTACGTCGCGATGGCGATCCCGGCCGCCGTCTGCGCGATGGTGATCGGGGCGGCGACACCGTTCGGCCCGATTCTTAGGGTCAGCGACGTGGTGCTCGGCGCGCTGTGGCTGTGGTTCACCGTCGACGGCTTTGTGGCGGCGCGCCGGCGGCGTTTCGGCGCGCACCGCCGCCAGATGCTGCGCAGCGCGACTCTGGCGTTGTCGATCATCACCAACAGGATCTGGTCGCCGGTGCTGTATCTGAGTTTCGAGCCGTTGCGCGACAGCGTTTTTGGCGGGAGCGAAGAGAAATTTGTCTGGGCGGTAGCGGGCGTGGGCGGTTGGTTGGGCTGGACGATTCCGCTCCTGCTCGTGGAGCTGTGGATGCGACGACGGCCGGTTCCGGTCACCGCCCGATCATTGAGTGGCGTCTGAATTGGCCGTGATCCGATCGATGATCGCCAATAGGCCGTCGTCCTGCTGCGCCTGCACCGCGTGCCCGCCGAGTGCGCGGTGCAGCGCGCTGTAGTACAGGCCGTCACCGATCAGCTTCACCGCGCGGGCCACGTCGAGGTCGCCGAGCGTGTCGTGAAGGAGGTTCAACCAGTTGGCCGAAACCGTCTCGATGACCGCCCGGGCGTGGTTGTCACCGGCCTGCTGCAGGCGGGATACCGCCACCAGGGTGCGATCGAGCGGAGTACCCGCGTAGTGCGATGACCGGATGTAGTAGCGCGCCGGGCCGTCGGGCGCCGTCCGCATCTCTTCCACGTCGTCAGCGGCCAGCGCCAGCAGTCGGTCGCACAGGGCGCCGGCGAGGCGGTCCTTCGATGGGAAGTGGTAAAGCAGACCGCCTTTCGATACACCCGCCTTTGCGGCCACTGCATCGAGGGTGGCGTACCGCTCGCCTTCGACGGCGAGGACGTCCTCATAGGCATCGAGGATGCGGTCCCGCGACGAAGCCATTCCCAGAGCCTACGACAACGAGCCAGAACTGTACCGTCTGGACGGTATAGTGAGCGGGTTCGGTCGGCGTGATGGTGAGGAGCTGGTGATGCGGGTGTACCGCGACGTGCTCGGCGCGCCGGGCGTGCTCAACATGACCGCTTCCCAGCTGTTCGCCCGGTTGCCGCTGGGCATGCTCAACCTGGCGATCCTGCTGCACGTCCAATCCAAGACCGGCTCCTACGCATTGGCCGGTGCCGCGGTGGCCTGCGTCAGCGTCGGGGAAGCCGTCGCGATGCCGGTAACCGCCCGGCTGGCCGGGCGGGGAATGACGGCGACGCTGGTGGTCGCGGCCCTGGCGAACGGTGCCGCCATGCTTGCCCTCGCTTTCGCCGGCCCCACACCGGCGCTGCTGCTGGCACTGGGGGTGGTGACCGGTGCCTCCGTGCCACCGCTGATGCCGGTGGTCCGCGCGCTCTATCCGCAGCTGGTATCCCGCGACGGGGTGCGCGCCCTGTTCGCGTTCGACACCACTGCACAGGAACTGATCTGGGTTGTCGGTCCGTTGGCCACGACCTTCCTCGCGTCGATGCTGTCGACCGCGATCCCGTTGATCGCCTCCGCGATGATCACTGTCGTCGGGACCGGTTGGTTCCTGCTGAGCGCCAGGCATCTTCGCCCGGCCTCGCGCAAGGGCGCCTCGGCATTCGGTCGGGTGATGGCGAACCGGGCGGTCATCCTCGCGATGGTCGCCAGCCTCGCGCTGGTTGCCTCCTTCATGGCGCTGGAAGTCGGCATCGTCGCTGTGTTCGGCCGCACGGGTCTGACCGCCGGCCTGGCGATCGCAGTGGCGAGCGTGGGATCCCTGATCGGTGGACTGGTGTTCGGGCACCGCCGATTTGGACTCGCCGGCTTGGTAACCGCGCTGGCGACAGTGGCAATCGGGACCGGGGTGTTCGGGGCCGTCGACAACCGCGCATGGGAATTCGCCGCGTTGTTCGTCTCCGGTCTGGGCTTCGCCCCGGCAATGTCGGCGCTGTACCTGATGGTGTCGAGGGAAATCGCGGACCACTCCGCGACGGAGGCGTTCGGCTGGCTCAACAGCGCCGCACTCGTAGGTGGCGCAGTGGGTACCGCCGTCGCCGGCGTGGCGGCCGATGCGCACGGCGGCACCGGCCCGATCGTGGTGTCGACGGTGCTCGCCGTCATCGCGGCGGCCACGCCCGTTGCCGCTCGCCTGGCGGGTCCGTTGGCGGGCCTCACCGATCAACCGCCCACGCGAACCGGCGCGGGCGCGACGGAGCAATGGTCAGCCACGTCAGAGCTGGGATTGAAGGCAACGTCAGTTTCACCAGCAAATGCCGGCGAGCAGGTGTAATCTCCTCCGCGATCAGTCTTACCGGTGTCGAATCGCCAACCGGAGTGAGGTCGCCATGGCTACCGGATCCAACTCAGCGTTCAACGGCAAGATCGAACTGGACATCAGGGATTCCGCACCGGACTGGGGACCTTACGCGGCACCCACCGCCGTCGAGAACGCTCCGAACGTGCTCTATCTGGTGTGGGACGACACCGGCATCGCCACCTGGGACTGTTTCGGCGGTTTGGTGGACATGCCCGCGATGAGCCGGATCGCCGAGCGCGGAATTCGGCTGTCGCAGTTCCACACCACGGCGCTGTGCTCACCCACCCGCGCCTCACTGCTCACGGGCCGCAACGCCACGACGGTCGGGATGGCCACCATCGAGGAGTTCACCGACGGGTTCCCGAACTGCAACGGCCGGATTCCGTACGAGACCGCGCTTCTGCCGGAGGTGCTCGCCGAGAACGGCTACAACACCTACTGCGTGGGCAAGTGGCACCTGACTCCGCTGGAGGAGTCCAACCTCGCTGCGACCAAACGGCATTGGCCGTGCTCGCGGGGATTCGAACGGTTCTACGGATTCATGGGCGGCGAGACCGACCAGTGGTATCCGGACCTGGTCTACGACAACCATCCGGTGGACCCGCCCGCCACACCCGAGGAGGGCTATCACCTGTCGCGGGACCTGGCCGACAAGACCATCGAATTCATCAGGGATGCCAAGGTGATCGCCCCGGACAAACCCTGGTTCACCTACCTGTGCCCGGGAGCCGGCCACGCCCCGCACCACGTGTTCAAAGAGTGGGCCGACCGGTACGCCGGGCGGTTCGACATGGGTTACGAGGCCTACCGCAACATCGTGCTGGAGAACCAGAGGCGGCTCGGTATCGTGCCGCCCGACACCGAGCTGTCGCCCGTCAACCCTTATGCGGATGTCAAGGGGCCCAACGGCGAACCGTGGCCCGCGCAGGACACCGTCCGACCGTGGGAGTCGTTGTCGACCGACGAGAAGCAGCTGTTCGCCCGGATGGCGGAGGTGTTCGCCGGCTTCCTGTCCTACACCGACGCCCAGATCGGCCGGGTGCTGGACTTCCTCGAGGAGACGGGACAGCTCGACAACACCATCATCGTGGTGATCTCCGACAACGGGGCCAGCGGCGAGGGCGGGCCGAACGGCTCGGTCAACGAGACCAAGTTCTTCAACGGCTACATCGACACCGCCGAGGAGGGGCTCAAGTTCATCGACCGGCTGGGCTCACCCGAGACCTACAACCATTACCCCATCGGCTGGGCCATGGCCTTCAACACGCCCTACAAGCTGTTCAAGCGCTACGCCTCCCACGAGGGCGGAATCGCCGACACCGCAATCATCTCCTGGCCCAACGGTATTCGGGCCCACGGTGCGATCCGCGACAACTACATCAACGTCTGCGACATCACCCCGACGGTCTACGACCTGCTCGACATCACGCCGCCGGCGAGTGTGCGCGGGGTTCCGCAGAAACCGCTGGACGGCGTGAGCTTCAAAGTGGCACTGGACAATCCGGAGGCGCCGACGGGCAAGGAGACCCAGTTCTACACCATGCTCGGCACCCGGGGTATCTGGCACAAGGGCTGGTTCGCCAACACCGTCCACGCCGCCACCCCGTCGGGATGGTCGCACTTCGACGCCGACCGCTGGGAGCTCTTCCACATCGAAACCGACCGCAGCCAGTGTCATGACCTGTCCGACGAAGAACCGGACAGGCTCGCCGAACTGAAAGAGCTGTGGTTCAACGAGGCCGGCAAGTACAACGGGCTGCCGCTGGCCGACCTCAACATCCTGGAGACCATGACCCGGTGGCGCCCGTACCTGGTCGGGGAGCGGTCCCGCTACACCTATTACCCGCACACCGCGGAAGTCGGGCTCGGTGCGGCCGCCGAACTGCGCGGGCAGTCGTTCACCGTGCTCGCCGACGTCACCGTGGACGGGGCCGACACCCAGGGCGTGTTGTTCAAGCAGGGTGGCGCACACGGCGGTCACGTGCTGTTCCTGGCCGACGGGCACCTGCACTACGTCTACAACTTCCTCGGCGAGCACGAGCAGTCGTTGGTCTCACCCGATCCGATCCCGTTGGGGCGGCACATCTTCGGTGTCCAGTACCAGCGGGCCGGCACTGTCGAGGGCAGCCACACCCCAGTGGGTGACACCACCCTGTACGTCGACGACACCGCAGTGGCCACCCTGGCCGGGATGCAGACTCACCCGGGCATGTTCGCGCTCGCCGGAGGCGGCATCTGCATCGGCCGCAACACCGGATCGGCAGTGTCCCGGCAATACCGGGCGCCGTTCGCGTTCACCGGCGGCACCATCGGACAGGTCACCGTCGACCTGTCCGGCGAGCCGTACCAGGACCTGGAACGTCAGCTCGCCGTCGCGTTCTCGAAGGACTGAGCGATGAACCCGGCACTGATCCGGTTGGGTATGGGCACGGTCGCCATCGCCGTGCTGTCAGGGTGCGCCACCAGCACTGTCGAGGGTTCGCACGCTGCGACGACGGTCCCTGGCACGACGACGGCCGGCACCACGCAACCTCAGCCCACGACGACGAAATCCGACGAGACCTCGTCGGCGCCGTCGTTCGAGATGCCGGTCTACGGCGTCGAGCCCACCACCACGCGGGTCCTCGCGCCCGGTGAGGTCACCTGCCCGCCCCCGGCCGGACACACCGTCACCGTCCACAGCTCGGTGCCGGGCTCGCCGACACTCACCGTCGGTGTCCCGGAAGGGTTCTCCGAGGCGACATCTCACGGTGAGGGGGTACGGCTGACCGGGCCCGCCGGGATGACCGCCGAGATCACCCTCACGCCGACGAGCCGCGACGCGCGGGACGACTTCGAGCGCTACAGCGACGACCGTGTGAAGAAGTACCCGATCAACAGCGTCAGCGTGTTACCCGGCGACCTGTGCGGCTACAGCGGCCAGAAACTCATGGGCATGGTGGCCGAGCAACCCGGCAAGGCCACGGATTACGCCGACCGCATCGTGCACCTGTGGACCAACAGCGGCGATTTCCTGGCCGTCGTCCGTCTCGAGGCGCCCGGCGAAACACCCGGATTCGACGAAGCCCGCTCGGCGATGCTCGCCGACTTCGGGGTCACGATGCCGGGCTGAACGGCCGGCGGTCGGCGGGACTAGCCTCGGTGCCGTGGCCACCGAACTCATCGAACTTCCCGGCGGGACCTTCCAGATGGGTTCGACGGCGTTCTACCCCGAAGAGACCCCGGTGCACAGCGTCACCGTCGCCGCATTCGCCATCGAGAAGCATCCGGTCACCACCGCCCAGTTCGGGGCCTTCGTCGAGGCCACCGGGTACGTCACGATCGCCGAACGGCCGATGGATCCTGCGTTGTATCCCGGCGTGGACGAGGCCGACCTGGTGCCCGGCGCTCTGGTGTTCCGGCCCACCGACGGACCCGTCGATCTGCGGGACTGGCGCCAGTGGTGGGACTGGGTGCCCGGCGCGAACTGGCGTCGACCGTTCGGCCCCGATCGTGAGCCGGCCGGATCCGACCATCCCGTCGTCCAGGTGGCGTACCCGGACGCCGCGGCGTACGCGGCCTGGGCTGGGCGGCGGTTGCCCACGGAAGCCGAGTGGGAGTACGCGGCACGAGGGGGAGTCGAGGGCACCTATGCCTGGGGAGACGAGGTGACCCCCCGCGGCCAGTTGATGGCCAATACCTGGCAGGGGCGGTTCCCGTACCGCAACGACGGCGCGCTCGGCTGGCGCGGCACCTCGCCGGTCGGAAGCTTCCCGGCGAACGCGTTCGGCCTCTCGGACATGATCGGCAACGTGTGGGAATGGACCACCACGCGGTTCACCGGCCAGCACCGGCTGCAGGCCGATGCGCCGGCGTGCTGCCCGCCACCGGCCACCGCCGATCCCACGGTGAATCACGCGCTCAAGGGCGGTTCGCACCTGTGCGCGCCGGAGTACTGCCACCGTTACCGGCCGGCCGCGCGGTCACCGCAAGCGCAGGACAGCGCGACCACCCACATCGGATTTCGCTGCGTGGCCGGCTGACGGCCGCTGATCGCGATCCGCGGCGATTTGGCGCATTCGCCGTGCTCACCTAGTATGTAGGGGTTGCCTTGGGCAGACCTCGGTTGACTGCTGTTTTGAGTCAGCCCCGCGTGCCCTTCGGAAACAAAGACCGCGCACGTCCAGGTCGGTATCTGGCGTGCATACAAAACCAGGTCAGGAGATCGAGTGATTCAGCAGGAATCGCGGTTGAAGGTCGCCGACAACACGGGCGCCAAGGAGATCTTGTGCATCCGTGTGCTCGGTGGCTCATCGCGACGCTACGCAGGCATCGGTGATGTCATCGTCGCGACCGTCAAGGACGCCATCCCCGGCGGCAACGTCAAGCGCGGCGATGTCGTCAAGGCCGTCGTGGTGCGCACCGTCAAGGAGCGCCGCCGTGCCGATGGCAGCTACATCAAGTTCGACGAGAACGCGGCCGTCATCATCAAGGCCGACAACGACCCCCGCGGCACCCGCATCTTCGGGCCCGTCGGGCGGGAACTGCGCGAGAAGCGCTTCATGAAGATCGTCTCGCTGGCGCCGGAGGTTTTGTGATGAAGGTCCACAAGGGCGACACCGTGCTGGTGGTCTCGGGTAAGGACAAGGGCGCGAAGGGCAAGGTCATCGAGGCCTACCCGACCCGCGACAAGGTCCTGGTCGAGGGCGTCAACCGGATCAAGAAGCACACCGCGCAGTCGCAGAACGAGCGTGGCGCGTCGTCGGGCGGCATCGTCACTCAGGAAGCCGCCATCCACGTGTCCAACGTGATGGTCGTCGATTCCGACGGCAAGCCGACCCGCGTGGGTTACCGCGTCGATGAGGAGACCGGCAAGAAGGTCCGCATCGCCAAGACCAATGGCAAGGACATCTGATGACTGCACCAGAGAAGGTTCAGCCCCGGCTGAAGCAGCGCTACCGCGAAGAGATCCGTGAGGCGCTGAACAAGCAGTTCGAGTTCGACAACGTCATGCAGATCCCGGGCGTCGTCAAGGTTGTCGTCAACATGGGTGTCGGCGACGCTGCCCGTGACGCCAAGCTGATCAACGGTGCGGTCAGTGACCTGCAGCTGATCACCGGCCAGAAGCCGGAGATCCGCAAGGCCCGCAAGTCCATCGCACAGTTCAAGCTGCGTGAGGGCATGCCCATCGGCGCCCGCGTCACCCTGCGCGGCGACCGGATGTGGGAGTTCCTGGACCGGCTGATCTCGATCGCCCTGCCCCGTATCCGCGACTTCCGCGGCCTCAACGGCAAGCAGTTCGACGGCACCGGCAACTACACCTTCGGCCTCAACGAGCAGTCGATGTTCCACGAGATCGACGTGGATTCCATCGACCGTCCCCGCGGCATGGACATCACCGTCGTCACCTCGGCGACCAACGACGACGAAGGCCGTGCGCTGCTGAAGGCGCTGGGCTTCCCCTTCAAGGAGAACTGAGCACATGGCAAAGAAGGCGTTGATCCACAAGGCCAACAAGAAGCCCAAGTTCGCGGTTCGCGCGTACACGCGGTGCAACAAGTGCGGTCGCCCGCACTCGGTCTACCGCAAGTTCGGGCTGTGCCGTATCTGCCTGCGCGAGATGGCGCACGCGGGCGAGCTGCCCGGCGTGCAGAAGTCCAGCTGGTAACACAGACCCCCAACAACAGGTTGCGGAAGGCCTCCCCCAAAAACTGGGTACGGGGAACCGCCGCGAGGAAGGTGAGCCGGTTGTCATGACGATGACTGACCCGATCGCAGACTTTTTGACACGTCTGCGCAACGCCAATTCGGCGTACCACGATGAGGTGACTCTGCCCCACTCGAAGATCAAGGCGAACATCGCCGAGATCCTCAAGAAAGAGGGCTACATCAACGACTACCGCACCGAGGATGCTCGCGTCGGCAAGTCCCTGGTGGTGTCGCTCAAGTACGGCCCCAGCCGTGAGCGCAGCATCGCCGGCCTGCGCCGGGTGTCCAAGCCCGGCCTGCGGGTCTACGCAAAATCCACCAATCTGCCTCGGGTGCTCGGCGGCCTGGGCGTGGCGATCATCTCCACGTCCTCGGGCCTGCTCACCGACCGCCAGGCAGCTCGACAGGGCGTGGGCGGCGAAGTCCTCGCTTACGTCTGGTAGGGGGCAGCAAAACATGTCGCGTATTGGAAAGCAGCCGGTCCTGGTTCCCGCCGGGGTCGATGTGACGATCGACGGCCGCAACGTCTCGGTCAAGGGCCCCAAGGGCACCCTGACCCTGGATGTCGCTGAGCCGATCACCGTCGAGCGCAACGACGACGGCGCCATCGTGGTCAGCCGTCCCGATGACGAGCGGCGCAGCCGCTCCCTGCACGGTCTGTCCCGGACCCTGGTGGCCAACCTGGTCACCGGTGTCACCGAGGGCTACACCCGCAAGATGGAGATCTTCGGCGTCGGCTACCGCGTCCAGCTCAAGGGTTCCAACCTGGAGTTCGCACTCGGTTACAGCCACCCCGTGGTGATCGAGGCGCCGGAGGGCATCACCTTCGCCGTCGAGACGCCCACCAAGTTCTCGGTCTCAGGCATCGACAAGCAAAAGGTCGGTCAGATCTCCGCGGTCATCCGCCGCCTGCGCCGCCCCGACCCGTACAAGGGCAAGGGCGTGCGTTACGAGGGTGAGCAGATCCGCCGCAAGGTCGGAAAGACAGGTAAGTAATCATGGCTGCTAAGACTGAAGCTGCCACCGCCCGTAAGCCGGTGGGGCAGAACATCTCTGAGACCCGCCGCAACTCCCGGCTGCGTCGGCACGCCCGGTTGCGCAAGAAGGTCTCCGGCACCGCTCAGACCCCGCGTCTGGTGGTCAACCGTTCGGCTCGCCACATCCACGTGCAGCTCGTCGACGACCTGCAGGGCGTCACGCTGGCGGCTGCATCGTCGATCGAAGCCGACGTTCGCGCCGTCGAAGGTGACAAGAAGGCGCACAGCGTTCGGGTCGGTCAGCTGATCGCCGAGCGCGCCAAGGCTGCCGGCATCGACACCGTTGTGTTCGACCGCGGTGGCTACACCTATGGCGGCCGGATCGCCGCGCTGGCGGATGCCGCGCGCGAGGGCGGGCTGAAATTCTGATGACTGTCAACGAGAGGACTGCATGATGGCCGAGCAGGCAGGAGCCGCTCCGGCGTCGGAGAACCGTGGCGGCCGCGGCCGTCGCGACGACCGCGGTGGCCGTGGAGGCCGCGACAGCGGCGAGAAGAGCAATTACATCGAGCGCGTGGTGTCGATCAACCGCGTCTCCAAGGTGGTCAAGGGTGGTCGGCGCTTCAGCTTCACCGCACTGGTCATCGTCGGTGACGGCAAGGGCATGGTCGGCGTCGGCTACGGCAAGGCCAAGGAAGTTCCGGCCGCAATCGCCAAGGGCGTCGAGGAGGCTCGCAAGGGCTTCTTCCGCGTTCCGCTGATCGGTGGCACCATCGTGCACCCGGTTCAGGGCGAGGCCGCTGCCGGTGTCGTGATGTTGCGCCCGGCCAGCCCCGGTACCGGTGTCATCGCCGGTGGTGCGGCTCGCGCGGTGCTGGAATGCGCCGGCGTGCACGACATCCTGGCCAAGTCGCTGGGCAGCGACAACGCGATCAACGTGGTGCACGCCACCGTTGCCGCGCTGAAGCAGATCCAGCGGCCCGAAGAGGTGGCGGCCCGTCGCGGTCTGCCGCTCGAGGACGTGGCGCCGGCCGGCATGCTGAAGGCCCGGCGCGAGAGCGAAGCGCTGGCTGCCGCAGCAGCGCGTGAGGGATCGGCATAACCATGGCAGAACTCAAGATCACCCAGGTGCGCGGAACCATCGGCGCACGCTGGAAGCAGCGCGAAAGCCTGCGGACCCTGGGACTGAAGAAGATTCGTCAGTCCGTGGTGCGTGAGGACAACGCTCAGACCCGCGGTCTGATCAAGGCCGTTCATCACCTCATCGAGGTGGAGGAGGTGAAGTCCTGATGTCCGTTATCAAGCTTCACGACCTGAAGCCCGCCCCCGGAGAGAAGACCGCCAAGACCCGCGTTGGTCGTGGTGAGGGCTCCAAGGGTAAGACCGCCGGTCGTGGTACCAAGGGCACCAAGGCCCGCAAGAACGTCCCCGCGACGTTCGAGGGTGGCCAGATGCCGATCCACATGCGGCTGCCGAAGCTCAAGGGCTTCAAGAACCGCTTCCGGACCGAGTACCAGGTCGTCAACGTCGGCGAGATCGCCAAGGCGTTCCCGCAGGGCGGCACCATCGGTGTCGACGAGCTGGTTGCCAAGGGCCTGGTTCGCAAGAACTCCCTGGTGAAGGTTCTCGGCGAAGGCAAGCTGGCCGTCAAGGTCGACGTCACCGCCAACAAGTTCAGCGGTAGCGCCCGTGAGGCCATCACCGCTGCCGGCGGTTCGGCCACCGAGCTGTAGTTTTTCTGCGCGAGCAGACGTGAAAACCCCCTAACCCGCGTGGTTTAGGGGGTTTTCGCGTCTGCTCGCCAGGCTAGGTGAGCCGCGGGATCACATCGGCGGCCAGTCGCTCCATCTGCTCGCGGTCCTCGGCGATCGTCGCGCCGGTCGGGTTGAGCACGATGGTCTGCGCGCCCGCGTCGAGAACCGCACGAAGCCCCCGCACCACCTCGTCCACCGTGCCGGCCACCGCCACCTCGGTGAGCTGCTCGGCCCGGTCCCCGTAGATGCGGCGCAGCCCCGCAGCCACCCGGTCCCGAGCGCGCTCGCTGTCGTCGTCGACGATGAGATACACCCGCTTGCCGATTCGGAACCGGTCCGCATCCTTGCCCTGCTCGTCGATCTCCCGGCGCACCGTGCGCACGGCCTCGGCGAAGGCTGCGGTGGTCGAGGAGCCGGCGCCGAGAAATGCGTCGCCGTGGCGCACGGCCCGGGCC
The DNA here is from genome assembly GCF_010731295.1 of Mycolicibacterium boenickei. Taxonomy (NCBI): domain Bacteria; kingdom Bacillati; phylum Actinomycetota; class Actinomycetes; order Mycobacteriales; family Mycobacteriaceae; genus Mycobacterium; species Mycolicibacterium boenickei. The sequence goes on along the minus strand of NZ_AP022579.1, from coordinate 6,406,698 downwards.
AGCGCCACCGGGGCGTTGGCTCCGAACCAGATCGGCGGGTGCGGGCGCTGAACCGGTTTGGGGCTGATGGCCAGGTCGTCGACATCGCGGAACCGGCCGTGGAAGGTGATCCGGGGTTCGTCCGACCATGCGGCCTTCATCAACTCCAGCCCTTCGGTGAAGCTGGCGATGAAGGTCGAGCGGTCCACCCCGAAGGCCGGGAACTGCCGAAAACCTCCGCCGGGTGCCACGCCGACGTCGAGGCGGCCGTGGCTGAGCCGGTCCACCGCGGTGATCGCGGACGCCAGCTGCAACGGGTCGTGCAGTGAAGTGACCAGAACCGCCACGCCCAGCCGCAGCGTCGTGGTGACCGCCGCGGCGTAGGACAGCAGCTCCAGCGGGGCGATCGTCGGCGCCGGGCCCACGGTCTGCTCGATCGTCCAACCGCCCTCGAAACCGAGTTCCTCGGCGCGAGCCAGATAGGCCTTGAAGCCCGTGTCGTCGAAGCCGTCGTGATCGAGCTGCGGGAGCGAGATGGAGAACGTCACCCGTATCACGGTACGGCGATGGGGTGGGCGGGCAGAGGCTTCTTGTCGTCGCGCGCAGAATCCGCGGATCGGTAGGCTCGATTTCATGTTCGCCTTCCTCCCAGGACTGCCCGGCCAGGACGACCTCAAGACGTTGGTCCGGCGCGTTGACACTGCCCGGCACAACGGCGTTCCCAACGGGTGTGTGCTGGAACTGGACCTGCAGACCATGCCACCGGAGACCGCGGGCTTCGACCCGCTGGCCGTGATCTCGGGCGGCGGACGGCCGCTGGTGCTGCGGCAGGCCGTCGCGGCGATCCACCGTGCCGCCGAGGACGATCGGGTGGCCGGGCTGATCGCGCGGGTGCAGCTGCCTGCTGCCGCACCCGGCCCGGTGCAGGAGCTGCGCGCCGCCATCGCGGCATTCAGCGACGTCAAGCCCACACTGGCCTGGGCGGAGACCTACCCCGGCACGCTGTCCTACTACCTGGCATCGGCGTTCCGTGAGGTGTGGATGCAGCCGTCGGGCACGGTCGGTCTGATCGGTTTCGCCACCAACGCGATGTTCCTGCGCGATGCGCTGGACAAGGTGGGCATCGAGGCGCAGTTCGTGGCGCGCGGTGAATACAAGTCCGCCGCAAACATTTTCACCGAAGACCGCTACACCGATGCGCAACGCGAGGCCGACGGCCGGATGATCGAGAGCCTGCAGTCGCAGGTGTGGCAGGCCATCGCCGAATCACGGCAACTGACCGGCGACACGATCAACACGCTGGCCGACCGGGCGCCGGTGTTGCGGGATGAAGCGGTCACGGCCGGCCTGATCGACCGGATCGGGTTCCGGGACGAGGTCTATTCGCGGATCGGTGAACTGTCGGGTGGCCCGACGGAGGCCGGTGCGGATGCCGACAACCACCCGGATGCCCTACCGCGGCTTTATCTCTCGCGTTATGCCCGGACCACTCCGAAGGTGCCGACGCCGCCCATCCCCGGCCGCAAGTCCAAGCCCACCGTTGCGGTGGTGACGCTGCACGGTCCCATCGTGAGCGGCCGCGGCGGCCCACAGGTGCTTCCCCTGGGCAGCTCCAACGCCGGTGGCGACACCATCGCCGCGGCCCTGCGTGAGGCCGCCTCGGACGACGAGGTATCGGCGATCGTGCTGCGGGTGGACAGTCCAGGCGGTTCGGTCAGCGGCTCGGAAACCATTTGGCGAGAGGTGGTTCGGGCCCGTGAGCGCGGCAAGCCCGTCGTCGCCTCGATGGGTGCGGTCGCGGCGTCGGGCGGCTACTACGTGTCGATGGCGGCCGACGAGATCGTGGCCAACCCGGGCACCATCACCGGATCCATCGGTGTGGTCACCGGCAAGCTGGTCTCGCGCGAACTCAAAGACAAGCTCGGGGTGGGCTCGGATTCCTTGCGTACCAACCCCAATGCGGATGCCTGGTCGTCGAACGCGCCGTTCACCGACGAACAACACACCCAGATCGAAGCCGAGGCCGACCTGCTCTACACCGATTTCATCGCTCGGGTGGCCGACGGGCGCAAGTTGTCGGTCGAGCAGGTCGACAAGGTCGCGAGGGGACGGATCTGGACTGGTGCCGACGCCGTGGAGCACGGCCTCGTCGACGAGCTCGGCGGGCTGCGGACCGCGATCACCCGGGCCAAGGTACTGGCCGGACTGGATCCGGACACCAAGGTGCGGGTGCTGAGCTACCCGGGCTCGTCGTGGCTGGACATGGTGCGGCCCAAGCCTTCCTCACAACCGGCGGCCTCCTCGCTGCCGCAGGCCATCGGAAACCTGCTCGGGCAATCGGTCGTCGGAGTACTCGAAAATGCCGGGCGCACGGTGACCGGCGCCAGTGCCCTCTGGCTGGGCGAGTACCGGTTTTGACGCAAAGGATAATTGCGACGGGGTAACGCGCCGGTGCACCGCGGGCCCGGGGGCTGTAACGTCAGGTCTTGGCAACTGATGAATTGCTGACGATACGACGGCCTGTCCCTGCGGTGTTCAACCCAGTCAGAGCAGCCGTAACAGAGTGCGCGGCGGGGAACGGTGTCGTCAGACACATGGAGGACTCGTGCCCGCGCATAAAAGCCCGATGAAGGGCTTTGGAGACAAACCAGAGATCGACTATCGCGAACCGGCCGAGAATCCGCCGGATCCTGGCGTACTGAAGCGGGCAATCGCCGCATCGGCGATCGGTAACGCCACCGAGTGGTTCGACTACGGCATCTACGCCTACGGCGTCGGCTATATCTCGGCTGCGATATTCCCCGGCGACGCCCAACAAGCCACCCTGCTGGCGCTCGCGACGTTCGCGGTGTCGTTCCTGGTCCGCCCGCTCGGCGGGTTCGTCTGGGGGCCGCTCGGCGACCGGCTCGGTCGCAAACACGTGCTGGCGATAACCATCGTGCTGATGGCCGGTGCGACGTTCTGCGCCGGGCTCATTCCGTCCTACGCCGCGATCGGGATGTGGGCCCCGGTGCTCATGGTCGCGTTGCGGATGATCCAGGGCTTCTCCACCGGCGGCGAGTACGGCGGCGCTGCCACCTTCATGGCCGAGTACGCACCGTCGCGTCGGCGTGGATTCCTCGGCAGTTTCCTGGAATTCGGCACCCTCGCGGGCTTTTCGATGGGTGCGCTGTTGATGCTCGGCTTCTCGGCACTGCTCTCCGATGACCAGATGGGGCAATGGGGTTGGCGACTGCCCTTCCTCGTGGCGGCCCCGCTCGGCCTCGTTGGTGTCTACCTGCGTTCGAAGTTGGAGGACACCCCGATCTTCCGCGAACTCGAATCAAAGGGGGAGCGGGAAGGCGGGCCCGCGTCTGAGCTCAAGGATCTCGTGGTCGAGTACTGGGGCCCCATCCTGCGATTGGGCGGTCTGGTCGTCGCGCTCAACGTGGTCAACTACACGCTGCTCACCTACATGCCGACGTACCTGGAACAGACGATCGGCTTGTCGAGCAGCCACTCCTTGGTGGTCCCCATCATCGGCATGTTGTCGATGATGGTGTTCCTGCCGTTCGCCGGCCACATCTCCGACCGGGTGGGTCGCAAACCGATGTGGTGGGTCTCCCTGATCGGCCTGTTCGTCGCGGGCATCCCGATGTTCCTGCTGATGTCGACGAACATGGTCGGCGCGATCATCGCGTTCGCGGTGCTGGGCCTGCTCTATGTGCCCCAGCTGTCGACCATCTCCGCGACGTTCCCGGCGATGTTCCCCACTCAGGTGCGTTATGCCGGTTTCGCCATCGCCTACAACGTGTCGACCTCGCTGTTCGGCGGCACGGCTCCGGCGATCAACGACTGGATGGTGGCGAAGACGGGCGACCAACTGGTGCCTGCCTATTACATGATGATCGCCTGCGTGATCGGGATGGTCGCGCTGATCAAGGTGCCCGAGACCGCCCGGTGCCCGATCAGCGGCACCGAGATCCCCGGGACACCGGAAGCGCCGCCCCAACTCGATTACGAGACCGAGCCGGAACCAGAGGCCGTGACGGGGACCGGGGCAGGCACGTCAGCCGCGTCCGCCGACCGGTAGCCGGGCGATCAGCCGTTCGACGGCGTCCTCCATGTGGGCCAGCATCAGCTTGTCGGTGAGCGCGACGTCACCGGAGCGGATGGCGCCGGCCAGGGTCTGATGCTCACTGACCCGGTCGGCGGGGGCGTCGTAGGTGTCGGCCAGTGCGTGCACGCACATCCTGGTCTCCACCAGGAAGGTCTGGTGCAGCCGGGACAGCCGTGGGCTGCCCGCGAGTTCGACGAGCACCTCGTGGAAGCGCATGTCGGCCTCGCTGACCTCGTCCAGGTCCTTGGCCGCTGCCATCTCGTCGACCACGGCGAGTAGGGCGTCCCCGGCGCTCGCGTAGTCGCCCTGCAGGATCTGGCGGCTCGCCGTCCGCTCGATCGCCTCGCGAGCCAGGTACATGTCGCGGATCTCGCTCGCGTCCATGGTGTTGACGAACACTCCGCGGTTGCGGATCGCGATCAGCAGACCTTCCTGGGTGAGGCGCTGCATTCCCTCGCGCAGGGGTCCGCGACTGACTCCGAGCTTGCGCGCCAGCTCGGCCTCGCCCAGTTGCGTGCCCGGTGTCAGTGCGCCGTACGCGATGGCCTGCCTGAGCTTTTCGGCGACGATGCTCGGTGTCGATTCCTGCTCGACGGGACTGATGAAGTCGGTCACGGCCTGGCTCCGAACAGGTGGCCCAGCCCGGGGAGCGACGGCACCGGGCCGATCAGCTGCAGCCCCTTCCAGACCGTGACCTGGTTCGCGGTGAGCACCGGTTTGCCGACAGCGGATTCCAGCTGATCGATGAAACTCATTGTGTGCATCGCGGTGTCGGGCACCAGTACGGCCTCGGCATCGGGGTGGTCGGCCGCGGTGACCATCGCGAGCACCTGCGCCTGTTCCAGCCGGCCCACCTCGGCCGCGGTGACGATGCCGTGGCTGCCCATCGACACCACGTCGACGCCGCCGTCGGCCAGGAACGCGACGAAGTGCGCCGCGACGTCCTCAGGATAGGACGCGGCCACCGCCACTCGGTGTATTCCCAAGTGCTGCAAAGCATCTACGAAGGCGATTGACGTGGACGACGCAGGGACTCCGGACGCCGCCGCCACCTCGTCGGCCTGGCGTCGGGCACCGTCGCGGCCGAAGACGAAGCTGCCCGACGTGCATGCCCACATCATCGAATCCGGCCGCGCCGTCCTCAGCCGCACGACACCGTCGGCGAGGCGCTCGGTCCGGCCGAGGTCGAGGAGGGCGTCGACGCGATGCGCGTCCTCGCCGACCGAGGTGATCGCGACCGGCAAGCTGAGCGTCGCGGGCAGCCGTGCCTGCAATGCGTCGAAGTCGTCTTCGGCGCTGTGGCCGGGATAGAGGATCCCCACCGTCGCCATGCTTTTCCTTTCGATGGTGTCCGTGTCGCTTGCCCGCGTTCAGGTTTCCAGCAGCCGCTGACCGGCGCCGACGGCCTTGCGGCCCGCGACGGCCAGGGCCGCCCACATCGTCACCTGGTTGGCGGTGACCACCGGCTTGCCGAGCTCGCGCTCCAGCGGGGCGATCAGATCGTAGGTCGGCAGATTCGTGCAACTGATGACGATGGCCTCGGCGTCGGGACAATCGGTGGCACACACCAACTCGGCTGTGGTCGCATACGGCACCGCCCAGATCCGCGACGTCATGCCGAGGCCCGCGGTGGCGGCCACCTCTATCCCGGCCTCCATGAGATAACTGGTCAGCCCGCTCGTGAGATCGGCGGTGTACGGCGTGACGGTGGCGACCGTGCGCACGCCGAGGTGGCGGAGTGCGGTGAGCATGGATCCACTGGTGGTCACGGCGGCCGGGGCTCCGGCCGCGCGCATCGCCGCGACCAGTGCGGCCTCGCCTGCCATTCCCTTGACGAAGCTTCCCGCAGTGCACGCGTACGCCGTCACCAGCGGCGCCACCGCGAGCACGTTCGCGGCGCCGGCCTCGACCTGCTCGGGTTCGGAGACATGCACCGCCATGTCGACGGTGACCTGCATCGGGGCGTACCGCAACCGCGTGACGTAGAGGCTGACGTCGTTGGGCACCCAGCGCCACAGTTCGCGGTCGAGCGCGAAGTCGTGAGGCGTCACGACACCGATCCCCACCTGCTGCAACGGTGGGGGAGGAACGACATCCTCGAGCGTCATGTCCACAGTGTGAGGCCGAGAGGGCAAACCGGCAACAGATTGTTGACAATCCTACGAGCGTGTTCCTAGCCTCGGAATGGTGCCGCCCCACGCAGCCCGCCCGGTGATCGCGGTGTTGTGCGAGCGTGAGACCGACCGGGTGCCCGGCCTGGACGACGTGGACGCGGAGTTCCGCTACTGCGACGCGGCCGGACTGGGACAGGCCGTGGCGGGTGCACAGGCGGTGTTCCTGTGGGATTACTTCTCCACCGCACTGCGGGAGGTGTGGGCGCATGCGGACGCGCTCGAGTGGATTCACATCGCCGCGGCCGGGGTCGACACACTGCTGTTCGACGAGCTGCGGGGATCCGACGTCGTGGTCACCAACGCCCGCGGGGTATTCGACCGCCCCATAGCCGAATACGTGCTCGGCGCGGTGATCGCGTATGCCAAGGGCAGCCAGGCCGGCTACGACCACCAACGTCGTCACGAGTGGCGCTACCGCGAGACCCGCAGCATCGCGGGCGCGCGCGCACTCGTGGTGGGGACCGGCGGGATCGGCCGCGAGATCGCCCGCCTGCTGCGGGCGGCCGGGCTGTCCGTGCGCGGTGCCGGTCGCGTGGCCGTCGACGAGGATCCTGATCTCGGCACGGTGGTGGCGACCGACGATCTGGCCGAGGCCGTCGGCTGGTGCGATCACCTCGTGCTGGCCGCGCCGCTCACCCCCCAGACGCGGGGGCTCGTCGACGAGGCCGTGCTCAAGGCGATGAAACCCGATGCACACCTTGTCAATATCGCGCGCGGTCCCATCGTCGACGAAGGCGCGCTGCTGGCCGCGCTGACCGAACGCCGCATCGGCGGAGCCACCCTCGACGTGTTCAGCACCGAGCCGCTGCCCGCCGAACATCCGCTGTGGGACGCGCCCGGGGCCGTCATCACCGCGCACATGTCCGGCGACGTCGAAGGCTTCCGCGACGTCCTGGCCGCCCAGTTCGCCGACAACGCGCGACGCTGGCTGGCGGGAGAGCCGCTGGTCAACATCGTGGACAAGAAGCTCGGATACGTGCCGGGCGGCAGGCCGTGACGGTCCCCCAGGCGGTCGAACTGCTCGAGGCCTACCGCGCCAAGACCCTCTCCCCGGTAGAGGCGACCGAGGCGGCCCTGTCCGCGATCGACCGCCACGACGAGGCGGTGAATGCCTTCGTGCTCGTCGACTCCGACGGTGCACTGGCCTCCGCGCGAGAATCCGAAAAACGTTGGTACAAGGGAGATCCGCTCGGTCCGGCCGACGGGATCCCGACGTCGATCAAGGATGCGCTGTGGACCAGCGGATGGCCGACCCTGCGGGGCAGCTGGCTCATCGACGACGCGGGACCCTGGCAGGAGGATGCGCCCAGTGTGGCGCGGCTGCGGGAATCCGGTGCGGTGCTGCTCGGGAAGACCACCACACCGGAGTACTCGTGGAAAGGCGTGACCGACTCGCCGCGGTACGGGGCGACCGGCAACCCGTGGAATCCCGCGATGACCGCGGGCGGATCCAGTGGGGGCAGCGCGGCGGCCGTGGCCCTCGGGATGGGCCCCTGGTCGGTCGGCACCGACGGCGGAGGTTCGGTGCGCATCCCCGCCGCGTTCACCGGCACCGTCGCCCTCAAACCGACCTACGGCCTCATCCCGCTGTATCCGCCGAGCCCGTTCGGCACGCTCTCGCACGCCGGCCCGATGGCCCGGACGGTCGCCGACGTTGCCGCGCTGCTGGACGTGATCACCGGGTTCGACGCTCGCGACTGGTCAGCGATGCCCTCTCCGAGTTCGTCTTTCGGGTCTGCCCTCGACGGTGGCATCGCCGGGTTACGCGTCGCCTACTCGCCGGACCTCGGCTTCGGCGTCAACGACCCTGAGGTGGACGCCGCGGTGCGGGCCGCGGTCGAGATGCTCGCCGCGGCGGGGGCCCACGTCGAGGAGGCCGGCCCGGGCTTCGCCGACCCGGTGCATGCCTTCCACGTGCTGTGGTTCTCCGGCGAGGCAAAGGTGTTGGAAGGCAAGCTGGATGGGCCCGACGCCGGACGTGTCGATCCCGGCCTGCGACGCACGGCCACGACCGGGGCGAGCTTCACCGCGTCGGACTATCTGGACGCGACCGCCGTCCGGATGAAGCTCGGGGAACTGATGGGCCGGTTCCACCGGACCTACGACGTCCTCGTCACCCCGACGCTGCCGCTGACCGCGTTTCCGGTCGGCCAGGATGTGCCCGACGGATCGTCCTCACCGGACTGGACGAGTTGGACGCCCTACACCTATCCGTTCAATCTGACTCAGCAGCCGGCACTTTCGGTGCCGTGCGGGTTCAGCTCGAGCGGCCTGCCGATCGGGTTGCAGATCGTGGGTCCGCGTCATGCCGATGCGCTGGTGCTGCGCGTCGGGCAGGCATACCAGGGCGTCACCGACTGGCATCGCCGCGTGCCCGCGATGCTCGCAGAGGAGGTTTCATGAGCCGGTTGATCACGGTGTCGCTGGACAAGCGTGGCGTCAGTTGCGTGGCCCGGCTTCTCGACGAAGCGGCGCCACGCACCTGCGCCGCGGTGTGGGATGCCCTGCCGCTGGCCGCGCAGGTGTTCCACGGCAAGTACGCCCGCAACGAGATCTACACTCTGCTGCCGGCGTTCGGCGCCGACCCGGGCAAGGAGAACACCACGGTCACCCCGATACCCGGTGACCTGTGCTGGTTCTCGTTCGACTCCGACGACCTGGGCAACCCCGCGTACGGCTACGAGAACAGTGCCGGCACCGGAACCAAGGGCGCGATCGTCGATCTGGCGTTGTTCTACGGTCGCAACAACCTGCTGATCAACGGAGACCAGGGCTGGGTGCCCGGCAACGTGTTCGGCGAGATCATCGACGGGCTCGACGACATGGCGGCCGCGTGTCAGGACCTGTGGATGGGCGGAGCCAGAGGTGAGACGCTGCGCTTCGCCAAGGGTTCGTGATCGTTTGTGTCGCAGCGCGTTCCGCGTATGAAGCGTGGTGGCGGTCTCAAGGCCGATTTTCCGCCGTGGTGCTTCATACGCGGGGTGTCAGCTCAGAGTGCCGCTGATGTAGACGATCTCGCCCATCGGGTCGTTCTCGTCGCGGTCGGGAACGGGCAGACCGTGGCGGACGAACAGCTCCGAACGGACCACACCCGTCATCTGCCAGCCCTTGGCATTCAAATAGTCGGCAGCCGAATGCCTCTCGCCGTGGTAGATCAGCGACGGCATGTCCATGTTCAACCCCATCTGGGTGAACGTCGCAGTGGCGGCGCGGGCCTTCTCCGGGTCGAAATCCTTGAGCCCGGGCACGAACTCGGTGGCCACGGCGCTGCCGGGTGCGCTCAGGGCGGCGATATTGTCGAACAGCCGGTCCTGTGCCTCCGGAGGCAGATAGATCAGCAGCCCCTCAGCACACCACGCGGTCGGGGCGGCCGGATCGAATCCCGCTGCCCGCAGCGCGGCCGGCCAGTCGTCGCGCAGGTCGATCGGTACCGTGCGCCGTTCCGCCGTGGGCTCCGCGCCGAGACCGGCCAGCGTGCGTGTCTTGAACTCGATCACCTCGGGCTGGTCGATCTCGTAGACCACGGTGCCGTCGGGCCAGGGCAGCCGGTACGCACGTGAATCCAGCCCGGACGCCAGGATCACCGCCTGCTTGATGCCCGCTTTGCCGGCGGCAATGAAGTAGTCATCGAAGAACCGGGTCCGCACCGCCATTTCGTCGATGTTGGCGCGGGCCCGGTCGGCGGCGTCCGGTGCCAGCTGCCCCAGCATCTCAAGGCTCAGCTCACCGTCGACCATCTTGGTGAACACGTCGATACCCACCGCGCGGACCAACGGCGCGGCGAACGGATCATCGATCAGCCCGTGGGAGTCCTGGCTGGCGATGGCCCGCCCGGCGGCCACCAGCGTTGCGGTCGCGCCGACGCTGGAGGCCAGATCCCAGCTGTCGCCATCGGTGCGTGCCATCGTGCGCCTCCCGGCCGTCTAGTTCGGTGTCTTCAGTGTTGCTGACAGATAACCAGAATCGCCCGCGAGATCGGCGAGCTCCTCGGGGTAGGGGAAGCCGTGCGACTCGTAGGCCGCGCGGGTGGATTGCACGGTGGCGTCCCACCCCAGCGTGGTGAGGTAGTCGCGGGCGGCTGTCCGCTCACCCGAATAGAACAGGTCCATCAGGTCCACGTCGGACCCGACCTTCTTGGACCACTCGCTGACCCGCTGCGACCACTTGTCCGTGAGCGAGGCGGCGTCCATGTGCTCGGTGGCCAGCCGGCTGCCCGGGGCGCTGAGCGCGGTGATGTTGTCGAACAACCGGTCCTGGGCTTCCGGCGGCAGATAGATCAGCAGGCCCTCGGCGATCCAGGCCGTCGGAACTGCGGGGTCGAAGCCGTTGTCACGCAGGGCTTTCGGCCAGTCCTCCCGGAGGTCGATCGGCACGCAGTGCAGCTCGGCGGCCGGCTCGGCGTCGAGCCCGGCCAGCGTGCCGGTCTTGAACTCCAGCACCGCAGGCTGGTCCACCTCGAACACCACGGTGCCGGCCGGCCAGGCCAGCCGGTAGGCGCGGGTGTCCAGCCCGGACGCCAAGATCACCGCCTGGCGGATGCCTGCCGCGCCTGCGGCAGTGAAGAAGTCGTCGAAGAACCGGGTGCGGACGGCGATCTGTTCACACATCCGCTGCCGATCGAGCATCAGATCGCCTTCGACGCACACCTCGCCGTCGGCGAGCCGGATGCTGTGCTCCAGGCCCACCGCACGCACCAGCGCGTCGGCGTACGGATCGGTGATCAGCGGGTCGGGTTGCTTGCTGGCCAGCGCGCGCGACGCCGCGACACCGGTCGCGGTGGCGCCGACGCTGGTGGCGAGATCCCAGGTGTCGCCTTCGGTGCGGGTCATGGTGTTTTCCTAATCTCGTATTGCGATGACAGCCTGCGAATTACGTTGCGGCGTGGCCGCTTCACTGTCGGGGAAGGCGCGGCCGTATTCGGCGAACAACTCGGGCCGCCGCCGGGCGGTGACCGACCAACCGCTGTCGTTGAGGTAGTCGACGACCGAATTCCGCTCGCCGTCGTACCAGAGGTTGGCCAGATCGAGGTCGAGGCCGTGCCTGCGCCACTGCTCGCTCATCTGGTTGCCGCGCTCGCGCAGGTTCGCCGCGATGTCGGGATGGAACTCGGTCGCCAGTCTGCTCCCCGGCGCGCTGAGCGCGGTGATGTTGTCGAACAACCGGTCCTGGGCTTCCGGCGGCAGATAGGCCAGCAGGCCCTCGGCACTCCAGGCGCTCGGCGCGGCCGGATCGAACCCTGCCGCCCGCAGCGCCGCGGGCCAGTCGTCGCGCAGGTCGACGGCCACGGTGCGGCGTTCGGCTGTGGGGGTGGCCCCGATCTGCGCCATGGTGGCCGTCTTGGCGCCGATCACCTCGGGTTGGTCGAGTTCGTAGACCACGGTGCCGTCGGGCCAGGGCAGCCGGTATGCGCGCGAATCCAGACCGGAGGCAAGGATCACCGCCTGGCGGACCCCGTCCGCTGTCGCGGCTTCTGTGGAATTGCCGCCTCCGGCGGCGGTGAAGAAGTCGTCGAAGAACTTCGTCCGCACCGCCATGATGCCCACCATCAACTCGGCGCCGGCGGCCAACTCACCGTCGAGGGCGATCTCGCCGTCGACGAGCTTGGTGAAGAACTCCACCCCGACGGCGCGGACCAGGTCCGCCGCGTAGGGGTCATTGATCAGCGGATCGGGTTCGGCACTCGCGATCGCGCGGGCCGCGGCGACCATCGTCGCCGTCGCACCCACGCTGGAGGCCAGATCCCAGCTGTCGGTGTCGGACCGTGTCATCGTGTTCCCTACTTCTCGGCGTTGATATAGAGCACCGACGCGGCGTGGGCCTCATCCTCGACCGGCGGCAGGCCGGTCCGGATCAGCAGATCGTTGGAGGAGATGCCGGTGGTCTTCCAGGCATGCCCTTCCAGATACGTCGTCACGTCGGCACGGTCGCCTAGGAAGATCAGCTCGTTGAGGTCGAGGTCAAGACCGTGGGCGCGCCAGCGGTCGGTGAACTCCTGCATCCGGGCCCGGATGGACTCCTCGTCGTTGGTCTCGGTCGCGGGCACGCCTTCCACACCGAAGCGGCTGCCGGGCGCGCTGAGCGCCGTGACCTGGTCGAGCAAACGGTCCTGCGCATCTCCCGGCAGGTACCCCAGCAACCCCTCGGCGATCCAGGCCGTCGGCACCGACGCGTCGAACCCGGCCTCGGCCAGAGCCGTGGGCCAGTCGAAGCGCAGATCGATGGCCACGGTCCGGCGGTCGGTCGTCGGCACCGCGCCCAGGCTCGCCATGGTGGCGCTCTTGAACTCGATGACCTCGGGCTGGTCGACCTCGTAGACGACGGTGCCGTCCGGCCACGGCAGCCGGTAGGCCCGCGAGTCCAGACCGGCCGCCAGGATGACCGCCTGCCGGATACCGGCACGGCATGCGGTCAGGAAGAAGTCGTCGAAGAACCGGGTACGCGCGGCCATGCCGTTGGCGAACCGGATCAGGCCCGTCGCCGCCTCTTCGTCGAGTCCCTCGGTGGTGAAGTTCTCGTCGGCCAGTTTGGAGAAGAAGTCCATCCCGACGGCGCGCACCAGGGGAGCGGCGAAGGGGTCGTCGATCACCGGATCATCGGAATTGGTGGCCATCGCACGTGCTGCCGCAACCATGGTCGCAGTGGCACCCACGCTCGACGCCAGATCCCATGAGTCGTCAGCGGTCCGGGCCATGAATTCCCCTTTGTTCAGTCAGAATCAACGTGTTAGTTAGGTGGTGTAATGAGCTGTCGCCGACTGTACGCTCCGATTCTGAAGAGAAGCTCCGCTCCGCAGCTGGGGGTGGATCCTCGGGCGGATCGGGTGGCCCCGACGCGGGTGCATGGAGGGTCCTCTCCGGGACAACTGTTACTCTCGTAGACTGATTTGACGGCTGAGTCCGCAGGCTGCGCGCCTGCTGGGCGGCCGGACATGACTTGACCATTGACGCTGGCTCCACCCAGCCCCATTTGGCACGCCGCGCTGAGAGGTCGGCTGCGCAGGAGGAAGAGTGCTTTCGGCTTTCATCTCATCGCTGCGGACGGCCGACCTCAGACGTAAGATCCTGTTCACGTTGGGCCTGGTGATCCTGTACCGGGCCGGCGCGTCGATCCCGTCTCCAGGGGTTAACTACCCGAACGTCCAGAAGTGCATCGAGCAGGTCAGCGGCGGAGATTCGGCGCAGATCTACTCGTTGATCAACCTGTTCTCAGGTGGCGCACTGCTGCAGCTGACCGTCTTCGCGGTGGGCGTCATGCCCTACATCACCGCCAGCATCATCGTGCAGCTGCTGGTCGTGGTGATCCCGCGCTTCGAACAACTGCAGAAGGAGGGCCAGGCCGGTCAGGCCAAGATGACGCAGTACACGCGTTATCTGTCGATCGCGCTGGCCATTCTGCAGGCCACCAGCATCGTGGCGCTCGCCGCCAACGGCGGCCTGCTGCAGGGCTGCAGCCTCGACATCATCCAGGACACCTCGGTCTTCGGGCTGATCGTCATCGTGCTGGTGATGACGGCAGGCGCTGCGCTGGTGATGTGGATGGGCGAGCTGATCACCGAGCGCGGCATCGGCAACGGCATGTCCCTGCTGATCTTCGCCGGCATCGCGGCCCGCATCCCGTCCGAGGGCCAGACCATCCTGGAGAGCCGCGGCGGCCTGGTGTTCACCGCGGTGGTTGCCGCGACGCTGCTCATCATCGTCGGCGTGGTGTTCGTCGAGCAGGGCCAGCGCCGCATCCCGGTCCAGTACGCCAAGCGCATGGTGGGCCGCAAGATGTACGGCGGCACCTCCACCTACCTGCCGCTCAAGGTCAACCAGGCCGGCGTCATCCCGGTGATCTTCGCGTCGTCGCTGATCTACATCCCGCACCTGATCACGCAGCTGATCCAGAGCGGTAGCGCCAATCCGGGCAACAGTTGGTGGGACAAGTTCGTCGCCGACTACCTGACGAATCCCGCCGATCCGGTTTACATCGCGATCTACTTCGGACTGATCGTGTTCTTCACGTACTTCTACGTGTCGATCACCTTCAACCCGGACGAGCGCGCCGACGAGATGAAGAAGTTCGGTGGATTCATCCCGGGCATCCGGCCCGGCAAGCCGACCGCGGACTACCTGCGGTACGTGCTCAGCCGGATCACCCTCCCCGGCTCGATCTACCTCGGTACCATCGCCGTTCTGCCCAACCTGTTCCTGCAGATCGGCAACACCGGCTCGGTACAGAATCTGCCGTTCGGCGGGACCGCGGTTCTGATCATGATCGGCGTCGGCTTGGACACCGTCAAACAGATCGAGAGCCAGCTCATGCAACGTAACTACGAAGGGTTCCTGAAGTGAGAGTCGTTCTACTCGGACCGCCCGGTGCGGGCAAAGGCACGCAGGCAGAGAAGCTGTCCGAGAAGCTCGGCATCCCGCAAATCTCCACCGGGGATCTGTTCCGCAAGAACATCGGTGACGGCACTCCGCTCGGACTGGAAGCCAAGCGCTACCTGGACGCCGGCGATCTGGTGCCCGCCGAACTGACGAACCGTCTGGTCGAGGACCGCATCGATCAGGCCGACGCCGCCGACGGATTCATCCTCGACGGGTACCCGCGTTCGGTCGAGCAGGCCGGCGCACTCAAGGACATGCTTGCCGCCCGCAACACCAAGCTCGATGCCGTGGTGGAGTTCCAGGTCTCCGAGGACGAGTTGTTGACCCGCCTCAAGGGTCGCGGCCGTGCCGACGACACCGACGAGGTCATCCGCAACCGCATGAAGGTCTACCGCGACGAGACCGAGCCGCTGCTGGAGTACTACCGCGACGACCTGAAGACCGTGGATGCGGTGGGCGCCCTCGACGAGGTGTTCGCCCGCGCATTGCACGCACTGGGTAAGTGATCAGATTGCCGGGGTTGCGCAAGCGCAAGGTCGTTGCGCAGCGCAGCGCCGGAGAGTTGGACGCGATGGCCGTGGCCGGGGCGCTGGTCGCCTCGGCGCTTCGGGCCGTGCGCGCTGCCGCCGCGCCGGGGGTGTCCACGCTCGAACTGGATCAGATCGCCGAATCCGTCATCCGTGACGGTGGCGGTACACCGTCGTTCCTCGGCTACCACGGATTCCCCGCCAGCATCTGCGCGTCCGTGAACGACCGTGTGGTGCACGGCATTCCGTCGGCCGGCGAGAAACTGGCCGCCGGAGATCTGGTGTCCATCGACTGCGGCGCGATCGTCGACGGGTGGCACGGTGACTCGGCCGTCACGTTCGGGATCGGTGCGCTGATCGCAGCTGACGAAGCCCTTTCTGCCGCAACGAAATCGGCCATGGAGGCCGGCATCGCGGCGATGCTGCCCGGAAATCGGCTGACCGACGTCTCCCACGCGATCGAGGTCGAGACCCACGCGGCCGAGGCCCGCCACGACCGCAAGTACGGGATCGTCGACGGCTACGGCGGCCACGGCATCGGCAGGCAGATGCACATGGATCCGTTCCTGCCGAACGAGGGTTCGCCCGGGCGCGGCCCGTACCTCGAGCCGGGCTCGGTACTGGCCATCGAACCCATGCTCACCCTGGGGACCACCGAGACGAAGATCCTCGACGACGAGTGGACCGTCGTCACTGCCGACGGCACCCGCGCCGCGCACTGGGAGCACACCGTCGCCGTCACCGAAGACGGCCCGCGAATCCTCACCCAGTAATTGACGCCAGCAATCACTACCTGAATCACGGGCCGACTCTGGTGCCCGGCTGCGCGCAAAGGTAGTAATTGAACCGGATCGCCACCAACGTCGTATCACAGACGGAGGTAGGGAATGGATGATCCGGAGGCCGCCATGATGCGGGTGCTCTACGACGAGCATGCTGCCGCGCTGTGGCGCTACGCCCTGCGGCTCACGGGTGACCGGGCCCGGGCCGAGGACGTGGTGCAGGAGACGCTGCTGCGTGCGTGGCGTCACCCCGACGTCACCGCCGACACCGATCGATCGGCACGAGCCTGGTTGTTCACCGTGGCGCGCAATATGATCATCGATGAACGCCGAAGTGCCCGGTTCCGCAATGAAACCGGGGTACCCGATCCCGAACAGGTGGCAGACCACGGCGGGGCAGCTGCCACCCCCGACCAGGTGGACAACGCCTTGGATCGAATTCTGCTGAGTACGGCACTGAGCCAACTCTCCGACGAACACCGGGCCGTGGTCCGCCGGGCCTACTACCAGGGCTGGACCACCGGGCAGATCGCCGACGACCTTCAGATACCCGAGGGCACCGTGAAATCACGGCTGCACTACGCGGTACGCGCATTACGACTGAACTTGCAAGAGATGGGGGTGACACGATGACACAGTTCGGTGTACCCCACATCCCTGACCCGGTGGAATCCGACCGTTACCGGACCTGGGATGCGGCCTACGTGCTGGGATCGCTGGAAAGCAGCGAGCGCCGCGAGTATGAGGCCCATCTGGACGGTTGCCCGCAGTGCCGTGCCGCGGTCGCCGAGTTGACCGGAATGCCGGCGTTGTTGGCCATGCTCAACCTCGACGACGTGCTGGCCCTCGAATCCGAACAGCCCGATCCGCCGCTGCGGCCGGAGGTGCTGCAGTCTGTGCTGGCGAAGGTGAGCTGGGGGCGGCGGCGTTCGCGCTGGGTGACCACGGCAGCTGTCGGCCTGGCCGCGGCGCTGCTGGCCGTCGGTGTGGTGATCGGGATCCGACCCGAGGTGTTCGGCCTGCACAGCGGCACCGAGCAGCAGAGCGCGGAGATGCTGGCGATGAACAAGGTCTCCGACACACCCATCAACGCCAGCATCGCGATGACCAGTTACTCCTGGGGCACCCGGATCGACATGGCCTGCAGTTACGGAAGCTGGGGCAAGCAGGATGCGCCCCCGCAGAACCTGGGCATGGTGGTGATCGGCCGGGACGGCAGCCGCAACGAGATCGCGACGTGGCTCGGGTTGTCCGGCGCCACCGCGCTGCCGAGCGGCAATACCCAGATGCCGAAGGCGGATATCGCTGCGGTGCAACTGGTTACGTCCCCGGACGGCAAGGTGCTGCTGGAAAAGCAGCTCTGAGGCAGCGCGCTCAGCCGGCTTTGTGGGCGCTCAGCAGGAAGCCGGGCATGGTGATGTGCCCGGCACCGTCCCGCTCCACACCGGGTAGCGCCGCAGGCCCGCCGGCCGCGGGGGTGTCGTTGCCGTACAGCTTGGCCGGCCGCACCTCGTCGACGGTCCAGCAGGTGGCGACGGTGTCGCGTAACTCGTCGGCGGTGAAGCCGCTCGGTCCCGGGGCGCTGTCCCCGAACGGTCGGGCCGCAAAGGCCAGGATGAACAGCGCCGCTCCCGGCGCCGACGCGCGGTGGATCGCCCGCACGTACGCCTGGCGCCCGTCGATCGGCAGGGCGTGGAGCAGGCCACTGTCCAGCACGGTGTCGAAGCGGCCGTCGTAACCACCGAAGTCGGTCATGTCGGCCTGGGCGAAAGTCGCTGTGGTCAGGCCACGTTCGGCAGCCGTCGCGGCCGCCTCGGCCACCGCCGTGGCGCTGGCATCGAGCCCCACCACGGTGTACCCCTGTGCGGCCAGCGCCAGCGACAACGCCGCGTGTCCGCAGCCCGAGTCGAGGACTTCGCCGTGCACCTTGCCCTGCTCGATCACGCGGGCGAGCTCAGGCTGTGGTTCTCCGATGCTCCACGGCGGCGGGGTGTCCTGCCGGTACGCGGCGTCCCAATCCAGGTAGGGCTGTGTCATCTGATGCCTCCGATCGCGGGGTCTCGCGGTCGCCGGTGAGAGCGACCCCGTCATCCACTATGCCCAAGATCGCGATGGTCGTGATCGTGGCGTTGCCTGTGAGATCGCGGGGAGTTCGCACCAATCCGCCGGCACGGTGAACCGAGCCCGCCCGCGGGTCGTGTCACTGGCAGAGCACGGAAGTAGGTGACACATGGTCAAGGCGCACAGGGTGGTGGACCACATCGTCGGCCAGCTGGCCGCGAACGGGGTCACGCACATCTTCGGCGTGGACGGTGCCAATATCGAGGACCTCTACGACGCGGCGCACTTCCGCGACGACATCACCGCGGTGCTGGCCAAACACGAATTCTCCGCTGCCACAATGGCGGACGGATACAGCCGCAGCGGCGGCGGGATCGGGGTGGTGGCGGCAACCTCCGGTGGCGGTTGCCTGAACACCGTCCCCGGGCTGGCGGAATCGCTGGCCAGCCGCGTTCCCGTGCTGGCGCTGATCGGGCAGGCCCCGACCACGCTCGACGGGCGCGGGGCCTTCCAGGACACCAGCGGGGACAACGGAAGCCTGGACGGGCACGCGCTGTTCTCGGCGGTCTCGCTGTACTGCCGCAGGCTGCTGGCGCCGGCAGACATCGTTACCGCGCTCCCGGAGGCGCTGGCCGCCGCGCGCACCGGTGGACCGGCGGTGTTGTTGCTGCCCAAGAACATTCAGCAGGCGGATCTGGGGGAGCCCGGGGCAGGCAACGGCCGGGTTCATGCCACCGGGACGGCGGCCCGACATGCCGATCTCGGAGTGCTCGAGCAGGCGCTGCGCGGTGTCGACGGCCCGATCACGATCATCGCCGGTGAGCAGGTGGCCCGCGACGACGCCAGAGGCGAACTGGAACGCCTGCGAGCCACCCTGCGGGCGCGGGTGGCCACGGTGCCCGATGCCAAGGACGTGGCGGGCACCCCCGGATTCGGCTCGTCCTCCGCACTGGGGGTATCCGGTGTGATGGGCCATCCCGGGGTGTCCGCTGCCGCGGCGCAGAGCGCGTTGTGCCTGATCGTCGGCACCCGCCTGACGGTGACCGCCCGGGCCGGCCTCGACGAGTCGCTGGGGCCGGTGCCGACCTACTCGATCGGCGCCCAGGTGCCCTATCTGCCGTGCACCCACCTGCACTCAGACGATCTGCGGGTGTCGCTGACACAGCTGGTCCGGGCCCTGTCCGGGGCCGGCCGTCCGGCTCAGGTGCGGGTGCCGGATACGGCACCGCGAACCGAACTGCGTCCACCGGCCCACGACGGCCCGGGCATCAGGTACCGCGACGCGATGGCCGTACTCGACGGCGCCCTGCCCGACGGCACCGACATCGTCGTCGACGCGGGCAACGTCGGGGCGTCGGCCATCCACTATCTGCCTGCCCGCCGGGACGGCCGTTTCATGGTCGCGCTGGGTATGGGCGGCATGGGTTACAGCTTCGGCGCGGGTATCGGGATGACGTTTCACCGGGCTTCTGCCGCCACCGCGTCCGGCCGCCCGAGGCGTACCGCGGTGATTGCCGGGGACGGCTCGTTCTTCATGCACGGCATGGAGATTCACACCGCGATGCAGTACCGGCTGCCGATCACCTTCGTCCTGTTCGACAACCATGCCCATGCCATGTGCGTGACGCGGGAGCAGCTGTTCTACGACGATCGCTACTCCTACAACAGGTTCGGCCCGAGCCGGCTGGGTGCCGGGCTGGCGGCCATGTTCCCCGGACTGCCGGCGTACGACGTCACCGAGTTCCGCCAGCTGCCCCGGGCGCTCGGCATGGCACTGGACACCGACGGCCCGTCGGTACTGAGCATCGAATGTTCGGCCGACGAAATCCCGCCGTTCGCAGCATTTCTCGCCACCACAGACAGCACACCTTCCACCTCAGAGGAGAACAGGTCCCATGTCACTGCCCGCGCTTGAAGACATCACGGCCCATCGGGCCACCCGAACCCCGCTGGACGGACTGATCCGGATCGAGACCTCGCCGAAGGAGCAGGCCACTCCGATCATCATGGACATGATGCGCTCGGTGTACCCGCACGACCAGGTGTTCGGCCAGTACTGCACCGTCAACGACTACATCGAGTGCCCACCCGACGAGTTGTTCGACTACATGTCCGACACCCGATGCCTCGAGGAGTGGACGTACAGCCTTCGCGGTTTCACCCCGACCGAGGAGCCCGGGCTGTGGCTGGCCCACGACCGGCTCGGTGCCGGGCCGTCCGGCCCGGGCAGCGAGATCTACACCCGCACCGTGGCCAACCGTGACGCGCTCACCGTGGATTACCACTGCGCCTGGGACCAGGGCAAGCACCTGTGGATGATCTATCTGATGCGCATCGTCGATGCGCAGGTGGTTCTGGACAAGCCGGGATCGGTTGTGCTGTGGACGAATTGCCACCATCCGTTCTATGACGAGAACCCCTACCCGGAGACCGCGCCCCCGGCACGGCCGGTCTGGGTGGGTGACTTCTGGGACATGTTCGGCCCCGGCCACCTGCTGGAACTGCGAAATCTCAAGGCAATCGCCGAATACCGCCACCACAACGGCCTGCCGGTCACCCCGGCCTGGATGAAGTGAGGTTCGGTCATGCCTGACCAGACTCCCGTCAGCCTCGTCGACGTCTCCACCTATCTGCCCGGCGACCCGATCGGTGCCGACTACTACGCCGGGTTCGCCGAAACCGATGAGCTGGCCGACAACGTGATGTTCCGGGCGCCCCGGTTCCGCCATCATGTGGGGCCCGAGGAAACCGCGATCGACATGGTCGAGCGGGCCGCCGCCGGCGTGATCGGGCGGCACGGCTCCGACGTCGTGACCGGGGCCGACGTGTTGATCACCCACACTCAGCTGCCGGACATGCCGTTCTACGGCGGGGGTGGCGGTATGGCACACCGGTTGGGCATGAAGCCCAACTGGGTGATCGATCTGCACAACGGTGGATGCGCGGCATTCATCCTCGGGCTCAAGGTGGCCCGCACGCTGCTGCGCGCGGGGGAGGGCCGCACCGCGGTGATCGCGATAGCGCAGAACTCCGCCGGGCAGGTCTTCGATCAACAGACGATCCGGCGCAAGGCGCAGGCGTCGGTGCCCGGCGACGGTGCTGCCGTCGGCCTGGTGACGCTGTCCGACGAGTCACCCATCCTCGACATCGAATGCCGCACCTACGGCGAGTACGCCGGGGACATGACGGTGGTCATGGATCCGCCGCGCAAATGGTGGCAGGCCGGCCCGGGCGAGGCGTGCATCGGCTTCACCGAAAGCAAGATCACCAAGGTGCTGGCCCGGGGTAATCGGCAGGTGCCCGAGGTGTCCTACACGGTGTGCGACCGAATCGGTGTGCAGCCCAAGGATATCGACCTGTTGGTGACCAACCAGCCCAACCGGGCGTTCCTGCGCAACTGGCGCGATGCGCTGGAGCTGCCACCCGAACGTCACGTGGACACCTTTGAAGAATGCGGAAACCTCTTCGCCGCAGGAATTCCCGTCAATCTGGACCGGGCCGTCACCGGTGGTCGGGTGAAGGCAGGCGACACCGTGCTGATGGCCGCCTTCGCCCACGCCGGTGACTTCGCCGGGGCCGCGGCGGTGCGCTGGGGAGGCCGGGCCGGCGACGGCGCCGCCGCGGGGAACGAGTGATGGTGGCACCGCGCACCGCGCTGGCCGACCTCGTCGGCACGCTGCCGCAGGCGGTCAACCCGTTGGCGTTGTCGCTCAACGAATGCCCGTTTCCGCCACTGCCCGCGGTTCGCTCGGCGCTGCGCGCCTGCGACGAGGCCGCCAACCGGTATCCGGAGTTCCTGCCGCAGCGGTTGCGTTCGCTGATCGCCGATCACGACGGGGTGGCCGAGGAGCAGGTGATCGTCGGTGCCGGCGCCACCGGGGTCATCATGCAGGTGCTGCACGCGGTGACCAGTCCCGGTGACACCATGGTGATGGCGGTGCCGACGTTCGACGGATATCCGATCTTCGCGCAGATGGCGCGGTTGCGTACGGTGACGATTCCGCTCGACGCGCACGGCCGTCACGATCTGGAGGCGATGGCCGAGGCCGCCAAGGATGCGAAGGTGGTGGCGGTCTGCCGGCCGCACAACCCGACGGGCACCATCGAATCTGCCGCCGAGATCGAGCGCCTGCTGACCCGGGTTCCCGAGGACACGGTGGTCCTGCTCGACGAGGCCTATGTGGAGTTCTTGACGGCCGCTCAACGCATCGACGGGCCGCGCCTGGTGGCCAGGTTCGGCAATGTCGTGGTGGTGCGCACCTTTTCGAAGGCCTACGGCCTGGCCGGGCTGCGCATCGGCTACGGATTCTGCGCTCCAGATCTCGGCCGCCAGCTGTGGCAGATGCAGCTGCCGTTCGGCGTCGGACTCAGCGCCCAGGTGGCGGTAGCCGCCTCCTACGATGCGGAAGATCAGCTGCGCCAACGTATCCGGATGATCGCCGCGGAACGCCGCTACCTGCAGACGCGGCTGCGCGCACTCGGCGTCTACAGCACGGACGCGCAGGCCAACTTCGTGTATCTGCCCGGCGGCTCCATGCCGTGGCCGGAGGTGTTCGACGGCACCGGACTTCAGCTCCGCCACTACGGAGACGGCGGGGTCCGGATCACCGTCGGATCGCGGCAGTCGAGCCGGGCGGTGCTTGGTGCGGTGACAGCGGCGGCCTGACCGCACGCCCGGGGCCCGGATGCGTGCAGAATGCGCGGGGCCCGCGCGGTGATGCGGTAAGAAGAGGCGTGCCCTCACCACCAGACAAACGTGACCCCATCGCGCAGGCCCGCGCGAACTGGGAGGCCGCCGGATGGGGCGATGTGGCCGGCGGGATGGTCGCGGTGACGTCGGTGATGCGGGCCCACCAGATCCTGCTGGCCCGGGTGGAGTCCGCGCTGCGGCCTTACGATCTCAGCTTCTCGCGGTTCGAGCTGCTGCGGCTGCTGGCGTTCAGCCGGGCCGGGGCGCTGCCGATCACCAAGGCCTCCGATCGCCTCCAGGTGCACGTCACCAGCGTCACCCACGCCATCCGCCGCCTGGAAGCCAACGGTTTGGTGGAGCGCATCCCGCACCCCACCGACGGACGCACCACGCTGGTACAGATCACGAAACTCGGGCGCTCGACGGTCGAGGACGCCACCGTGACCCTGAACCAGCAGGTGTTCGCCGACGTCGGGATGTCGGACGAGGAGTCCCGGGCGTTGGTGGCGTCGATCGAGACGCTGCGCCGACACTCCGGGGACTTCTGACGCCGGGTTCTGGGCCGCCGGGTCAAACCCCGCCTACCCTCGAACGCAGTCGAGGGGAGCGCACATGATCGCCAAACGGGTGGGTGCGGCGCTGGGTGCCGTCGCCGTCGTGTTGATGGCGGCCTGCAGTACCACGACCACCGGGGTGGCCACCGCCCCCGACGACGTCACACCGTTCACCACGTCGTCGAAGGCGCCCAGGTCAACTGCCACAAAGAGTCCGAACGCGGCCCCGGGCTCACCGCGTGGTTCCGCGGGGCTGCCGCCGGAGGCGTTCGCCGAGGTGCGGGCCGCCGGCATTCAGGGTTCGGACAATGCCATCGGGGATCAGCTGATGCTGGCCTGCATCATGGCTGGCGGCAGCTTCAACAAAACCAAGCAGGACGTCGTCAACGTGCTGATCCAGATGGGCAGCAAGCTGCCGCCCGATGCGCTGATGACGATCGTGACCGTGGCGCTCAAGTACGAGTGCCCGGAACTGGCCGGGAAACTCGGCGGTTAATCCGCGATCTTCAGGCTGAGGAACTCCGGGGCCTTGATGACCCGGCGCAGCATGAACCTGATGAACGCGGGCATGTCCGTGGCGTTCTCGTCGCGGTAGACCTCGGGTGCAGTCAGCCGGTACCGATGGCGCCGAGCCTCGAGTTCGCACCCGTTGGCGGCCAGCACATTGCGCACCCAGTCGGCCTGCGAGCCGTAGGTCAGGGCGATGACGAAACCGTTCGGCCGTCGAAACGCCCACAGCGGGGTCCGGAAGGTCCGGCCGGACTTGCGGCCCCGGTGGATCACGACTGCCCAGCCCGGCGCCCATGGCGCGATGAACCGGGTCAGCTGATTGAGGCCGATCTTGTTGGCGTAGGCGACCCATCGCGGAGCGGGCATCGTATAACTCCTCAGTTGTGGAATTAATGTTTCGAGCGTAGACCTGGCCCGATCAAGAAGTCAACGACTGTAGAATTTCGGAACTATGCCGCCCCGAGGACGCCGGCCGGGCCAGCCCGGCACCCGTGAGGAGCTGGTGGCCACCGCCCGGCGGATGTTCGCCGAAGGCGGGTACGACAAGACCTCCCTGCGCGACATCGCGGCCGCCGCGGGCGTCGATCCGGCGCTGATCCGGCACTACTTCGGCAGCAAGGCCGAGCTGTTCCGGGCCACCGTCGGGTGGCCGTTCGACCCCGAGCAGTTCGGCGCGCAGATCCTCGGGCACGACCCTGCCGACCTGCCCGAACGCCTGACCCGCGCATTCTTCGAGCTGTGGGAACAGCCCGACACCCGTGCGCCCCTGCTGGCCATCCTGCGCGGCGCGGCCACCCATGAGGAATCCGCAGCCCTGGTCCGCCAGTTCATCGAGCAGCGGCTCTACCCGCTGATCGCCACCGCACTCACCGGTGCCGATGCCGCGCTACGGGTGGACCTGGCCATGGGCCAACTGCTCGGCATCGCCTACCTGCGCCACGTCCTGCGGATCGAACCGATCGCATCGCGGACCGCCGAGGAGCTGATCGCGGGCGCGTTGCCGGCGGTGCGGGCGCACCTTGTCGGATGAGGTGCGGGCGCGCCTCGAGAGATGACGAGTGACTACTCCATGACCGACGGCAGCGGGATCGTCGCGGTCACCGTGGTGCCCGCACCCGGCCGCGACCGGATGTGGAGCCGGCCACCGACGATCTCGGCCCGCTCGGCCATCGAGAGCAGCCCGTAGCCACCCATCTCGTCACTGCCCAACGGGTGCTCGAATGTGTCGAAACCCTTTCCATCATCGACGATTTCGAGGCGCGCCACGCCGTCGTCGACCGCGAAGGTGAGCCGGGCCCGCTCCGCCTCGGCATGTTTGACCACGTTCTGCAGGCATTCCTGGGCGATCCGGTACAGCGCCAGCTCGATGTGGTCGGGCACCCGCGTCTCGGCGAGGTCGACATCGATCGGGATCCGCGGGATCGAGCGGGCCAGGCTGGCCAGCCCGCCCGACAGGCCGAGGTCGTCGAGCACCGGCGGGCGCAGCCCGCTGATCGCGGCCCTGGCCTCCTGCAGGGTCAGCGCGACCAGTTCGCGGGCGGCCGCCAGCTGTTCGGCCACCGTCCGCGGTTCGACCGCGCGGGCCGCGGCGTCGAGCCGGTAGGACAGCGTCACCAACCGCTGGGAGATGCCGTCGTGAATGTCCCCGGCCAACCGGCGTCGTTCGATCTCCTGCGCCTGGATCACCTGCTCGACGAAATTCTCGTGGGCCCGCTCGCGGGCCACCAGCTGGCGGTGCAGCCGGGCCTGGTGCAGCGCCCCGGCGATCAACCGGCCGATCACCAGCAGCAACTCGACGTCGCGCGGCGTGAACTCGCGGCGGTCGACGGTGTGCACGTTGAGCACCCCGACGAGCCCGCCCGGCCCGGTCTCCATCGGGACCGACACCATCGAGGTGAAGTCCCGCCCGCGCAGCGATTCGAAGGGCTTGTAGCGGGGGTCGGACTCCTTGTCGTGGCTGATCACCACCGGCTGCCGGTGGCTGGCCACCCAACCGGAGATGCCCTGCCCGAGCGGCAGCCGGATCTTGCCGATCTCGGCATCGAACGGCGGCGTGGCCCCGGCCAGGGTCAGGGCACGATCCGAATCGTCCAGCACGTGCACGAAACACACGTCGGTGGCGGTCGCCTCGGTGATCATCCTGGCCGCCGCGGCGGCCAGTGGCTCCACTCCTGGGCCGCTCGACGCCGCGCGGATGAGCTCGCGCAGTAGCGCCAGTTCCCGGTCGGCGGTGAGATCGATGGGTCCGAGATCGCGCTCGGGCTTGCCGGCGGTCACTGGTAGATCCCTTCCCGCAGCGCGGTGGCCACCGCTCCGGCCCGGTCGCTGACCCCCAGCTTGCGGTAGATGGATCGCAGGTGGGTCTTCACCGTTTCCTCGCCGATCACCAGCTTGTTGGCGATCCCGCGGTTGGACAGGCCAGCGACCACGAACGACAGGATCTCGCTCTCGCGTTGGGTGAGGCCCTGCCGAACCCCGGGCCAGAACTCGTCACGTTGCAGCCGGGCCGCGGTGCCGGCCGCGCGGGCGGCCATCCCCGGATCGATCGCGGTCTGCCCGCTGTGGGCGAATTCGAGCTGGCGCACGAGTTCGTCGCTGCTGATGCTCTTGAGCAGATACCCGGCGGCGCCCACCCGCAATGCCTGGAACAGGTACTGCTCGTCGTCGTAGACCGACAACATGACCACCTTGCGGTCCGGGTCCCGCTCACGCAGCACCCGGCACAAATCCAGCCCGCTCGAGCCCTCCATGCGCACGTCGCAGAGCACGATGTCGGGGTTGAGCGTCTCGATCACGCTCAGTGCCCGCTCGGCTCCCACGGCCTGGCCGACCACCTCGACCCGGTCGTTGAACGCAGCAAGCATGGCCTTGAGACCCTCGATGACCATCTCGTGGTCGTCGACCAGCACAAGGCGCACTGGATTGGAGGGCGCCATGGCATCACCCTAGAGGTGGAGACGGCCTTGCGAGGGCAGGGCAGATGAACACCAACTCCCCTAATCCCCCCTACGGGGGACGCGCGGGGCCTGTGACGTGGGCCACTCTCATGGGGTGTCCTCACCACAAGAGAAGTCATGGCGTGCCGGGCGGTTCTGGTGGGACTGTGCCCAGGCCGAAACGAGTGCCCATCCGCTGCGTGCAGTGATCCTGGACCTCGATGCGTTGTCGGACCTCGACGTCGACGGCCACCGCGTGGTCTTCAACGCCGCATTCGCCGCGCACGGTCTGCCCATCGAGTGGGGGGTCTCCCGTTACCAGCAGCTCCTCGCGCTGCATGACGAGCGGCAGCGAGTCGCCGCCGAGCTGCGCAAGCGGTGCGTCGGCCCGGAGTGCGACGTCCTCACCGAGGTGCTCGCCGACGAGATCTGCATGACCAAGGACCTGATGTTCGACGAGATGATCCTCGACGCCGGCCTGACGCCGCGGCCGGGTCTGGAGGATCTGATGAACGACGCGTTCCTGGCCGGGCTGCCGGTCGGCGTGGTCGCCGCGGGTCGCCGGCGCTGGGCCGAACCGCTGGTGCGCCAGCTGGTCGGTGAGGGCCTGGTGGAAACCGTCGTCACCACCGATGACGTAAGCGCGACCGGGGCCGAGCTGTACCGGCACGCCCTGGCCGAACTGGGAGTGGCGGGCCACGACGCGTTGGCCATGACGGGTTCGGTTGCGGGCCTGCGTGCCGCCAACGGTGCCGGGATGGCCGGCGTGCTCATCGACCCCGACGCCGGTACCGGGTCATACGCCGCGGTCGCGGTGCGGCCGGACTTCGCGGGCGCCGACCCGCTGCGCCTGCCGGTATGTCAGCGCCTGCACAGCCAGTGGTGGGCTCAGCGCAGCCCGTCTGCTGCCTAAGCCAGCTGGGGGGCTCGCGTTCGTAACGTGGCGGCGGTGAAACCCGTTTTCTGGCGCCACCACGTTACGAACGCGACGAGAATCAGTTGCGGAGCGTCTCGATCACGGCGCTGAAGTCCTTGTCGGCGTGGTCAACCGCGAATTTCGTATAGATCTCGGCCGCGTGCGTGCCCAGCGGCGCCGACGAACCGGTGGATTCCACGGCCGCCATCGCCAGGCCCAGGTCCTTGTTCATCAGCGCGGTGGCGAATCCCGGCTTGAAATCATTGTTGGCCGGGGAGGTCGGAACCGGGCCTGGCACCGGGCAATTCACCTGCACGGCCCAGCAGTTGCCGGTCGCCCCGGTGATCACGTCGAACAAGGCCTGCTTGTCCAGACCGAGCTTCTCGGCCAGCACGAACGCCTCGCCGACGGCGATCTGCTGCACGGCCAGCACCATGTTGTTGCACACCTTGGCGGCCTGCCCGGCACCACTGGCACCGCAGTGAATGATCTTGCCCGCCATGGGTTCCAGCACTGCGCGGCCCCGCTCGACCGCGTCGTCCTCGCCGCCCACCATGAACGCCAGCGTGCCCGCGACCGCACCCTTGACCCCGCCGGACACCGGGGCGTCGAGCTGGGCGAAGCCGTGCTCGAGGGCGACCTTGTGTACCTCGCGGGCGTCGTCGACCGAGATGGTCGAGCTGTCGATGAACAAGGCTCCTTCGGCGGCAGCCGGCAGCACCTCGGCGTAACAGCTCTTCACCAACGCACCGTTGGGCAGCATGGTGATCACCACATCGGCACCGGCCACGGCTTCGGCGCCGGTGGGGAAGACGTTGACGCCGTTGGCCTTCGCCGCCTCCTGTGCGGCCGGAACCGGGTCGAAGCCGCGCACGGTGTGCCCGGCGGTCACCAGGTTGGCGGCCATCGGCCCGCCCATGTTGCCAAGCCCCAAGAACGCGATCGTGCTCACTCAAGTCTCCCTATCCGGTGGAGCGGGCCCTGGACGCTTCAGAGCGACCGATGACCACCCGCATGATTTCGTTGGTTCCCTCAAGAATGCGGTGCACCCGCAGATCCCGGACGATTTTCTCCAGACCGTATTCGCGCAGATACCCGTAGCCGCCGTGCAACTGCAGCGCCTGATCGGCCACCTCGAAGCACTTGTCGGTGACATACAGCTTGGCCATCGCGCACAGTGTCACCTTGTCGGGGTGGTCGGCATCCAGCGCGGAGGCCGCCCGCCACAACATGTTTCGCGATGTCTCCAGGCCGGTGGCCATGTCGGCCAAGGTGAACCGGATCGTCGGCTCGTCGAGCAGGGACCCGCCGAACGCCTGGCGGTCGGCGAGGTAGCCGACTGCCTTGTCGTAGGCGGCCTGTGCACCACCGAGCGAGCAGGCGGCGATGTTGATCCGCCCCCCGTTCAGACCGTTCATCGCGATCCCGAAGCCGGTGCCCTCGGTGCTGCCCAGCAGGGCCTCGGCCGGAACTCGCACGCCCTCGAAGATCACCTGTGCGGTGGGCTGGGCGTTCCAGCCCATCTTCTGCTCCTGCGCGCCGAAACTGAGTCCCGGCGTGTCCTTTTCGACCACGAAAGCCGAGATGCCCTTCGGGCCGTCGGCACCGGTACGGGCCATCACCACGTACACATCGGAACTGCCGGCCCCGGAGATGAACTGCTTGACCCCGTCGAGGACGTAATCGCTGCCGTCGCGGACCGCCCTGGTCCGCAGTGCCGCCGCATCCGAGCCGGCCCCCGGTTCGGTGAGGCAGTAGCTGGCGATGGCTTCCATCGACGCCAGCCTGGGCACCCAGGTCTTGCGCTGCTCTTCGGTGCCGAAGCTGTCGACCATCCACGCGCACATGTTGTGGATGGACAGGAACGCCGCCAGGGTGGGATCGGCGGCGGCGAGTGCCTCGAAGATGCGCACCGCATCCAGTCGGCGCAACCCGCTGCCCCCTGCGTCCTCACCGCAGTAGATGGCGCCCATGCCGAGTTCGGCCGCCTCGCGCAATACGTCGGTGGGGAAGTGATGGGTCTCATCCCATTCCAACGCGTATGGCGCGATGCGCTTCTCGGCGAACGCGGCCGCCGTCTCGGCGATCACGCGCTCGTCTTCGTCCAGGTCGTACAGATTCACAGGGCCGGTCTTCTCCTCGCGCAAGCGCTCGTCGGTGCGCTACTTCATGGTCGGGATGACGAACTCGGCGCCATCCTTGATGCCCGACGGCCACCGCTCGGTGACGGTCTTGGTCTTGGTGTAGAACAGGATCGAGTGCGGGCCGTGCTGGTTGAGGTCGCCGAATCCGGACCGCTTCCAGCCACCGAAGGTGTGGTAGGCCACCGGAACCGGGATCGGCACGTTGACGCCGACCATGCCGACCTGCACGCGGGACACGAAGTCGCGCGCGGCGTCGCCGTCGCGGGTGAAGATCGCGACGCCGTTGCCGTATTCGTGCTCGGACGGCAGCTTGAGGGCCTCTTCGTAGTCGTGGGCGCGGACGATGCACAGCACCGGACCGAAGATCTCGTCGGTGTAGATCGACATGTCGGTGGTGACGTTGTCGAACAGGGTGGGGCCGATGAAGTAGCCCTTCTCCAGGCTGGCGTCGCCGAAAGTCAGCTCGTTGCTGGCCCGTTCGCGACCGTCGACCACGAGTTCGGCTCCGGCCTCGACGCCCTGGCCGATGTAGTCGCGGACCCGCTCGAGCGCCGCGCCGGTGACGAGTGGCCCGTAATCGGCCTTGGGGTCGAGGCTGTGTCCGACCCGCAGCTGGTTGATGCGCTCGACGAGCCTGGCGCGCAGTCGATCTGCTGTTTCACGACCCACCGGGACCGCGACGCTGATGGCCATGCAGCGCTCGCCGGCGCTGCCGTAGCCGGCGCCGATCAGCGCGTCGACGGCCTGGTCCAGATCGGCGTCGGGCATCACGATCATGTGGTTCTTGGCGCCACCGAAGCACTGTGCGCGCTTGCCGTGTGCGGCCGCGCCCGAGTAGATGTACTGCGCGATGTCGGAGCTGCCGACGAAGCCCACCGCCTTGATGTCGGGGTGCGCGAGGATCGCGTCGACGGCTTCCTTGTCGCCCTGCACCACCTGGAACACGCCGGCAGGCAGCCCGGCCTCGATGAACAGTTCGGCCAGGCGCAGCGGAACCGAGGGGTCACGCTCGGAAGGCTTGAGCACGAACGCGTTTCCGCATGCCAGCGCGGGGCCGGCCTTCCACAGCGGGATCATCGCCGGGAAGTTGAACGGGGTGATGCCCGCGACCACGCCCAGCGGCTGGCGGATCGAGTACACGTCGATGCCGGTGCCGGCGCCCTCGGTGAACTCACCCTTGAGCAGGTGGGGGATGCCCACCGAGAACTCGATGACCTCCAGGCCACGCTGGATGTCGCCCAGTGAGTCGGCGACGGTCTTGCCGTGCTCCAGGCTGAGGAGTTCGGCCAGCTCATCCGCGTTCTGGTTCACCAGTTCGATGAACTTCATCAGCACCCGGGCGCGGCGCTGCGGGTTGTAGGCGGCCCATTCCTTCTGGGCCTCGACGGCGCCCGCGACGGCGGCGTCGACATCGGCGGTCGAGGCCAGGGCCACCTGCGCCTGCACCTCACCGGTGCTGGGGTTGAGCACATCGGCCGTCCGGGTGGATCCGGCGGTGGTGCGCTGGCCGTTGATGAAGTGGGGGATCTGAGTGGTCATGGCGTTCCGTCCCGATAGAGATGCGCAGTTAGGTGGCCCGGGGCATACCCGAGATACTTGCATATCCTAGTAATTGGTCGGAGTGCCTGGCAAGAGGCTGGCGGGAATTCGGAGTCACGACTATTTTCTTTACGGAACCGTTTCGTTAAAATATTCGTGTGCCTGCCACAGATTCGGACGTTGTTGTCGTCGGCGCCGGTCCGACCGGGTTGACGCTGGCCTGCTCTCTGCGGCTGCACGGCCTGTCGGTGCGGGTCGTCGATCGCGCACAGGGGCCGGCGACCACCTCACGGGCCAACTTCCTGCACGCCCGCGGCTCGGAAGTGTTGGGCCGCATCGGTGCGCTGGGAAACCTGCCGAACGAGTCGCTGCGGGCCATGCGCATCACCAACTATCTGGGTGATCGCCCGGTAATGACCCTGGAATTCGGCGATCCTGGCATGCGGACTGCCGCGCCGCCGATGGTGGTGTCCCAAGCCAAGGTCGAAGCGGCGTTGCGGGCTCGGCTGGCTGAGCTCGGGGTTGAACCTGAGTGGGGCCGCGAGGTGCTCAACGCGCACCAGCACAACGACAGCGTCGTGGCCGAGCTCCGCGATGGCGAACGGATCAGTGCGCAGTGGCTCGTCGGTTGTGACGGCACCTCCAGCGTGACGAGGGAGCAGGCGGATATCGAGTTTCCCGGAGTCAAACTCTCCGAGCGTTTCCTGCTTGCCGATGTGCATCTGGATTGGGCGCTCGACCGGGGTGGCACGACCGGCTGGATTCATCCTGACGGGGTGGTGGGCGCGATGCCCATGCCCGATTCGACCGGTCGTGACGACTTGTGGCGAATCTTCGTTTACGACCCCACGCTCGATCAAAAACCCAGTGAGAGTGAGATTCTGAACAGGGTCAAACTTGTCGTGCCGGAGCGGACCGGGCAGGCTGTGACCGTGGGTGACGCCGAGTGGCTGTCGGTGTTCACTGTGCACCGTCGGCTGGCTGACAGGTACCGGAATGGGCGCATCCTCATCGCCGGTGACGCTGCGCACGCCCACGCGCCGTTCGGCGGGCAGGGCATGTTGACCGGTATCGGCGATGCCGAGAACCTGGCGTTCAAGCTCGCTCTGGTTGTCCGAAAGCTGGCCTCTGACAAACTCATCGACACCTATGAGGCCGAGCGTAGGCCCTTGGCCACCGAAGTGCTGCGCGGCACCAGCGCGGTTACGCGGGTGAACGTCGCGAGCAATCGGATCGGCCGGTTTCTCCGCGACCATGTGACCACGCGGCTTTTCGGGCTGGCGTTCATCCAGCGCTGGACGACGTACACGGCCTCGCAGCTGTGGGTGACCTATCGCAGGGGGCCGTTGGGCGGTCGTGGTCGTAAGCCGCGCCCGGGCGATCGCATCGCGGATCTGCCCTGCGCCCGGCGGGACGGCACTGCTACGCGGCTGCACGGTGAGCTCGGCGGGCGGTGGGCGTTGCTGCTGCCCGAGGGAGTTCCCGATGACCTTGAACCGGTTCGCGGACTCGGCGACTACGCCGCGACGCTGTACCACGGGGGCACGGATCTGATGCTCATCCGCCCGGACGCGCACCTGGCGTGGCGAGGGAGGCCGCACGACGTCGACAGTCTCGACCGTTGGCTGACGGCCGCTTTGGGGACGGGGACAGTGCGGTGACGACACCCGGTCGTGGTCGCCCGCGGGACGCGGCGGCCGAGCGCGCAATCCTGCAGGCGGCGTTGGACCTTTTCATCGAGCGCGGGGTCGAAGGGGCCAGTATCGAGCAGATCGCCAAGCGGGCCGGAGTAGGTAAACCCACCATCTACCGGCGGTGGTCGACCAAGGAAGAGCTGATCGCCGCGGCGATGGAATCGTTGATCGCCGAGGAAGTGGTCTGGGCCTCGCCGGAGGCGATCGACCTCGAGTCTCCGTACGAGTTGGTCGAAGCGGCGATCGAAAGCGCGGCCGCGACGACCACCACGCCGCACTACCGGGCGCTGGTCGCGCGGGTCTATGGATCGGCGGTCAGCCATCCCGGGCTGATGGCCGTGTATTGGAATCGCTACATCCTGCCGCGCCGAGTGCTGGCCGCTCGTCTGCTGGAACGCGCGCGCGAGCTCGGAACCGTTTCTGGTGATACCGATTTCGACGTAGCAATCGACATGATGGTCGGTGCGATCACCTACCGGGTACTGCAACCCGACCCGCCCGGCGTCGAGGAGATGCGCCGCTATCTGCGAGCCGTCTACCGTCAGGTCGGGTTGCTTCCCTGACCGTTCTGCTGTTGCCAGCGTTCCAGCACCGCGGGGATCTCGGCCATCAGGAAAGCGTAGAACTCGCGCATCTGGGTCAGCCGGTGATGCGCTGGGCCGTTGCGGTCGGTGGCCGTGATCCCGGCGTCCGCGGCGGCCTGCATGGCCGCGAGTGTCTCGTTCTGGTTGGTGAACAGAATCGCCCACGCATTGTCACGCAGCCGGAAGTGATCGCGCCGGCTGGCCGGGGCGGGAACCCGCTCGGCCAGGCCCACCGACGTCAGCATCTTGAGGGAGCCGGAGATGGATCCGGCGCTGGCCTGCAGGGTGTCGCCCAGCTCGGTCATGGTGACGCTCGGTTGCTCGCTGAACAGCAGGGCGGCGAGTACGCGCGCGGCCATCTTCTGCATGCCGTGACTGCTGAGTACCAGGGCGAGCTGCTCGGCTGCCTGCTGCAGGTCGGTCGATCTGGCCACCGTGAAACCTCCTCACCCGAACCGGTCTTCAATAATTTCTGAAAGTTTAGTACAGTCTGATCCGGTGTTCCGGGAAGCCTGGTCGGAGATGTGGTTTTCGTCTGCGCGGAAAGGGCACTGATGAGCACGGCAACTGACGTCATCGACGTTCGAGGTTTGACATTCACCTACCCCAAGGCCTCCGAACCGGCGGTGCGGGGGATGGACTTCGCCGTCGGAAACGGCGAGATATTCGGATTTCTTGGGCCCAGCGGCGCCGGGAAATCCACCACCCAGAAGCTGCTCATCGGACTGCTACGCGGCCATGGCGGCCAAGCCACGGTGTGGGGGCGCGACCCGGTGGACTGGGGGCCGGACTACTACCAGCGCGTCGGCGTCTCCTTCGAACTGCCCAACCACTATCACAAGCTCACCGGTCTGGAGAACCTCAGGTTTTTCGGTTCCCTCTATGGCGGTGCGACGGCCGACCCGATGGAACTGCTGGACGCCGTCGGCCTGGCCCACGCCGCCAACACCCGAGTTGCCAAGTACTCCAAGGGAATGCAGATGCGGCTGACATTCGCGCGGTCGCTGATCAACAACCCTGAGCTGTTGTTCCTCGATGAGCCCACCTCAGGGCTCGACCCCGTCACCGCCCGCAAGGTCAAGGACATCATCCTGGACCTGAAATGCCGCGGCCGCACGATATTTCTCACCACCCATGACATGTCCACCGCCGACGAGCTGTGCGACCGAGTGGCCTTCGTCGTCGACGGCAACATCGTCGCGCTCGACACCCCGGCCGAACTGAAAATCGCCCGTAGCCAGCGCCGCGTGCGGGTGCAGTACCGCACGTCCGGTGGGCTCACCACGGCCGAATACGGGATGGACGGTCTGGCCGATGACCCGGAATTCCATGCGGTCCTGCGCAATCAGCACGTCGAGACCATCCACAGCCGCGAAGCCAGTCTCGACGACGTCTTCGTCGAGGTCACCGGGCGGCAGCTGTCATGACCCGGTTGCTCACCGCGATTCGGCTCGAACTGACCATTGCGACCCGGCAGAAGTTCCTGCACGCAGGGGTGTTCTCCGGCCTGATCTGGCTGGCGGTGCTGCTGCCGATGCCGCGCGATCTGCGCCCGGTCGCCGAACCCTATGTGCTGGCGGGCGACATCGCGATCATCGGGTTCTTTTTCGTCGGCGGTTCGGTGTTCTTCGAGAAGCAGGAACGCACGCTCGGCGCCATCATTGCCACGCCGCTGCGGTTCTGGGAGTATCTTGTCGCCAAACTCGTGGTGCTGGTGGCCATCTCGCTGTTCGTGGCGATCATCGTGTCAACTGTCGCAGACGGATTCGCCTATCACCCGGTGCCATTGGTCCTCGGCGTGGTGCTCGGTACACTGCTGATGCTGCTGGTCGGGTTCATCACGTCGCTGCCGTTCGCCTCGGTCACCGACTGGTTTCTGGCCGCGACGATCCCGCTGGCGATCATGCTGGTGCCGCCGCTGATCTACTACTCGGGCCTGTGGCCCAATCCGGTGCTGTACGTCGTGCCCACCCAGGGCCCGCTGCTGTTGTTGGGTGCGGCGTTCGACCAGGTCACGCTCACGGCCTCGCAGTTGCTGTATGCGGTGCTCTATCCCGTGCTGTCGCTGGCCGCTCTGTGGCGAGCCGCCCACGTGCTGTTCGGCCGCTACGTAGTCGAAAGGTCGGGTGTGCTGTGACTGCGATATTGGGTTCGACCACCGGCAGGGCGCTGGCTGCTTTCGGCCGCAACGATATTCGCGGCACCTACCGGGATCCGCTGCTCGTCATGGTGGTGCTCGCGCCGGTGATCTGGACCAGCGGCGTCGCAATCCTGACGCCCGGGGTCACCGAGATGCTCGCAGCGCGCTACGACTTCGACCTGGTGCCGTACTACCCGCTGGTGCTCACCGCGTTCTTGCTGCTCACCAGCATCATCATCGCCGGCGGATTGGGCGCGTTCCTCGTGCTGGACGAGGTCGACGCCGGCACCATGGCCGCACTGCGCGTGACCCCGGTGCCGATGTCGACCTTCTTCGCCTACCGCGCGGGCACCGTCATGGCGGTCACCACGGTCTATGTGATCGCGACGCTGTCGTTCAGCGGCATCCTGGAGCCCGGCTTGACCGGCGCGCTGATCCCGATCGGGTTGGTTGCCGGATTGTCCGCCGTGGTGACGTTGCTCCTGATAATCGCCCTGGCGGGCAACAAGGTCCAGGGCATCGCGATGGTGCGCGCGCTGGGCATGCTCATCGCCGGGCTGCCGTGCCTGCCCTGGTTCATCGACTCGCCGTGGAACCTGGCCTTCGGTGTGCTGCCGCCCTATTGGCCGGCCAAGGCGTTCTGGGTCGCCAGCGCACACGGCACGTGGTGGCCCTACCTGGCCG
This sequence comes from Mycolicibacterium boenickei, assembly GCF_010731295.1. NCBI lineage: Bacteria > Bacillati > Actinomycetota > Actinomycetes > Mycobacteriales > Mycobacteriaceae > Mycobacterium > Mycolicibacterium boenickei. The sequence continues at coordinate 6,370,316 of NZ_AP022579.1, read as the reverse complement.
GCGGGGTGGCGTACAACGTGGCGATCGCCTGGCCGTTGTTCCGCCGGTTCCTGGCCAAGAACAGCTGACGGATCAGCTGTCCGCGCGCATCCACGGGCTGATGCCGTACTCGTCGAACCACGCTTGTTCGGCCGGGCGGACCGTGGTGAGCAGGCGAGCATGCAGTGCAGAGCCTCGCTTGCTCAGGTTCACCCGCACCTTGCGACGGTCATCGGCGTCGACCTCGCGGAACACCAGCGCGCGGCCGGCCAACCTGTCGACCACGCGGGTCAACGTGGGAGCGGCGGCCAGGGTCTGGGTGCGCAACTCCGCCATGGTCAGGCCAGGGGAGTCGGCCAGTGCCGCCAAGACCAGCCAGTCGTCGAGTGTCAGGTCTTCTGCGCTGACCTGGCGTTCGATGACGGCGCCGAGCATGCGTGCGGCGCGGAGAAGCTCGCTGCTCGACGGCGTGGCAAAACCGTCCGGTGGGAGCAGGTCTGTCATCGCGGCCGCCTCCCAACTGGCGATTGCCTCGCACCGCTCACGCGAGGATACTTCCAATTGGAATGATTCTAGCCGACCATCTCGTCTGCCCGTTAACAAGGATTGGACTGCGGGGGTGAACGTACGAGTACGCACCGTCGGCCGCGATGCCGAATGGCGGCTGGCGATGGTGGTGCCGCTGCAAGGGCCCGCCGGGATCTTCGGGCCGTCCTGTGAGGCGGTCGGAGACCTGGTCGCGCACGACCTGAACGCGGCCGGAGGCGTCATGGGCCGCGAGGTCCACATCGAGGTGGTCGACGGGGGAGCGCATCCGGCGGCCGTGGCAGCCGAGGTGAAGCGATTGATCGACGACGGGCGTATCGATGCCGTGAGCGGCTGGCACATCTCGTCGGTGCGCCACGCGCTGGCGCCGGTGGTGGCCGGCCGGGTGCCCTACACCTATCCCGCGTTGTACGAAGGCGGCGAGCGCAGACGTGGAATCTATTGCTGCGGTGAGACACCCGACCAGCAGATCGCGCCTGCGCTGCGCTGGATGCGCGACAACCTCGGCATCCGCAAGTGGTTTGTCGTAGGCGATGACTATGTGTGGCCGCGGACGTCATTGTCGGAGGTCCGTCGGTATGTCCAGGAGCTGTCACTGGATCTGGTCGGCGGCTCGTTCGTGGCTCTGGGGCAGGGCGACATCGACCGTCTCGTCGACAAAGTCGCCCGGTCGCGGTGCGAGGCGGTGCTGATGTTGCTGGTCGGTCAGGACGCGGTCGAGTTCAACCGCGCGTTCGCGCAACGGGGGCTGCACGAGGATCTGCTGCGGTTCAGTCCGCTGATGGACGAGAACATGTTGATCGCAAGCGGTCACGATGCGACCAAGGGGCTGTTCGTCGCGGCGTCCTATTTTCGCTCGATGGTGGGCCGCAACTCGATGGAACTGCTCGACCGATATCTGGAGGTGAACGGCTCGGGGGCCCCTGCGTTGGGCAATGCGGCCGAATCCTGTTATGAGGGAGCGTATTTCCTCGCTGAGATGATCCGTCGGTCTGGCGGCAGGGTGGATATCGAGGCGGTCGCAGACGGGGCAGCCTACGACAGCCCGCGCGGCACGGTGGAATTCAGCGGACACCGCACCAGCCAGCCGGTTCATCTCGCGGTTGCCGACGGGGTCGATTTCGAGATCGTCACGACACTGCCTGCCGATCTGCGGGACTGATCCGTACCGACTGTTGACAGTGTGGTGGCCGTCACTTACTTTCATTTGGACATATTCCATCTGGAAGTAATTGAGGTGTCTCGATGGGCAACGTCGGTCTCCTTTACGTCGGTGCAGTGCTCTTCGTCAACGGGTTGATGTTGTTGGACGTGGTGCCCGCACGGTCGGCGGCGGTGCTCAACCTGTTCGTCGGCGCCCTGCAGTGCGTGCTGCCGACCGTCATGTTGGTGATGGCCGCCGGGGACCCCGCCGCCACCCTGGCGGCATCAGGCCTCTACCTGTTCGGATTCACCTATCTGTACGTCGGGATCGTCAACCTGGCCGGTCTGGAACCCGAAGGCATCGGCTGGTTTTCGCTCTTCGTTGCAGGCGGAGCAGTGGTCTACTCCGCCTTGTCGTTCACAGTCGTGAACGATCCTGTGTTCGGGGTCATCTGGCTCGCCTGGGCAGCGTTGTGGCTGTTGTTCTTCCTGGTGCTCGGCCTTCGCCGGGACCGGCTGACCCGCTTCACCGGCTGGTCGGTGGTGTTGCTCAGCCAGCCGACATGCACGCTTCCGGCATTTTTGATGCTCAGCGGCAACTATCACACCTCGCCCGGCATCGCGGCGATCTGGGCGGTGGGACTCGTCGCCCTGTTCTTCGCGGCGAGAGCGATCGCCTCTCACCGGTCGCATCAAACCCCGACGGCCACAAACGAACCCGCCTTCAGCTGAATCATCACCACCCACATCAAGGAGAAGTCAATGAGGCACGGAGATATCTCGTCCAGCAACGACACCGTCGGCGTCGCCGTGGTGAACTACAAGATGCCCCGGCTACACACCCGGGCCGAAGTGCTCGACAACGCACGCAAGATCGCCGACATGCTGATCGGTATGAAGTCGGGTCTGCCGGGCATGGATCTCGTGGTGTTCCCCGAGTATTCGACGCAGGGAATCATGTACGACGAACAGGAGATGTACGACACGGCGGCCACCGTCCCGGGCGAAGAGACCGCGATCTTCTCAGCCGCCTGCCGGGAAGCCGGAACGTGGGGCGTCTTCTCGATCACCGGAGAGCGCCATGAGGACCACCCGAACAAGCCTCCGTACAACACCCTCGTGCTGATCGACGACAAGGGCGACATCGTCCAGAAGTACCGCAAGATCTTGCCGTGGTGCCCGATCGAGGGTTGGTATCCGGGCGACACCACCTACGTCACCGACGGTCCGAAGGGTCTCAAGATCTCCCTGATCATCTGTGACGACGGGAACTACCCGGAGATCTGGCGGGACTGCGCGATGAAGGGGGCCGAACTCATCGTGCGCTGCCAGGGCTACATGTACCCGGCCAAGGACCAGCAGGTGCTGATGGCCAAGGCCATGGCCTGGGCCAACAATTGCTATGTGGCAGTTGCCAATGCGGCCGGCTTCGACGGCGTCTATTCCTACTTCGGCCACTCGGCGATCATTGGTTTCGACGGCCGGACGCTCGGCGAGACCGGCGAGGAAGAGTACGGAATCCAGTACGCGCAGCTTTCTTTGGCCGCCATTCGCGATGCACGAGAGAACGACCAGTCGCAGAATCATCTGTTCAAGCTGCTGCACCGAGGCTATTCGGGCGTGCATGCGGCCGGCGATGGCGACAAGGGCGTCGCCGACTGCCCATTCGAGTTCTACAAGTTGTGGGTGACCGACGCCCAGAAGGCGCAGGAGCGCGTGGAATCGATCACCAGGACCACGGTCGGAGTAGCTGACTGCCGGGTCGGTTCACTTCCGGTCGAGCAGACCATCGAAGCCTGAAGGGGCACGCGTTGCCATACCTCACCGATATGTACCACGAGCAGAACCGCAACTCGATCCGGGTGGCCGAAGAGCCTGCCGCCCAGGTGGATTCCGCCGGAGGTTTCGACCCCGACGAATTGTCACGGAAGCTGAACGCGGCGATTCTGGGACAACGTTCCGCGGTCGACGCGGTGGTGCGCGCCGTCTCGATCGCGCACATCGGTGTGGCCGATCCCGGTCGACCCCTGTCCAGCGTCCTGCTGGTGGGGCCGACCGGAGTCGGGAAGACCGAACTGGTGCGGCAGGTCGCGGCCGCACTGCGGACCGGCCCCGACGACATGTGCCGCATCGACATGAGCGCACTGGCCCAGGAGCACTACGCCGCGTCGCTGTCCGGTGCGCCCCCGGGCTATGCGGGCAGCAAGGAATCGTTCACGTTGTTCGACAAGGCCAAGATCGAAGGCGGACCGTATCTGCCCGGCGTCGTGTTGTTCGACGAAGTCGAAAAGGCCGACGCAACCGTGCTGCGGGCGCTGCTGCACGTGCTGGATACCGGTGAACTGCGGTTGGCCAACGGCCAGCAGAAGATCTCATTCCGCAACAGCTACATCTTTCTGACCTCCAACCTCGGCTCGCTGGAAGCTGCTGCGATGCAGCGGTCCCGGCGGAGACGATGGCGACGTATCGGGCGCCGGCCTGCGGCCAAGACCGCCGACCTGATACGCGAGGCGGTCGAGTCGTTCTTCGATCCAGAGTTCTTCAACCGCATCGATGAGATGGTTGTGTTCGACGAGTTCGACGACGACACCGCAGAAAGCGTGACCCGCAAGGAGATCCACGACCTGGTTGACCGGCTGAAACGTCGCGGAGTGAGGCTCCAGGTGGCGGACGACGTCATCGAATTCGTGCGGCGCAAGGGATTCGATCCGGTGTACGGCGCCAGGGGACTGCGGCGGGCCATCCGCACCGAACTGGCCGAACCCGTCGCGCACACGGTCCTCACCGACCGGTCGTCGCGCCGTCCGCTCGCCATGAGGGCGGACCTTGTGCAGGGCGATCAGGTGTTCGTCTGCTTCGTCGACGCCGAGCAGGCGGACAGCCGGCCGTGAGGTTCAGGAGCTCAGCCCGTTGCGCCACCGCAAGGGCGGCTCGCCGTACCGGCGCTGGAACGCCCGGCTGAACGCGGAATCGGACGTGTAGCCGACAGCGTGCCCGATCTTGCTGACCGAGGTGGTGGTGGACCGGAGCAGGTCCGCGGCGCGATCGAGCCGCCGCTCGGTGACGTAGGCGGCGGGCGGCTGCCCGAACAACCGGGTGAACCGTTCGGCGAACGTCGACCGCGAATGCCTGGCGAGGTCGGCGAGCTCGGTGACCGACCACGGATGCGCCGGGTCGTTGTGGACCGCCGAGAGAACCGGACCCAGTTGGGGATCCATCGCTGCGGTGAGCCAGCCCGGCGCCGTGTCCGCGGACCTGGACCACTCCCGCAGGGCGTGGATGAACAACAGGTCGAGAATGCGGGAGATCATCACTCCGGCGCCGGGGCGCGGCTCGGTGGTCTCGGCCAACAACAGCTGCAGGCTCAATGGCAGCCACTCGTGGCCCGGCGTGCCGGCCCGCATCGCGATGGCCGGTGGCAGCACCGACAGCAGCGGATCGGCCACCGTGCGGTCAACGGCGAAGACTCCGCTGAGCCACCGTGGTGAGGCCGGATCACCCTGCCCGGGAACAATATTCCGGTCACCCTGGGACAGTGGCCGGGCGTCGGTGCGGTCGCCGTGGGAGATGCTGTGCGCGTCGCCTCGGGCCAGCAGTGCCATGTCGCCGGCATTCAACGGCAGGGCCTGATCGTCGATGTGCAGCGTGAGGCCGTCGGACTCGGCGATGTGCAGTACCCGGGCCCCGGCCGGGAGCGTCACGCGGAAGGGCGCCGCCGGTGACCACCGCGTCACCGAATCCCCGCGGAGGCGCACGGTGCGCAGGATCTCCGACAAGGCGTCCGAGCCCTCCGGGCTCGCGGACGTCGGGCTCAGAGGATCGGCAAAGTTTTCCGGCGAATGAGTCATGGCTGTTGCCTCATCCTCCAAATATGGTGGAAGCGCACCGGGTGGTCAACGCCTGGGATTCCGGGACCGAGAAAGGACCGAAGATGACCGAAAAGCCGGCAATTGTTCTGGTGCACGGGTTTTGGGGTGGCGCGGCGCACTGGGCGAAGGTGATCGTGGAGCTGCGCAGGCGCGGCTACGACAAGCTGTACGCGGTGGAGAACCCGCTCACCTCGCTGCGGGAGGACGCTCACCGCACGCAGCAGATGGTCAAGCAGGTCGACGGACCGGTGCTGCTGGTCGGCCATTCCTACGGCGGCGCGGTCATCACCGAAGCGGGGGATCTGCCCAATGTCGTCGGGCTGGTCTACGTCGCGGCCTTCGCGCCTGACGCGGGGGAGAGCCCCGGCCAGATCAGTGAGCAGACGCCGCCCGCGGCCTTCGCCAACATCGCCCCGGACTCGGACGGCTACCTGTGGATCAAACAGGACAAGTTCGCCGAGAGTTTCGCCCAGGACCTTCCCGACGACGAGACCCTGGTGATGGCGGTGACCCAAAAGGCCCCGCTCGGTTCGACTTTCGGCGACACCGTGACCGCTCCGGCCTGGAAGACCAAGCCCGTCTGGTATCAGGTGTCGACCGAGGATCGCATGATCCACCCGGACAACGAACGCCGGATGGCGCAGCGGATGAACCCCCGCAAGATCGTCGAACTCGACGCCAGCCACGCGTCGTTGGCTTCGCAGCCCACCGCGATCGCGGATCTGATCGACGAGGCGGTGGCCGAACTCGGCTAGCCGAGAGGCTCGGCCGGGCCCGCATGCGCCGATCGCACCGCGCCGACGCTGGCGAGGGTGACCAGTGCGACGCCGAGATAGCCGAGCAGCCCGATCTGCTGGCCGAGCACCACCAGCCCGGCCAGAGCCGCGGTGACCGGTGACAGGCAGGTCAGCACGGCGAAGGTGGCGGGCGGCAGCCGCCGCAGGGATATCAACTCCAGCGAGTACGGGATCACCGACGACAACACCCCGACTGCTGCGCCCACCCCGAGCACGCGCCAGTCGAGTGCGTCCAGCTGCACCGAGGCCACGGCGAACGGGGCGACGACGAGGGCGCCCATCGCCGTGGCGAGGGCCAGGCCGTCGACCCGCCGGAACTCTGCGGCCGTCCGCGCGGAGGCCAGGATGTAGCCGGCCCAGGCCACCCCCGCCGCGGCGGCGAAGGCGAATCCGGTCGCTTCGAAATGCCCACCGCCCCCGCGGGGCAGGCCCAGCAGCGCGACACCGGCGAAGGCCAGCAGAGCCCACAGCCAAGCCGCCCGGCGCTTACCGGTGACCACCGAAAGGATCAGTGGGCCAAGAGCTTCGATCGTCACCGCGATGCCGAGCGGAATCCGCTCGATCGCGAGATAGAAGCAGTAGTTCATCGTGCCCAGCGTTGCCGCCAGCGCAATGGCCGCACCCCAGGCCTGCCGGGTCAGTCCCCGCACCGACGGACGTACGGCCGCGCCCAGGATGACGCCGGCCACCGCGAAGCGGGCGAACAATGCTCCCACGGTGCCGACCGCGGCGAACAGGCCGACCGCGAACGCCGCGCCCACCTCCTGGCTGACCGCGGCGATCACCACGAGCAGCGCCGCCCCGAGCGGGGCGCGCGTGGTCACACCGTCACCGGAAGCGGAGCCCCCGTCGCCAGTTCGGCATAGCCCCGCATCAGTCGCAACGCGGTGGGGCGGTCCAGGTCCGGATCCCGTGCCACGATGCGATACCCGAGGTAGTCCTCCATCGCCATCAGCGTCATGGCGATATCGCGCGCGGGGGAGGTCAGTGTGAAAATTCCTGCAGCGGAACCGGTGTCGAGGATCTGAGCGTAGAGATCCACCTGCCGGTGAAAGATGTGCTGTACGTCGGGCCGCCGGTCGAGCACGAAGCCGGCGGCCAGCACCGCCCGCCAGATGGAGCGCCACTCTGCGTCCTCGGGTCCGGACGGCAGCCCGGCCGCGATCATGAACGCGATCTGATCCCGTGCGTCTTCGGTGCGTTTCACCACGGCGAGCCGGTCGTCGTAGAACTTGCTGTCCGAGCGTTGGGCGAGGGCGGAGAGCAGCTGGTCCATCTCCCGGAAGTAGTAGCGCACCGCATTCGGCGTGAGATTGAGTTCGGCGGCCACGTCGGCGATCCGAAAGGTGGTCAGATCGTTGCGCTCGATTAGCGCGATGGCGGCATCGAGGATCTCCTCGCGTCGCTGTGCCTGTCGGTTCGGCCGTCCCACCCGCCCCATCCTTCACGAATCCGTCACTTCGGTTGACGCCGGTGGTTACCCACCGCCATTATTTTCCAATCCTGAAAAGAATCTCGCCACAACTTTCCGGAGGACGCATGCTGGACTGCTCCTCACGGCGGCCGCGTGCACGTGACATCGGCGTCGTGATCGGCGAGCACCCCACGGGCCCGAACAACGCCATCACCGACGTGGCCGGCGTGCGCGTCGGGCACACCACCATCCAGCGGCCCGGGCCCAACCCGGTCAACACCGGCGTCACCGTCGTCGTGCCCCACTCCGGGATCTTCACCGAGCCGGTGTTCGCCGGCGCGCACCGGCTCAACGGCAGCGGCGAACTCACCGGACTGGAGTGGATCCGCGAGTCCGGTGAACTCACCACACCCATCGGCCTGACCAACACGCACAGCGTCGGCGTCGTGCGGGACACGCTGGTCCAAGCCCAGGTGCAGGCCCGCGGCGACGGGCTGTACTGGTCGCTGCCGGTCGTGGGGGAGACCTACGACGGGCTGCTCAACGACATCAACGGCCACCATGTGCGCCCCGAACACGTCGCCGCGGCCCTGGCCGACGCCACCGACGGCCCGGTCGCCGAGGGCAACGTCGGCGGCGGGACCGGCATGATCTGCCACGGTTTCAAAGGCGGGATCGGAACCGCGTCCCGGGTCACCGAGACGGTGGCCGGGCCGTACACCGTCGGGGTGCTCGTACAGGCGAATCATGGCCGGCGGGAACGACTTCGGGTCAACGGCGTGCCCGTCGGGGAGATGGTGAGCCCCGAGCTGGTGCCGACCCCAGACCTTCCGATTCCCTATCCCGCGGGGTCCGGCTCGATCATCGTCGTGATCGCCACCGACGCGCCGTTGCTGCCGCATCAGTGCACCCGGCTCGCGCAACGCTCGGCCCTGGCCGTCGGCCGGGTCGGCGGAACAGGTGAGCAGTACAGCGGTGACCTGATGCTGGCCTTCTCCACCGGCAACCGCGGAATCCCGCCTTACGGGTGGGACGAGAACCCGGACGCCAACCGCCCCGAGATCGCGGTACGGATGGTGGCGCCACAGCTGATGACCCGGCTGTTCGACCTTGCCATCGAGGCCACCGAGGAAGCCATCGTCAACGCGTTGGTGGCGGCCGAGACCATGACCGGCCGGGGCGGGTTGACCGCTCATGCGCTTGATCACAAGCTGCTGCTCTCGGCGTTGGTGTTGGAAGGTCACTGACCGAGGTCGGCGGGCCCGCACGGCCGGGGTAGGAACAGGGACCAGCACATGTTCGGGGGCTGCCAGGGATACGGCGGCGGCGGGTTGTCCCCTTCCCACACAGTGGACGAGACGTTGCCCTGACCACGGTTGACGTAGTGGTAGCTGTGGCAGACGTTCCAGTCCCAGTTCGGCCGGGCATCCGCCGGCGAGTTGAACCCGCCGCCGTAACCGCCCGGTTCGTCACCCGGACACCACTGGTACGGGCCGGCGGCATGGGCCGCCGCCGTTCCGAGGGTCAGACCGGCCAGGGCCAGGCCGCCCGACACGAGCACCGTCGCCGCCAGTCGCAGAGTTCCGTTCATGGTGGCCATCGTCAACCCGCCCGGCAGGCCCCGTATGCAGTAGCGGACTACCTCAATTCAGCCCAGGGGATTCAGCCCCGCACCCTGGCGCGCAGCTCGTCGACGAACGCGCGGGTGTCCTCCCACGTGGGCAGCAGCCCCGCGGCACGCACCTGCTCCAGCGACGGGGCGCCCGCGTCACGCTCGGACAACACCGGCTCGCCCTCGATCGGCCAGTCGATCCCGAGACCGGTGGCCAGGATGGTGTGCTCCCGCTCCGGGTCGTATGGCGCCGAACACAGGTACATGACCGTCGAATCATCCTGCAGCGCAAGGAAAGCGTGGCCCAGCCCCTCGGACAGATAGACCGATCGCCGATTCTGGTCGTCGAGCAGAACCGAATCCCACTGTCCGAATGTCGGGGAGCCGACCCGGATGTCGACGACGACGTCGAGCACCGCGCCCCGCACGCACGTCACGTACTTGGCCTGGCTCGGCGGCAGTTCGGCGAAATGCACCCCGCGCAGCACCCCGGCCGCCGACACCGAGCAGTTGGCCTGCCGCAGGTCGAAGCGGTGCCCGGTCATCTCGGCGAAGCCGGCCTCGGAGAACCATTCGAAGAACAGCCCGCGCGCGTCGCCGTGCAGTTTGGGGGTGATTTCCCAGGCGCCCGGAACGCTCAGCTCGCGCGCGGTCACTGGCCGCGCTCCGAATACGCGTCTTCCACCTTGTTTTTCAGTGGGCCCCACCATGATTCGTTGTCGCGATACCAGTCGATGGTGGCTGCCAGGCCTTCGTCGAAATCGGTGTGTTCGGGCGCCCAGCCCAGTTCGTTGCGCAGGGTCGACGGATCGATGGCGTAGCGCAGGTCGTGGCCTTCCCGATCGGTGACGTGGTCGAAGTCGTCCGGGTCGAGGTCCATCAATCGCAGCAGGGTGCGCATGACGGTGAGATTGCTGCGCTCGCATTCGGCGCCGATCAGATACGTCTGGCCGATGCGGCCGTCGGTCAGGATCTGCCACACCGCGCGGTTGTGGTCGTCGACGTGGATCCAGTCGCGCACATTGGCGCCGGTGCCGTAGAGCTTGGGGCGCCTGCCGGTGAGGATATTGGTGATCTGGCGCGGGATGAACTTCTCCACGTGCTGGTAGGGGCCGTAGTTGTTGGAGCAGTTCGAGATCGTGGCGCGCACGCGATACGACCGCACCCAGGCCCGCACGAGCAGGTCCGCGGCGGCCTTGGTCGACGAGTACGGGCTCGACGGGTTGTACGGCGTGCCCTCGGTGAACCGGGCCGGATCGTCGAGCTCCAGATCGCCGTAGACCTCGTCGGTGGAGATGTGGTGCAGCCGGGCGCCGTGCGCGCGGACCGCTTCGAGCACCGTGAACGTGCCGATCACGTTGCTGTGCAGGAACGGTTCCGGATTCGCCAGGGCATTGTCGACGTGGGTTTCCGCGGCGAAGTGCACGACGGCGTCCGCCTCGCCGACCAACTGGTTCACCAGGCCTGCGTCGGCGACGTCGCCCTGCACCAGCCGAATCTGGCCGTCGACGGACGCCAGCGATTCCCGGCTGCCCGCGTACGTCATGGCATCGAGCACGGTCACCGACGTGGTCAACGCCTCCTTGACGGCGAGGCGCACGAAGTTCGCGCCGATGAATCCGGCGCCGCCGGTGACCAGTAGCCGCATGGGCCAACCCTAACTGGCCGCGGCGTCAGCCTTTCAGACCCAGCGGCCCGGCCAATTCGGTCAAGGTCGGGATCAGCTTGTCCGGACCGCCGAGGACCTGGATCGCGACGTGGTCGGCCCCGTTGGCGACGTGCTGTTGCAGCCGCGCGGCGATCGACTCGGCGGTCCCGTGTGCGACGACCGCATCGATCAGCTTGTCGCTACCCGGCTTGGCGATGTCGTCCTCGGTGAAACCGAGCCGGCGCCAGTTGTTCAGGTAGTTGCTCAGGTTCAGATAGAAGTCGACCGTCTCGCGTCCGATCGCGCGGGCTGCCGCGCCGTCGGTGCTCAGCACCACCTTGTGCTCGGGGGCCAGGAACACCGCCTCGCCCAGCACGTCTCGGGCATGTGCGGTGTGCTCGGGTGTCGTGAGGTAGGGGTGCGCGCCGGCGCTGCGTTGCGCCGAGAGCTTGAGCACCTTGTCGCCCAGCGCGGCGATCACCAGCCGGCTGGTCGGCACCTTGGCCGCGTCCAGGGCATCGACGTACTCCACCAGGGCCTCGTACGGCTTGCGGTATTCGCCGGTGTGCTCGGGATGGCCCACGCCGACGCCGAGCAGGAAACGGCCGGGGTGGGCTGCTTCGATGCGATGAAATGATTCGGCGACCGCATCGGCGTCGGCCGTCCAGATGTTGACGATGCCGGTGGCCAGCTGAAGTGACTGGGTGCGCTCCAGGATGGGCTCGGCGAACGCGAGATCCGCGGCCGGGGAGCCGCCGACCCACAGTGCGCCGTAGCCCAACTGCTCGATCTCGGCCGCCTGCTCGGGCTGCACCGCCCCGAACGTCCACACCCCGTAGCGACCCAGATCGGGCTTGAGCGAAAGTGATTCGGTCATCTGTGAGTCCTTGTCTATGGTCCTCTAGGCCAGGCCGAGCGGCCCGGCGAGTTCGGCCAGTGCGGGTACCAGTTTGTCCGGCGAGGTCAGGACTTGTACAGGCACGTGGTCGGCGCCGGCGTCGCGATGCTGCCGCAGCCGCGCGGCCACCTCGTCCACCGTGCCATGCGCGACGACGGAGTCGATGAACCGGTCGCTGCCCGGTTTGGTCAGGTCCTCGTCGGTGAAGCCGAGACGCTTGAAGTTGTTGAGGTAGTTGCTCAGACCGAGATAGATGTCGAGCGCCTTCCGGCCGATCGACCGGGCCTTCTCTGCGTCGGTGGTGAGCACCGCCTTGTGCTCGGGAGCCAGGAACGCGTCGGGCCCGATCAGTTCGCGGGCCTGCGCGGTGTGTTCCGGGGTGGTCAGGTACGGGTGCGCACCCGCCGAACGGTCCGCCGAGAGTTGCAGCACCTTCGGGCCGAGAGCGGCGACGACCCTGCGGTGTTCGGGCACGCCGTACTCGTCGAGCTTGTCCAGGTATTCGGCGAGCGCGTCGAGCGGCTTGCGGTACTCGTCGATGGCCTCGCGGTGGCCGACGCCGATGCCCAGCAGGAACCGGCCAGGATAGGCGGCCTCGATGCGGTGGAACGATTCGGCCACCGGGCCGGCCGCCGCGCTCCAGATGTTCACGATGCCGGTGGCCAGCTGCAAGGTGGTGGTGGCGGCCAGGATCGGATCGATCCATTCCAGCTCGGCGGGCGGCGAGCCGCCCGCCCAGATCGCGCCGTAGCCCAGCCCTTCGATATCGCGCAGCTGCTGCGGCGACAGTTGCTGGAACTGCGAATAGTGGCCGAACGCGCCGTATGCACCGAGATCGGGCCTGGCGCCCGCTGTGGTCTGGGTCATGAACGTCTCAACCGGGACCCGTGCAGGACCTATTCCGGGGAAATCACGGTGATTCTGGATCTGGCCGGGCTACTCCGACGCTTGAGCCGCCTCTGCCTCCGCGGCAGGTGTCTCCGGCGCGGGTGCCTGCAGCGGCAGCAGCACGATGAACCGGGTGTCGCCGGGCTTGGACTGCACCCGCAGATCCCCGTGATGCTTTTCCACCACGATGCGCCAGGCCAGATCCAGGCCGAGGCCGGTGCCCTGACCGAACGGTTTGGTGGTGAAGAACGGTGTGAAGATCCGGCTGATGTCCTCGGCGGGGATGCCAGGGCCGTCGTCGCAGATCTCCACCCGGATCATCTCGTCGGTCTCGCGGCAGGTGCGCAGGGTCAGCGTGCCGTGGCCGTCCATCGCCTGGATGGCGTTGTCGATGATGTTGGTCCACACCTGGTTGAGATCGCCCGGGTAGCAATGCAATTCGGGCAGTGACTTGTCCAGGTCCTTGCACAGGCTGACCGGTTTGTCCTTGCCGATCTTGTCGCCGAACATCATCAGCGTGCTGCGCAGCAGTTCGTGGACGTCGGCGCTCTGATAGTCCCCGCGGTCCATCTGCGAGTACTGCTTGGCGCCGGCCAGCAGTGCCGAGATCCGCCGGCTCGCCTCGGCGATCTCGTTCATCCGCAGCTCGGTGTCGATCGTGTACTTCAGCCAGCCAAGGGCCGCCTGCAGGGTGGCCGAGGCCTCCCCGTCCTTGAGCGCGTCGTCGACCGACGCCGAGATGCGCTCCAGCCAGTCGATGTCGAGGCCGGCTTCGACGAACGTCGGGGCGTAGTCCCACGCGTACGTTATGTCGTGGTTCTCGAGCCAGTCGCCCATCTCGTCCTCGCGGTCGGATGTTTCCAGCGCGGTGAGCTCCAGCCCCTTGTTCTTGGCGACCTGCTCGGCGACCTCGTCCTGGATCGTCACGAGCATCCGCAGGGCCTGCGGGGTGAACTTGCCGTCGGCCAGCATCGCCAGCTTGTGGCGCATCTTGCCGACGCCTTCGCGCAGGTCGGCCACCGCGCGGGCGGTGGCCGCGGCCGGATTGTTGAGCTGATGGGTCAGCCCCGCGGTGATGTTGCCGAGGGCCAGCAGCTTCTCGCGCTGACCGATGATCTGGCTCTGGCGCCTGCCGCCGACCTTGTGGCCCTCCAGCAGGTGCACGGCCATCGGGAACTGAGACTGCATGAACCCGGCGAACGCGTTGGCGTCCAGCACGAACACCCGTGACGGTTTCGTCAGCCGCACCGACGCCTCGTAGATGTGCTCCTCACCGGGGATGTAGGCCGACCAGGCGCCGAAGTACACGCCGCGCATCGAGGTGCGGTTGGTCTGGATGTCGACGCCGCCGGAGCGCTTCGACATCACCAACTCGCCGTCGAGCATCACGTAGAAGCACGTGGCCGGATCGCCCTCGGTGACGATCGGGCCTGCCGGAAATCTCTCGATGCTGCCGGCCTGACACAACGTGTCGAGTTGCGGGTCGGACAAGTGCTCGAACAGGAACAGCGTCCGCAATTCGTCCCGCACGCACGTCTCGCCCATCTTCAGCTGCTCCTCACGCTTCGGCCAGGTACCGGTGCACGAGCATCACGGCCATCGACCCTTCGCCGACGGCGGCAGCCACCCGTTTGGCGGACTCGGCACGCACATCCCCTGCAACAAACACACCGGGCACACTTGTTTCCAGGTGGTGCGGCGGACGTTCCAGGCCCCAGCCGCACACGTCGCGCAGATCCGGTCCGGCCAGGATGAATCCGTGGTCGTCGCGGGCCACCACACCGTCGAGCCACTCGGTGCGCGGCGTGGCTCCGATGAAGCAGCACAGGCGCGTCGCGCGCACTTCCTCGTGCTCGCCGGTCTGCCGGTTCACCAGCTCCAGGCCGACCAGGTGGTCGTCCTCTCCGATGGCGCTGACCACCTCGGTGCAGGTGCGCACGAAGATGTTGGGTGTCTGTTCGATCTGCTGGATCAGGTAGTACGACATCGAGGCTTCCAGCGACGGGCCGCGCACCAGCAGCGTCACGGACTTGGCCTCACGCGACATGAACATCGCGGCCTGCCCGGCCGAGTTGGCGCCGCCCACGATGTACACGTCCTCGCCGCGACATTCGGACGCGTCCGACACCGATGCGCCGTAGTACACGCCGCGGCCGACGTAGTTGTTCGGATTGTCGGGGTCTGCCCAGCATCCCGGAACCGGGAGCTGGCGGTACTCGACGCCGGTGGCCAGGATGACCGCGCGGGCACCGATGGTCTCGCCGTCGGCGAAGGTGATGGTGCGGGCGGCACCCGCGACGTCGAGGGCGACGGCTTCGCGGGTGGTGATCACCTCGGCGCCGAACCGCTCGGCCTGTCGCCGGGCCGAGGTGGCCAGCTCGGCCCCCGACACTCCGGTCGGGAAGCCCAGGTAGTTCTCGATCCGCGAACTGCGACCGGCCTGCCCGCCGGTGGTGGTGCCCTCGATCAGCACCGTCCGCAGCCCCTCGGAGGCCCCGTACACCGCGGCGGCCAGACCTGCCGGTCCGCCGCCGATCACCGCGAGGTCATACATCGTCAGCGACGGGGTGGTCGACAATCCCAGCATGTCGGCCAGCTCGCCGTCACTGGGTTCGACCAGCGTCTCGCCACCCTCGGTGATCACCACCGGCAGCTGCAGGCCGTCGAGGCCCGCGGCGTCCAGAAGCTGACGGCCCATGGGCTCGTCGGTGGTGAACGCGCGGAACGTGTGCTGGTTGCGGGCCAGGAACTGGCGCACCTCCCAGGACCGCGAACTCCACTGATGTCCGATCACCTTGGTGTGCGGGATGGCCCGGTCACCGACGGCGTGCCAGGCCTCCAGCAGCCCGTCGACCACCGGGTAGAGCTTCTCCTCGGGCGGATCCCACGGCTTGAGCAGGTAGTGGTCGAGGTCGACGACGTTGATGGCGTCGATGGCCGCGGTGGTGTCGGCGTACGCCGTCAGCAGCACCCGCCGGGCCATGGGGTAGAGGTCCATGGCCGATTCGAGGAACTCGATGCCGCTCATCTGCGGCATCCGGTAGTCGGCGACGAACACCGCGACGGTGTCGCCGCGCAGCTTCAGCTCGTTGAGGGTTTCGAGGGCGTCCGGGCCGGATTCGGCACGCACGATTCGGTAGCGCTCGCCGTAGTGGCGGCGCAGATCCCGGGCGACGGCGCGCGACACCGCGGGATCGTCGTCGACGGTCAGGATTACGGGTTTACGGGGCTGGGAGGCGGGGCCAGTCATCGCCACCAATTATGCGCCCCGCCGCCAGCAGTTTTCTCAGCTCGGGTGCTGGCTGTCCCCATTGGTCGCATTGGAGCCCTGAAGCATGGATGCCACATCGATACCGGAGGCCTTCAGCGACTCCAGAATGTTGGCCACCGCCAGCGGGCTGATGCCGAGCAGGCCGCCCACCGCGCCCTGGGTGTCGTTCGCCCCGCCGATGATCGACAGCCGGTCGATCTCGGCGAGCGGGGCGGCCGCCGCCTCGGTCGCCTTGACCACGGAAGCCAGCACGTCGGGCAGCATCAGCAGGCGCGCCGCCTCGGCCGAGTAGCCGTTGAGCGCCGCGGCGATCTCTTTCTTGCCGTTCGCCTCGGCCAGCAGCTTGGCCTCGATGCCGGCGGCCTCGGCCTGCTGCTCGACGCGCAGGGCATCGGCCAGCTCCTTCTTGCCTGCGGCCTCGGCGACCAGTTTGGCCTGCAAGCTGTCGGCCTCGGCCTGCTTCTCGACCCGCAGCGCGTCAGCGGCGGCCTTACGGGCGTCGGCCTCGGCCTGGCCCTTGCGCCGCTCGGTCTCGGCCGCGGCCTCGGCGGCCAGGATCGACGACTGGCGCTGGCCCTCGGCGATCGCGACGTCGGCCTGTCGTTTCGCCTCGGCGGGCGCGATCACGTCGGCCTGCAGCGCGGCCTGTGCCTGCTCGGCGCGGCGCTGCTCCACCTCGATGCGGGCCTGCACGCGGGCCGCCTCGGCCTGTTCGATCGCGATGCCGACGTCCTTCTGGGCGCGGGCATTGGCCAGCGGTCCGGCCTGGTCGGCCTGGGCGTTCTCGGCCTCGGTCTGCGCGCGCAGGCGGGCCAGCTCGACGTCGCGCTTCTGGTTGGCGGTGGCGATCGCGGTGTCGGCCTCGGCCTGCGCGATCGATCCCTCCTGGCGGGCCTTGGCCGACTGGATCTGGGCGTCACGTTCTGCCTCGGCGGTGCCGACCGTCGCGTCGCGCTTGACCTCGGCGATGCGGCGCTGGCCGAGCGACTTCAGGTAGTCGTTGGCATCGGAGATGCCGGCGATCTTGAGGACGTCGACCTCCATGCCGATGCGGGCCAGGTCGCCGCCGGCCTCCTCGACCACACTGCGGGCCAGGCTGTCGCGGTTGGAGTTGAGGTCCTCGACCGTCATGGTCGCCGTGATGCCGCGCAGGCTGCCGGCCAGGATCTCGTTGATCTGCCGCTGCAACTCGTTGAGGTCGGAGGTCAGGAAGCGCTGCACCGCGGTCTGCACGGCCTCGTCAGCCGAGCCGATGCGGACCAGGCCGACGGCCTCGACGTTGACCGGCACCCCGTTGTTGGACAGCGCGTTCTGCAGGTTGATGCTGACGTTGAACGGTTCCAGGCTCATGATGTCGACCCGTTCGATGCCGGGCATCCGGAACCGGGCCCCGCCACGCACCACCTTGGGTGTGCCGCGGCCGGTGAACACCGCCACCTCGTTGGGCGGGACCTTGATGTAGTTCTTGACGTACACCATCGGCAGCACCACCAGGATCAGGATGGCGGCGATGGCAGCGAGGACGACGATGAGCAGCAGGGACACGGTGGTGCCTTTCTGAAGGTTCGGGTGCTCGGGTACTCAGGTTTCTGGGACGGCTCAGGTCTCTGGAACTGCGACGACATGGACGAAGTCCGGGTCGATGTCGGCGATGTAGACGCGGGTGGCCTTCGGCAGCGCCGCGGCCTCGTCGCTCTTGGCGCGGGAGAAGACCCGGTTGCCGTCGGGGTCGACGAAGGAGACCTCGCCCCAGCCGCCCGGCGGGACCTCGAGGGTGACGGTGCCGAGCAGACCGACGTAGGAGGACCGGCTCCGGTGGGAGTTGGACTGCTGGCGACGCATGTAGGGCAGCAGCAGGCCGTTGAGGGCGAACACCAGCACGATGGCGCAGGCGGCGGCCAGGCCGGCGGCCCACATGGCGCCCATCCCGAACCAGGTGCCGACCAGGCCCCCGGTTCCGGCGCCGAGCAGGGCCACCGACAGGCTGGTCAGACTCAGGAACGGCATGCCGTCCCCGTGCCCGACATCGGCGAGCAGGAGGGCGGCCAGTACGGCGATGCCGCCGACGACGAACGCGGCCAGGTACACAGCCATCACGTGCTGGTGGTCTCCGTTCTCGGAGCGCGGATCGGTCCGTACCATTGTCGCTTGATCCCGGCCTGTGCCGCGCACCAATCTTCGGCGTACGGTCGGGCGGCCGGACCTGTTCAGCCGTGATTTTGGCGCAGGCCGTTGAGCGGGTATTGTGGACCAACGGTGCGGCTATCGTGCCGACTTTTTGCGTGCCCCGTCTTGGAACTGCTGAATTTCTGCAATTTCGTCTGGATCCGGCTCACGTCTTGAAGTTGGTCGCCGGCAGCATCACGACGGGCTGCATTGCGACTAATGAAGCTACGAAACGAAAGCAAGGATCGCCGAACAGCATGGCCAAGAAAGACGGTGCCATCGAGGTCGAGGGTCGCGTGGTCGAACCTCTGCCCAATGCGATGTTTCGCATTGAGCTGGAGAACGGACACAAGGTCCTGGCCCACATCAGCGGCAAGATGCGGCAGCACTACATCCGCATCCTGCCCGAGGACCGGGTAGTGGTGGAGCTCTCTCCCTACGACCTGTCCCGGGGCCGCATCGTGTACCGGTACAAGTGACCCGATAGAAGCCCGACCAGTAACGACGAGAACCGGTGACGTGCGTACGTGCGCGTCACCAACAGAGCCAGAAGGATCGAAAAAGCCGTGAAGGTGAACCCGAGCGTCAAGCCCATCTGCGATAAGTGCAGGGTGATCCGCCGGCATGGGCGGGTCATGGTGATCTGCAGCGATCCGCGCCACAAGCAGCGCCAGGGCTGAGCATCCGTCTTCGGACGGATCGCAACAACTGAATGATGAACTCCCAGCACCACTGAACGGATAGGCCGTTCACCCGAGATGCGAGCGAAAGCGAGTATCCACGTCCGGTACGGAGGCCGGACCCCTCAGAGCCCTTAGGGGCTGGTGGGAACGGGCTGGGACCAGACCTCCGCAGAGAAAAAGGAAACCGCCACATGGCACGGCTCGTGGGCGTTGATCTTCCGCGCGACAAGCGCATGGAGATCGCGCTGACCTACATCTACGGCATCGGCCGTACCCGTTCGAACGAGATTCTCGCCGCGACGGGCATCGACAAGAACATGCGCACCAAGGACCTGACCGACGATCAGGTGACCGTGCTGCGCGACTACATCGAAGGCAACCTCAAGGTTGAGGGTGACCTGCGCCGCGAGGTGCAGGCCGACATTCGCCGGAAGATCGAGATCGGCTGCTACCAGGGCCTGCGGCACCGCCGTGGCCTGCCGGTGCGCGGCCAGCGGACCAAGACCAACGCGCGTACCCGCAAGGGCCCCAAGCGCACCATCGCCGGCAAGAAGAAGGCTAGGTAACCCCGATGGCACCACCGAAGAAGGCCGCGGGCGCCAAGCGCGGTAAGACCACCCGTCGCCGGGAAAAGAAGAACGTCCCGCACGGCGCCGCTCACATCAAGAGCACGTTCAACAACACCATCGTCTCGATCACCGATCCCCAGGGCAACGTCATCGCCTGGGCGTCGTCGGGTCATGTCGGCTTCAAGGGTTCGCGTAAGTCGACCCCGTTCGCCGCACAGCTGGCCGCCGAGAACGCTGCCCGCAAGGCGCAGGAGCACGGTGTCAAGAAGGTCGACGTGTTCGTGAAGGGTCCGGGTTCGGGCCGCGAGACCGCCATCCGCTCGCTGCAGGCCGCCGGCCTCGAGGTGGGCGCGATTTCCGACGTCACTCCGCAGCCGCACAACGGCTGCCGTCCGCCCAAGCGGCGCCGGGTCTAGGGAGGATCTAGAAAATGGCACGTTACACCGGCCCCGCCACCCGCAAGTCGCGTCGTCTCGGCGTCGACCTGGTCGGCGGCGATCAGTCGTTCGAGAAGCGCCCCTACCCGCCCGGTCAGCATGGCCGTGCGCGGATCAAGGAGAGCGAATACCGCACTCAGCTGCAGGAGAAGCAGAAGGCTCGCTTCACCTACGGCGTGCTGGAGAAGCAGTTCCGCAAGTACTACGAAGAGGCCAACCGCCAGTCGGGTAAGACCGGCGAGAACCTGCTCCAGATCCTGGAGAGCCGTCTGGACAACGTGGTGTACCGCGCCGGCCTGGCGCGCACCCGCCGGATGGCCCGCCAGCTGGTCAGCCACGGCCACTTCACCGTCAACGGTGTCAAGGTGAACATCCCGAGCTACCGGGTGTCGCAGTACGACATCATCGACGTCAAGGAGAAGTCGCTCAACACCCTGCCGTTCGAGGTTGCTCGGCAGACCGCGGGTGAGCGCCCGATCCCGTCGTGGCTGCAGGTCGTCGGGGAGCGTCAGCGCATCCTCGTGCACCAGCTGCCGGAGCGCGCCCAGATCCAGGTGCCGCTCACCGAACAGCTCATCGTCGAGTTCTACTCGAAGTAATGACTTACCGGTCATCCGACCGGTAGGTACCCAGACGGCATCAAATAGCGGGTGCCGAGAAGGAGAAGAAACACCATGCTGATCTCTCAGCGACCCACACTGGCCGAGGAAACCCTCGCCGACAACCGCTCCAAGTTCGTCATCGAGCCCCTGGAGCCCGGTTTCGGTTACACGCTGGGTAACTCGCTGCGGCGCACGCTGCTGTCGTCCATCCCGGGCGCAGCGGTCACGAGCATCCGCATCGATGGTGTGCTGCACGAGTTCACCACCGTCCCCGGGGTGAAGGAAGACGTCACCGACATCATCCTGAACCTCAAGGGTCTGGTCGTGTCCTCCGAAGAGGATGAGCCCGTCACCATGTACCTGCGCAAGCAGGGCCCGGGTGCGGTCACCGCAGGCGACATCGTTCCGCCGGCCGGCGTGACCGTGCACAACCCGGACATGCACATCGCGACGCTGAACGACAAGGGCAAGCTGGAGGTCGAGCTCGTCGTCGAGCGTGGCCGTGGCTACGTTCCCGCCGTCCAGAACAAGGCCTCGGGTGCCGAGATCGGCCGTATCCCGGTCGATTCCATCTACAGCCCCGTGCTGAAGGTGACCTACAAGGTCGAGGCCACCCGCGTCGAGCAGCGCACCGACTTCGACAAGCTGATCCTCGATGTCGAGACCAAGAACTCGATCAGCCCGCGCGACGCCCTGGCGTCGGCCGGCAAGACCCTGGTCGAACTGTTCGGTCTGGCACGGGAACTCAACGTCGAGGCCGAGGGCATCGAGATCGGCCCGTCGCCGGCCGAGGCAGACCACATCGCCAGCTTCGCGCTGCCGATCGACGATCTGGACCTGACCGTCCGTTCGTACAACTGCCTCAAGCGCGAGGGTGTGCACACGGTGGGCGAGCTCGTCGCCCGCACGGAGTCCGACCTGCTGGACATCCGTAACTTCGGCCAGAAGTCCATCGACGAGGTGAAGATCAAGCTGCACCAGCTGGGTCTCTCGCTCAAGGACAGCCCGGCCACGTTCGATCCGTCCGAGGTCGCCGGCTACGACGCCGCTACCGGTACCTGGACCGCGGACGCCGGTGGTTACGACCTGGACGACAACCAGGACTACGCCGAGACCGAGCAGCTCTAAAGAATTACCGTCCCGGTCCTACCTGATACGGGGACCGGCCCCATTTAGGAGATAGTCGCAATGCCCAAGCCCACCAAGGGTGCTCGCCTCGGCGGGTCGTCCTCACACCAGAAGGCGATCCTGGCCAACCTGGCCACGTCGTTGTTCGAGCACGGTCGCATCAAGACGACCGAGCCGAAGGCCCGGGCGTTGCGTCCGTACGCCGAGAAGCTGATCACCCACGCCAAGAAGGGTGAGCTGCACAACCGGCGCGAGGTGATGAAGAAGATCCGCGACAAGGACGTCGTGCACGTCCTGTTCGCCGAGATCGGCCCCTTCTTCGCCGATCGCGAGGGTGGCTACACCCGCATCATCAAGGTCGAGAACCGTAAGGGCGACAACGCTCCCATGGCGGTCATCGAGCTGGTGCGGGAGAAGACGGTGACCTCCGAGGCGGACCGCGCACGTCGCGCTGCCGCCGCGCAGGCCAAGGCCGCCGAGGCCGAGGCTCCCAAGGCCGAAGAGGCCGAGGAGACCCCGGTCGCCGAGGTCGAGGCCGAGGACGCCGCCATCGCCGACGCCGAGACAGCTGAGGCTGCGGCTGAGGATGACGCTGCCAAGTCGTAGTGACAACATGAACATGCCCGCCACCGATTCCGGTGGCGGGCATGTCTCGTTTGTCCGCCTGCGGCTCGACGTTGCCTACGACGGCACCGATTTCGCCGGCTGGGCGGTGCAGGCGGGGCAGCGCACGGTCGCCGGGGTGATCGACGAGGCGCTCTCGACGGTGTTCCGTACGCCGATTGTGACCCGCACCGCGGGCCGCACCGACACCGGCGTACATGCGACCGGTCAGGTCGCGCACGTCGATGTCCCCACCGACGCGCTGCCGCATGTGTATCCGCGGACCACCCGCCCGGGCGATGCCGAGTTCACGCCGCTGGTGCGGCGATTGGCGCGGCTGCTGCCGACCGACGTCCGGATCCGTGACATCGTCCGGGCGCCTGCGGGTTTCGATGCCAGGTTCTCGGCACTACGTCGGCACTACACCTACCGGCTGAGTGTGGCCCCCTACGGGGTCGAGCCCGCCGAAGCCCGGTTCGTCACACCGTGGTCCAAACCTCTGGACCTCGACGCGATGACAGCTGCATCGCGGGAACTGTTGGGGCTCAATGATTTCGCGGCTTTCTGCCGTCACCGCCCCGGAGCCACGACGATCCGCGACCTGCAGCGGTTGGAGTGGGTGCGCGACGGCTTCTACGTGACGGCATATGTCACCGCGGATGCCTTCTGCTGGAACATGGTTCGCTCGCTGGTCGGCGCGATGCTGGCGGTGGGGGAGGGCAGGCGCTCACCTGAGTGGACCGCCGGACTGCTGAGTGAGACAAGCAGGTCCAGTGACTTCGCCGCCGCCCCGGCCCGGGGGCTCACTCTCGTGCAGGTCGACTACCCCGCCGATGATCAGCTCGAGGCCCGCAACCTGATCACCCGAGACGTGCGGACGGCCGACTAGCGCTGCGGTGCACCGCCGCCAGGCCGGCCACAGCCCTCAGAGCCGCGCCGAGACGAATCTGGCCGCCTGGGCCACCATTCCCGACCGGATGTATCCGGGCGCCAGGTGATCCTGCCACCCGGCCCGCCAGTTGTACGGGCTACTCGGGTTGCAGATCGGATCGTCCGAGTGGCACAGGTCGATGGTGCGATTCTGGTAGGCCGGGTTCAACAGCGTGATCGGTGCGGCCCAGTTGGCGCCGTTGCCGAACAGCGCCACCGCCGCGACGTGCCGGTCGGTGCCCTTTGGTAGTGGACTGTTGAAGGTGAACGCGGCGATGGGCATCGCCAGGATGAGGTCGGTGGCGACGGCACCCAGTGAGTAGCCGCCCAGCACGAGGCGGGTGTTCGGACAGTTGCGGGTCATCCACTGCACGTGGCGGCTCATGTCGTTGGCGGCCACGTCGGCCTGGGTGTCGGCCGGGTATTTCACCGAATACAGGGCGACGTTCGGGCCGCGCAGCGTGCGCAATGCGTTGACGAACGCGGCACCGACTTGCCCGGGACCTGGGGGCTCCATGCGGCCGCGGGCGAACACCACCTCCGCAGGCGGGCACGTGGCGGCCTTCGCGACGCCAATCATGCTGGGCGCCACCGCCATCGGTACCACAACGGCTGACAGGACGGTGATCAGTGCGGCCGACATTCGACGGCCAATCACGGATTAGATGGTATTTACGGTCCCGTCGAGATTAGGTGCCGGTCCGGCAACGATCCGGCGACGAAGCGTTTCCGCCTCAGAGGCGACCGGCCACGAAATCCGCGGCCTGGTTGACCATCCCGCCGTCGATGTAGGCGCCGGCCAGGTGATCGGGCCAGTTGTTCTTCCAGGTGTCGGGGTCGGCGGGATTGCAGATGGGATCGGCGCCATGGCACAGCTCGATGGTCCGGTCGGCATAGACCGGGCTGAAGCGGGTGATGGGACCGACCCACGCGGCGCCGTTACCGAACAGGGCGACTGCGGCGATGTGCCCGTCGGCACCCCCGGGGAGCGGTGTCTTGAAGCCGAAGCCGGTGAACGGAACGGCCAGCACCACGTCGGCGACCGCCGCGCCCAGCGAATAACCGCCGATCACCAGCCGGGTGTCCGGGCAGTTGTTCATCATGTACTGGATGTGGCCACTCATGTCGTTGGCGCCGATGTCGACTTCGGTGTCCGCCGGGTACTTGACGGCGTAGACGCCGATGTTCTTGTTCGTCTTGGCGCGCAGCGCGTTGACGAAGGCGTTCCCGAGGGTGCCGACGCCGGCCGGTTCGGTACGGCCGCGGGCGAACACCACCTCGACCGGAGAGCACAAGGCGGCATTGGCCACCGCTGGAGAACCGGGTAGGACAGCCGAGATGACGGGCAGGACAGCAACAGCCGTCGCGATGATGGCAGCCACACCGGTCCACCGCCGAAACAGTCGGGCTACGCGGCTCGCTACCTGGTTTTCGGTAGGAAGTTCGACCACCTAAGCGATCGTAGCGGACGCGGACTACAAGAGACCGGCGACGAAGTTGGCGGCATCGTTGGCCGGACCTTCGTAGGCCCGGTGCGCCGGAACGCTGTCGCCGTCGCCACAGACCGGGTCGCCAGGGTTACACAGATCGATGGCGCGAGATCCGTACACCGGGCTGGAGGTCAGCGGCAGGCCGAGCTTGGCCGACGGATTGCCGAACACGGCGACCGCGGCGACATGCTCGGGGACGTTCGGAGGCAGCGGCGCATTGAAGCCGACGGCCGGGAACGGGACGGCGGCGATCACGTCGATCACCGCGGCACCCTGCGAGTATCCGCCCAGCACCAGACGGGTATCGGGGCAGTTGTCGACCATCCACTGGATGTGCCCGGACGCGTCGTTGGCGCCGCCGGCCGCGGCCAGGAAGTCGAAGCTGGCCGGGTAGTTCACCGCATAGGCGCCGACCGAGCGGCCGCCGACCTTGTTGCGCAGCGAACTGACGAACGCATTGCCGATCCGGCCGAGGCCGGGGGTGTCATTGGTGCCGCGGGCGAAGACGACTTCGATGTCGGAGCAGGCGGCCGATGCCGTCGGCAAACCCGAGGACAGGGTGGGCACCGCGACGGGTGCGACGACGGCGACGGCAGCGGTCAGCGCTGCCGCCACGAACACGGTGCAGCGACGAACAAGATCAATGGCCACACCGAATCCTAACGTCTGGAACCGCCTAGACGATTCCCGCAACGAAGTTGGCGGCCTGATCCGCCATGCCTGAGGTCACGTAATCGCTGTGCGCGAACGGGTTCCGGCCACGTGAACAGATCGGGTCGCCGTCCTTGCAAAGATCGATGGCTTTGCCGCCGAACACCGACGAGGTGATCGGAATGCCGAACTTGGCCGACGGGTTGCCGAACACGGCCACAGCGGCGACCTGGGGCACCAGCTCGCCCGCCAGCGGCGGTGCCGATCCGATCTCGCCGACCTTGTTGCCGAGCGGCGGGATACCGGCCAGCATGTCGACGACCGCGGCGCCCTGCGAATAGCCACCGAGCACGACCCGCGTGGACGGGCAGGAGGAGGCCAGAGTGGCGATGCGATTGGCGGCGTCGTTGGCGCCGTCGGCGGCGGCGAGGAAGTCATAGCTGGCCGGGTAGTTCACCGCGTAGGTGGACACGCTGCGGCCGCCGAGTCGTGAGCTCAGCCCGTCGGCGAAGGCCTGGCCGGGCCGGCCCAATCCGGGTGCGTCATTGGTACCGCGGGCGAAGATTACCTCGATGTCGGAGCACGGTGCGGCCGCGGCGGGCGCGGCGAGCGCCAGCGGGAAAGCCGCGCTGACCAGGGTTGAGACGATCGCGGCCACCCGGGCCGACTTCCGGAGGAGACTCACGGGGGACATATTCACACAAAATGGTTAGCCGCGGCTAATCGATTGCGCGTTCGGTTGTCTCCTGCAAGGCCATATCCGGCCAGGTCGCCAGCTCCACCTGGGTGGCTGTGTCGGTGCCCGGGTCCGGCTGCTCGCTGCGGTCGCCCTGCCGGGCCACGGCCAGGCCCACCAGCACCACCGCGCCGCCGATCGCCTGGCTCACCGACATGGCCTCGCCGAGCATGATCCAGGCGATCAAGACCGCGAACAGCACCTCGGAGAGTCCGACCAGTGACGCGAAGCGCGGCTTGAGCCTGGCGATCCCGACGATGCCGAGGGTGTAGGCCAGGGCGGTGGGGATCAGGCCCAGCGCGATCACCGGCACCAGCCATGCCGTGGTGTGTCCGGCGATGGTGACGGGGTTGGTGGTGAAGGTCAGCGGCATCACGCCGGTGACGCCGAGGAGCGCCACGGCGGCGGTGCCGATGATCAGACCACCGGCGGCCAGGCTGATCGGGCTGAGTCCGTCGCCGTCGGTGCTGGCCTTGTTGGACATCATGAAGTAGCAGGCGGCACACACCGCGGCGGCCAGGCCCCAGGTGACCCCGGTGAGGTTGATCTGAGCGCCGCTGAACACGTCGAGCACCAGGACGATGCCTGCGATGGCGACTGCCACCCCGGCGAAGGTCATGGCGCTGGGACGGTGCCGGGTGGTGGCCCACACCCAGCCCACGACCAGGATCGGTGCGGTGTACTCCAGCAGCAGGGCCACGCCGACGGACAGGTGCGCGACGGCGTTGTAGTAGCAGAGTTGTGCGCCGGCGATGGGGATCAGGCCGTACCCGACGACCGTCTTCGCGTGGCCGAGCACCTCGCGGATCCAGCCGGGCCGGACGACGCTGGCGAACGCGGCCATCATGAGCGCGCCGCCGGCGAGCCGGGCGGTGACGGCCGCGGTGGGGCTCCACCCGGATTCCATCAGGGCTTTGGCGAAGGGGCCCGACGAGCCGAATGCGAGCGCGGAGCTGACGGCGAACAGTAGGCCGAGCCGGAAGTGGTTATCGGCAGTCGTGCGGTCGAGCTGGGCTTCGGCAGTCATCGGTACACCTCCCTAGGGCATGTCATGAGTAAAATCGATTATGGTAGTGACAGTAAGGTAGAACTTACGGCGACAGGGGGTCATGAGTCAAATGCTTTTTACCTATGACACGGAGCTCACGCTCCGGGCCGCGATGGTGTTGGTGAACACCGATCGGGTAGAAGGCGAACAACTGTCTGACCAGGCCGACCTGAACGCCTACCTGGATGACTTCGGCTGGACCGGTCGGCGGGACCGCGACGACGCCGAACTCGAGGCCGTGCGCGTGCTCCGCGGCCGCATCGGCGAGATCTGGGCGGTGGCCGACGACGAGGAGGAGACCGTCCGCCGGGTCAATGCCCTCCTGAGCGATACCAAGGCGGCGCCGTGGCTGACCCGGCACAAGGAGATGCCCGAATGGCACCTGCACCTGGCCTCGGTCGACGACCCGCTCGCGCAGCGCATGGGTGCCGAGATGGCGATGGCGCTGGCCGACCTGATCCGCGGCGGCGAACTGCGCCGTCTCAAGATCTGCGCCGCCCCGGACTGCGAGGCGGTGCTGACCGACCTGTCGCGCAACCGTTCGCGCATCTTCTGCGACACCGGAAACTGCGGTAACCGCCAGCACGTCGCGGCCTACCGGCAACGCCAGCGCACCGAATAGCACGGCTCCCGAATCGGTGTAATTGCGCTGTCCCCGGCCGGGTTAGGGTTGCGCACGGGGGACATATGGCACGGCGACCGGCCACTCGGTTACAGCTCAGCGGGCATCGATTTCTGTTGCGGCGCATGGCACACGCGCTGGTTCGCGGCGATGCCCGGATGCTCGACGACCCATTGCGCGCGCAAGCGGTGGCGTACGGCGCCGGATGTGTCCTGGCGGCCGTCGGGGTCGCGGTGTGTGCCGTGCTCACGCTCGTGCGGCCAGGCACGGCGCCCGGCCAGGCGCCGATCCTGATGGCGCGCGACACCGGCGCCCTGTTTGTGCGCATCGACGACACAGTGCATCCGGTGCCCAACCTCGCCTCGGCCCGACTCATCGTCGGCACTCCGGCGAATCCGGTTGTGGTCGATGACCGGGTGATTGCGAAGTTCCGGCGCGGGCCGCTGGTCGGCATACCCGGGGCTCCCGTCCAGATCGGCCGGCCGCTGGGCCTTGACGAGTCGGGCTGGGAGATCTGCGATGTCGCCGATCCTGCCGAGACGGTGCTGATGGCCGGCCCGGCGGATCGTGAGGCCTCGGAGTTGCGCGCCGGCCAGGGACTGTTGGTGTCGGCACGTGCGGTTGGCGCTGCGACCTACCTGCTCGCCGACGGGTGGCGAGCCCGAGTCGACCTCCGCGACATCGCCGTGGTGCGTGCGCTACACCTGGAAGGTGTCCCGGTCCAACCGGTTTCGCAGGCGCTGTTGGATTCCGTGCCCGAGGCGCCGGCACTACAGGCCCCGGTGATCGCGGGGGTGGGCGCTGCCGGGCCGGCCGTGCTCGGTGGGCTCACCGTGGGCACCGTGGTCCGGGTGGTGCGCGCCGGCCCCTCCGAGTTCTATGTCGTTCTCGCCGACGGGCTGCAACGCATCGGCAGGGTGGCGGCCGACGTCATCCGCTTCAGCGTGGCGCAGTCCGACGGCGAACCTCCCGTCGTCCCTGCCGATGTGGTGGCCGACATACCGGTGGCCGACAGTCTGGCAGTGGCCAGATTCCCGGAGCGGGTACTGCCTCGCGGACTGGCCGTGGTGTGTGCGCGCTGGGACCCGAGACAAGCCGGCACCGATACGAATACCACTGTGTCGATGGCTGATTCATTGTCAGGTGCCACCGTTCAGCTGGCTCAGGCAGACGGTGCCGGGTCGAACATCGACCGTGTGCGCATCCCGGTCGGCCGCAGTGCCCTGATACAAGCGGGCGGCGTCGTGCGCGGGGCGACCGTCGGTGGACCGTTGTATCTGTTGAACGATCTCGGTGTGCTGTTCGGGATCCGTGACGCCCAGACCGCCGAACACCTGGGCCTGGAGGCCGGCGCCGTCCCCGCCCCATGGCCCATGTTGGCGATGCTGCCGCGCGGTCCCGAACTCAACGGTGACGCGGCCTCAGTCGTGCGGGATGTGGCCCCCGGCATCCGGGTCGCGCCGGCGTAACCGGTTGGCTGCCAGCGTCACCGCGGTCAGCACTGTCATCGCGACACACACGGCGGCACCGCCGAAGGCGATGCGACGGGGCAGGGGATCGGTCGGTGCGGGCACCCCGGGCGCTACCGAAACCGGGGCGGTCGGTG
The DNA here is from genome assembly GCF_010731295.1 of Mycolicibacterium boenickei. Lineage (NCBI taxonomy): Bacteria > Bacillati > Actinomycetota > Actinomycetes > Mycobacteriales > Mycobacteriaceae > Mycobacterium > Mycolicibacterium boenickei. Next base: position 6,340,980 of record NZ_AP022579.1, on the reverse strand, counting down.
CGGATACCGGCGGCGAGGTGCTGCCGCTCACCGCCGCCAGGGCGTCGATCACACCGTGGCCGACATACGGATTCCAGCCGTCGGCGGGGGTGCGTGCGGTGTCTTCGATGCGGCGCATCACTTCTCGCGCGCTCAACTGCGGGAACCGGGACCGCACGAGGGCGGCGACGCCCGCGACCACCGGTGTGGCATAACTGGTTCCGGATATCGGGGCATCCCGCCCGATCGTGTCGATCAGCTGGTCGCCGTCGGGATGCAGTGACACCAGGTTCTCTCCGGGCGCGGCCACATCCACCCACGGGCCCGCCAGGCTGAAAGCCGATGCGGTGCCATCGGACCCGACCGAGCCCACCGCCAGCACCAGGTCGTCGTACCAGGCCGGGCTGGACACCGAACGCACACCGTTCCAGTCGGGCTCGCCGGGCTGTCCGGCCGGGCCGTCCTGCTGGGTACAGCCCGCGCCGACGTTGCCGGCTGCGGCCACCACCACGACGTTGCGCACATCGACCGCGTAGCGCAGCGCGGCGCCGAGGGCGCGGTCGTCGGGTGCCGCGGCGGCCGGCATGCAGGCCACCGACGAGATGTTGATGACCGTCGCGCCGAGATCGGCCGCGGTGCGCACCGCCATGGCGAGGGTGCCGACATCGCCGACACCGCGTGCCGCACCATCTTCCGCGAACTTGTTGCTGGACTGCCGGATGGCCAGGACGGTGGCATCGGGGGCAACCCCGCTGAATCCGGCAGTCGGTGCACCAGCGGCGATTCCGGCGACGATCGTGCCGTGCCCGTCGCAATCCGCGGTGCCGTCCCCGAGAGACACGTAGTCGCCCCCGCCGATCAGGCGGGGCAGGAGCCGGTGTCGGGCCACCCCGGTGTCGATCACTGCGATCTTCTGGCCGGCACCCCGGGTGAGCGGCCATACCGCGTCGAGATTCAGCGGGCCACCCTCCGCGCCGGACGCGCCGGCTGCCGATTGGTAGCAGGGCTGTCGTTGTTCGGTGGGCCGGACGGGCGCGGGTGGCGCCGGCCGGGGCAGCAAGGTGGAATCTACCGCCGGTGGTACGACGGCTGCGGCAGGTGCGATGGCCAGCAGCGGAAGCCCGGCGATCAGCGTCGCGGCCAATCGCCCTGACCGGTTCACCGCAACCCCAGGTCGCCGAAGAGGTCAAAGGCACCGGCGAGCCAACACGCCAACGGCACCACCGCAGCCAGTGCGCCGTATTCGATGACGTCGGCGAGCCGTGCCACCACCGGACTCTGCACGGTGACCGGCCACAGCACGGCGATCCCGGCGGCTACGGCGAGGATTCCGGCCCAACTTCCGTGCGCGGGGGCCCATGCCACGACAAGGATGAAAGTTGCTGTGAGAGACAGAAATCCGCAGACGACTGCGGCTGTGCGGCAAGGTCCGGATGCGTAGGTACGCGAGCGCAACAACAATGCCACCCCGACAGCGGCGGCGAACGCGACCTCGACGGCCGAGACCTGTCGAAGCCCGGCGAGGGTGAGGATCGAGGTGCCCAGTGCGGCCGCCGCCGCGCACCCGGCCACCAGCCCGGCCAAGGTCTGATGCCCGATCAGTGCACGAGTGTCGGCATCGGATCTGTTGTCGCCCACTACGGCTTCTTCAGCACCGGGGTATCCCGGTACGGTCGGTGTCAGGCCGGCCAGCGCGATGGACAACCTCGGGGTCAGGGGTAGCAATCCCAACCCGACCGCACTCACCAGCGCACCCAACGCCGGTGACGCCACAGGCCACAGCACTGAGAACCCCGTCGTCGCGGCGAGTACCCCGGCCACGGTCACGACCGCGATCAGGACCTGTCTGCCGCAACCGGTCGCCCGGATCAGCACCACGCCCAGCGATCCCGCTGCCGTGGAGGCCAAGAAGAAGTTCGCCGGCGCAGGACCGGCCGGAACCACGAGGAATCCGAGGACCCCCGCGAGTGCCACGGCGGCCACGTTGAACGTCGTGATCACAGTCGCGCTCAGCCCCAGACGCGGCGCGGACACCGTGACAGCCGTGACGATGACGGCCACCGCTGCTGTCGCGGCGACGCGGCCCCATCCGACACTGCCGAGTCCGGCCCATGCCAAGGAAACGATGCCGAGGGCACAGGCCCACAGACAGACGGTGACTCGCAAGGCGATCGGGAATGAATCATCGGTCGAGTCGACCGTCAATGCCGCCATCAGCGGCAGCTCGACCGCAGGCTGATCACGGGATGCGGTCAAGATCAGAAGATCGCCATCCTCAATGTTGTTCTGCACCAAGGTTGCTGACTCATCTAGACCACGACCACCGACGTGTGCCAGCCGCCACCGGTGCGGGGTGCCGTCCCCGGCGTCGAGCGCATCGACGATCCACGGCAACAGGTCGCCGACGGTCATCCCCGTGGGCAGGGACAGATCCACCGTGGTGTCGTGCCTGCCGCAGTGAATCGAGACGTGGCGTAAGGAATCCGGCATCGCATCACCCCCCGGTTGACGCCGATACATGTCACGCTAACCGACCGGACATGGGTCGGGTCGCACCAAAATTTCTGTGCGGAGAGGGAACCCGAGGGGCTCGGTGTGCGTCCAAATGTCGATGGAAACCATCCGCACACCGCACGCCACCCGCGGTCTCCCGGCAGGGGAGCCACCGACCGGGGAGTTGGTGATCGACGCGCCGCCCGCGTTGCCCCGCCACACCCCGGCCGGCCTGCTGACCAGGTTGCTGCCGCTGGTGCTCGTGGTGGCGATGATCGGCATGATCGCGGTATACGTCACCTCGGGTGCGACGGCCGCCCGCGGCCCGGCGTCCACGATGTTCCCGGTCATGATGGCGATGTCGGCGATCGGTACGGCCGCTTACAGTTTGAAGAGCAACGGCCGGCCCCAGCAACTCCACCGGGACCGTTGCGAGTACCTGCGCTATCTCGACGGGATCGACGCCGCGACGGGTGAGACCGGCCGCTCCCAGTGGTCGGCACTGCACGCGGACCATCCTGCGCCCGGATGTCTGTGGACGCTCGCCGGCAGGGAGCAGATGTGGAAGCGCCGCCCCGGCGACCCCGGCTTCTGCGACGTGCGGATCGGCGTGGGGGAGCGTCCGTTGTCCACGCGCCTGGTCACCGGCACCACCGCCCCGGGGCACGAGACCGATCCGGTGACGGTATCGGCTCTGGCGCAACTGATCCGGCGTCGGTCGGTGGTGACCGATGTACCGCTGACAGTGAACCTGAGCGAGTTCGGCCGGGTGACGGTGGGCGGTGGTGCCGATGCGGCCCGAGCCCTACTACGCGCCATGGTCTGCCAGCTCGCCACCGCGCACAACCCGCGGCATGTCCGCATTGCGACCGTCGTCGACGGACCGACCGCGCGGCACTGGGAGTGGCTGAAATGGCTCCCCCACCACACGACCGCAGACGACGGCGGCGAGACCGCCGGGTCCGCGGCGCACACCGTTGTCATCGTCGACTCCGCTTCGACGGCGGTATCCGCCCCCGGCCCGGGGGTCACGCTGCTGGTCGTTGCCGGCGACACCGATACCGAAGCCGATCTGCATCTGGACCTGAACCCCGACGCGGGACGATGCGGCGGTGCCCCATGGCAACCCGACCAGATGACCCACGAGCAGGCCGTCACCTGTGCCCGCAGGCTGGCGCGCTACCGTTCCGGCCACGCCTCCGATGACGCGGGCTGGCCGGCGCTGATCGGTATCGACAACCGCCTCGGAACCGATCCGCTCTGGCCACTCTCGGATCCGCAGCAGTTCCTTCGGGTTCCGGTCGGCCGATGTGGCGACGGCACCCCGGTACACCTCGACCTCAAAGAAGCCGCGCATGACGGCATGGGACCGCACGGGCTGTGCGTCGGGGCCACCGGGTCGGGAAAGTCGGAGTTCCTGCGAACCCTGGTGCTCGGGCTGATCGCCACGCATCCGCCCGAGATGCTCAACCTGGTCCTCATCGACTTCAAAGGCGGGGCAACATTTCTCGGTCTTAACACGGTGAACCACGTCAGCGCGCTGATCACCAATCTGGCCGAGGAAGCCCATCTGGTGAGCCGGATGGCCGATGCGCTGGCCGGGGAGATGACCCGCCGCCAGGAGTTGCTGCGGGCGGCCGGAAATCTGGCAGGCATCGCCGACTACCGACGCCGGGCCGATCTACCGTCGTTGCCGAATCTGCTGATCGTGGTCGACGAGTTCTCCGAACTGCTGCAGCAGCACCCGGATTTCGCCGAACTGTTCGTCGCGATCGGCCGGCTCGGACGGTCACTGGGCATGCACCTGCTACTGGCCAGCCAGCGACTCGACGAGGGCAGGCTCCGCGGACTGGACAGTCACCTGTCGTACCGGGTGTGCCTCAAGACATTCTCGCCCAGTGAATCCCGGTCGGTGCTCGGCATCGCCGACGCGTACGAACTGCCCAGCACCCCGGGAGCGGCGTACCTGAAAACGCCCTCAGGCGAGATCATCCGGTTTCAGACCGCGTTCGTCTCGGAACCCTGCGCGGAGCCCGAGCGGCCCTCGCCATCGGCGCGGGCCGTCCCGCTGCGACCGCGACGGTTCACCGGACTCTGCACCCGGACCGACGAGCGGGCTACCTCACCGTCCACGTCCACTGTGCTGCACCAGATCGTGGAGCGGCTGGCCGGGCACGGCGCACCGGCACATCAGGTCTGGCTGCCGCCGCTGCCGCCGGCCGTCCCACTCAGCGGCGTGTTGCTGTCCGGTTCCGAGCCGCTGGCGGTGGCGATCGGACTCGTCGACCGCCCTTTCGAGCAGCGCCGGGATCGACTGGTGCTCGCGTTGGACGCGGCCCACGGCAATGTGGCGATCGTGGGCGGCCCCCAGTCCGGGAAATCCACGGCCGCCAAGACTTTGGTGGTCGCGCTGGCTGCCACGCATCGTCCCGGCGACGTGGCGATCTACTGCCTGGACTTCGGCGGGGGAGGGTTGAGCGCTCTGCAAGCGCTGCCGCACGTCGGCGCGGTGGCCGGCCGCGCTGACGCCGACCTGGTCCGGCGTATGGTGGCCGAGCTGCACGCAGTGGTCACTGCCCGCGAAGCACGTTTCACCGCCCTCGGCATCGGCTCCATGGCCGAATACCGGGCACGCCGCCGAGATGGGGACCTCGATGATCCGCTCGGCGACGTGTTCCTGGTCATCGACGGCTGGTCGACGTTCCGCGGGGATTTCGAATCTCTGGAGCCGTCGATCACCGCGCTTGCGGTACAGGGGCTTTCACTCGGTGTTCACGTGGTCGTCACGGCGTCGCGGTGGGCAGATTTCCGGCCCGCACTCAAGGACCAGCTAGGAACCCGTATCGAGTTGCGACTCGGCGACCCGGCCGAATCCGAGATGGACCGCAAACGCGCAAGACAACTGGCCCAGAACGCACCGGGTCGCGGTCTGACCCGGGAGGGGCGCGAGCTGCTGATCGCGCTGCCCCGGTTGGATGGCACGCCGAGCGATACCGGGATCAGCGCGGTCCTGGCCCGGACCGGAGACATCCTGCGCCGGCAGCACGGCAATGTCCGAGCGCCAGGTGTCCGGTTGCTGCCGACCCGTGTGCTCGGGCGCGAACTCGGTTCGGTGCCGCGAGAGCGGCCTGCGACCGAGGTCCTGTTGGGCCTCGGCGAACGCGAACTGGCGCCCGTGGTGATCGACTTCGCGGCTCAACCTGATCTGGTGATACTCGGCGACATCGGCTGTGGCAAGTCCACGGCGCTGCGTACCCTGTGCCGCGATCTGGTGGACGTCAACGATCCGTCCAGCGTGCAGATGCTCATCGTGGATTTCCGGCGCGCGCTGTTGGGAGTCGTCGAGTCGGAGCATCTCGCCGGTTACGCGCCCTCCGCCGGTGCACTGGAGGTCGTGTTGCCGAGAGTGCTTGAGACCCTGCGCAGTCGGATGCCGGGTCCTGAGGTCACCCAGCGACAGTTCCGCGACCGGTCGTGGTGGACCGGCCCGGAACTGTATGTCGTGGTCGACGACTACGACCTGGTGGCCGGCAGTTCGTCCAATCCACTCTCGCCGGTGTTGCCCTACCTACCGCACGCCCGTGACCTCGGACTGCACCTGTTGCTGGCCCGGCGATCCGGAGGTGCGGCGCGGGCGATGTTCGATCCGGTCCTGGCTGCGGTCAAGGACCTCGGCTGCATGGGCCTGATGATGAGTGCGAACCCCGATGAGGGTGTGCTGTTGGGATCCGTACGGCCGGTCCGGCTTCCGCCGGGCCGCGGCACGCTGATCACCCGCGGCGCGCCGGATCAGCTGGTTCAGGTCGCGCTGTCCAACTGCCCGGATGAGTCGTGACATCGGCCATCGTCGAGGTGGGTCCGGTGACTGTGCGGGGCCCCGGGCCGGACTCAGATCTCGCCGCGATCGCGGTGGCAGGCATCGACGACGAGATCGTCCTGGTCGACGACGAACCGGCCACGGTTTCGGATCTGTGGGTGGAGGTGCTCGACGCCGCGGCGGCGGGGGCACGGAACCTCACTCTGGTGTGCCCGACCTGGTGGGCTGCCGATCGTTGTGACCGGGTGCGGGAGTCCGCGGCCCGGGCAGGCGCTGAAGTGGTTGTGCTGCAGAGGGTTCAGGTCGTGAGCGCGGCGCTGTCGGGCGCGTGGGTCGTGGTCGAGATCGCCGAAGAGGTCGTCGTGGTGTCTGGCGCCGATACCCGCAGGATCACCTTGGCGCGCCACGCCGAGGAGGATCTGGATCCCGAGACGGTGGTGCGGGCCGTGATGGCGCTCGGCGGGGTACCGGATGAAGTCGCCGTCGATGCTCCGGCGGAGGTCTCCGGAGGTGTCGTGCTGGGCAACGCGGTGGTGGCCGGATTGCGCAGTCGTGGTGTCAGGGCCGCGCTGGCCGGCTCCCGGGCATGGCGGGACGCCCTCGTCGTACCGGATCCTCCGGTCCTGGCAACTCCGGCTGGGCGGCGGGGACGTCCGGGCCGGATCGTGCTCGGTACCGCAATGGTTCTGGCAGTTGCGCTGGGCGGCATAGCTTTCGCTCAGGGCCGACCGGCGGACCAGGTGGCGATGACGGTACTCGTCGAAGGCCGGGTGGGCATGCAGATCCCGGCGGGATGGTCGGTCCGGCGGATCACCGAAGGGCCGGGATCGGCTCGGGTCCAGGTGGTTTCGCCGGCCGACCCGCAGGTGATGATTCATCTGACCCAGTCCGGCATCGGGGACGGCGCGCTCGCTGACACGCTGCGGCGAGCTCTGAGAGAACAGCCGCCCGGGATATTCGTCGACTTCGACGCGTCCGCGGTCGTCGCCGGGCGCCCGGTGGTCAGTTACCGGGAGGTCCGTGAGGGCCGGGAGATTCGTTGGGTGGTGTTCGTCGATGGTCCCGTTCGGATCGCGATCGGGTGCCAGAGTGGCCAGGGGCATGCCGAGGCGGTGCGGGCGCCCTGCGAGGCGGCCGCTGGCTCGGCGCATGCAGCGTCATGAAATCAGATGGAACCGAACCGGCTCGTGCTGCGTCGAATTGTTATATCCCGCAAGACAAGACCGGAGGGCCAGAGAAAATGTCACCAGGACCGACGGGGCCGTTGGGCACCGACTTCGATGTAATGACCAGCGTGGCCGGCCGCATCGACGTACTCAACGACGACGTCCGGGCGATGCTGCGGACCTTCATCGGGAAGATGAGCAGTGTGCCGCCATCGGTGTGGGGCGGGGTGGCGGCCGTTCGGTTCCGCGATGTGGTGGACCGCTGGAACGGTGAATCGCTCACCCTGCACACGTCACTGAGCCGCATCGCCGAGACCATCCGGACCAACGAGCGCACGTTGCGTGCGGCCGCTGACGCCCATGCGCAGCGGCTCGGCACCGTCGGCGACGGAATCTGACCGGAGCCCACGATGGATCACGTTCTGTCCTACGACTTCGGCGAAATCGAGTACACGGTCCGTCAGGAGATCCACACCACCTCGAGCCGGTTCAACGCCGCCCTCGACGAACTGCGTTCGCAGATCGCGCCTCTGCAGCAGGTCTGGACCCGCGAGGCGGCGCAGGCCTATGCCGTTGAGCAGGCTCGGTGGAACCAGGCGGCGGCGGCACTCAACGAAATCTTGTTCGCGCTGGGCAATGCGGTCCGCGACGGTGCCGACGAGGTGGCCGCCACCGATCGCAGCGCTGCCAACACATGGGGAGTCTGACCCGCCCGGAAGAGCCGGTGCGGTCCCGTTCGGAGGAGAGCCGAGCGGGACCGCACACTTCCGTTCTAGCGGCTTGAGTTGGAGTCGCCTGCCCGGCGGGGGCGGCGATGTCCACCGCGCTGTTGTCCGCCGGCGCCGGAGCCGGACCGTGCTGACGGAGCGCCGCTGTTGCGAGACGAACCGTTGGGGCGGTTGCGGCGCTGCTGCTGACCCGACTTGCCCGGCTGCCCGGACTTGGTGCCCTGGCGGCGCGGGGCCGGAGCGGCCTGGGCGACCGGCTCAGGACGAATCGGATCGCCGAAAACCCGCTCACCGGGGGCGATCTCACGCAGCACCGGATGATCGGTCCCGTTCACCCGGGTGATCGTGGGCTTGACCCCGGCCTTCTTGGTCAGGGTGCGGACATCGGAAACCTGTGCGTCGTGCATGAGGGTCACCACGGTGCCCTCGTTCCCGGCGCGGGCCGTGCGTCCCGACCGGTGCAGGTAGGCCTTGTGCTCGACCGGCGGGTCGGCGTGCACCACGAGGCTGACATCGTCGACGTGGATGCCGCGGGCGGCGATGTCGGTGGCCACCAGCACAGCGGCCGATCCGTCGGAGAACGCGGTCAGGTTGCGCGTGCGGGCGTTCTGGGACAGGTTGCCGTGCAGCTCAACTGCCGAGACGCCTCGCGAATTGAGCTGGCGAGTCAGGTTTTTCGCACCGTGCTTGGTGCGGGCGAACACGATGGTGCGGCCCGGAGCGGCGGCCAGATCGGCAACCACGTTGACCCGCGCGGCGTTGTCCACGTGCAGCACGTGGTGCACCATCGCGGTCACCGGGGACTGTGCCGAATCGACACTGTGCACCACGGGATCGTGCAGGTAGCGCTTGACCAGCACGTCGACCCCGGCATCGAGGGTGGCCGAGAACAGCAGGCGCTGGCAGTCTTTCGGGGTGCGGTCCAGCAGCCGCTTGACGCCGGGCAGGAAGCCGAGGTCGGCCATGTGGTCGGCCTCGTCGAGCACGGTGATCTCGACCGCGGACAGGTCGGCGTGGCCGGACCGCATGTGGTCTTCGAGCCGGCCCGGGCAGGCGATCACGATGTCCACGCCGCCTCGGAGCGCGGAGATCTGCGGGTTGGGGCCCACGCCACCGAAGATGTTGACCGACCGCAGGCCGGTGGCCTTGGCCAGCGGGGCCAGCGAGGCCTCGATCTGGGTGACCAGTTCACGGGTCGGTGCCAGGATCAGCGCGCGGGGGCGGTTCGGTGCCCGGCGGGTGCCGCTGGTCGCCAACCGCGCCACCAGGGGCAACAGGAACGCATAGGTCTTGCCGGATCCGGTCCGGCCGCGGCCGAGGACGTCACGGCCTTTCAGTGAATCAGGCAGGGTCGCGGCCTGGATCGGGAACGGGTTCTGGACTCCGTTCGAGGCCAGGGTCGCGACGATCTCGGCGGGCAGGCCGAGTTCGGCGAATGTGGGCACAGCGGTGCCAGGGGTTTCTTGGACAGACAAAATGAAAGCTCCGAAAATAGAGGGCGGTCGTCCTGCCCGGCGCGAGTGATATCTCGCGGCGCTCGGTGTGACGATCGAGAAGGCGGCAAAGGCAGAACAGACAAGCCGCCGTGCCCCGACTATACGGGTAGCGGGCTGGATTCCCCGAGTTCTGGCTGCTGACCAGCGGGTGGTATCCATCACAGGCCAGGCCGGTCAACTATCCTGGCGGTTACGCGTGAATGCCATACCCATGGCCCGACGCCGGGAGAGATGATCGCCGTGGCCGCATCGAGGAACGCGGGAGGCCGGATATCGACCCGGGCACTGCCCGCGAAGGTGCGCGCTATCCACGATCTGTTCATCGAGGGCCAGGTCGACGCCGATTCCCTGGATTCCACCCCGGTGCGGCGCGTGATCATGGAGAGCTGGCAGCGCAGCCTGGCCACCGGCGTCGACCCCGATCTGGGCACCCGGGCGGCCGCCGCCGCGGCGGCGCTGACCGAACTGCGAAACACCCATCCGCTCGCGCCCACCCTGCCGCTGATCCGTCGGCTGCTGGTCGACGACGCCGTCGGCGCCGGGGTGGTGGTGGCGATCACCGCGGCCGACGGCACCCTGCTGTGGGTCGAGGGAGATCCCGGCGTGCGCCGCAAGGCCGAGGCGATGAACTTCGTGCCCGGCTCGGACTGGAGTGAACGGGCGGCCGGGACCAACGCGCCGGGGACCGCGCTGGCGCTGGACCGGGAACTGCAGATCCTCGGGTCCGAGCATTTCTCCCGCACCGTCCACTCGTGGAGCTGCACCGCGGTGCCTGTACACGATCCGGCGACCGGGGTCCTGCTGGGCGCCATCGACCTGACCGGAGGGTCCGCAGTCGCGACACCGCAGACATTGGCGCTGGTCAGAGCCACCGCGGTGGCCGTCGAGAACCAGCTGGCCCTGCTGCGGCTCACCGGACCCGCAGTGCCGGCCGCGGCTGAGGGGGCTCGGTTGACGGTGCTGGGTGCCGATCGCCCGCGCTGGCAGGTGACCGACGCCGCGGGCCGCCCGCAAGCCAGTGGGTTGACCGGCAGGCACGCCGACATCCTGGTCCTGCTGATCCGGCACCCCGAGGGGCTCAGCGCCGATCACCTGGCGATGTTGCTCGACGACAAGGACCTCGACGTGGTCACCGTGCGCGCCGAGGTGTCCCGGCTGCGCCGGGTCATCGGAAGCACCTACATCGAGTCGCGGCCGTACCGCCTGATGGCGCCGGTGGCCAGCGACATGGGCGACGTCTACGACGCACTGGAGGCCGGGAACGTCCCGGCCGCCCTGGACGCGTACTCGGGCGCCCTGTTACCCCAATCCGTCTCGCCGGCCATCGCGCGACTGCGCACCGAGCTGAGCGCCAGCCTGCGCGAAGCGGTGCTGGCCGGGGGCAATCTGAGCCTGCTGCGGCGCTGGTTGGCGCTGCCCGACGGCCGTGACGACCGCCAGGGTTGGCGGATCCTGCACGACCACGCCGAAGCCGACCCGCTGGCCCGGGCACAGGCGCGCGGTCACCTGGCGGGGATCGACTCCGAGCTGGGCTGATCTTCTCGGCAACGTTGCTTTCGATCAGTGCAACTGTGCTGCAACCTACTGCTGACTACCTTTAGTGACGACCGACACATCTGGGTGTCCGATGCAGGAGATTGCCATGACTGTTTATGCACGTCCGGGTGCCGAGGGCGCCCTGATGTCGTTCGAGGCCCGCTACGACAACTACATCGGTGGCGAGTGGGTCGCCCCCGCCGAGGGCCGCTACTTCGAGAACCCGACGCCGGTCACCGGCCAGGTGTTCTGCGAGGTGGCCCGCTCCACCGAGGCCGACGTCGAGAAGGCGCTCGACGCCGCCCACGCCGCCGCGCCGGCATGGGGCAAGACCTCGCCTGCCGAACGCGCCGTCATCCTCAACAAGATCGCCGACCGGATCGAGGAGAACCTCGAATCCATCGCGCTGGCCGAGTCGTGGGACAACGGCAAGCCGATCCGCGAGACGCTGAACGCCGACATCCCGTTGGCGGTCGACCACTTCCGGTACTTCGCCGGTGTGCTGCGCGCCCAGGAAGGCTCGCTCTCGCAGATCGACGAGGACACCGTCGCCTACCACTTCCACGAGCCGCTCGGCGTCGTCGGCCAGATCATCCCCTGGAACTTCCCGATCCTCATGGCGGTCTGGAAGCTGGCCCCGGCGCTGGCCGCGGGTAACGCCGTGGTGCTCAAACCTGCTGAGCAGACCCCGGTTTCGGTGCTCTACCTGATGTCGGTGATCGGTGACCTGCTGCCCGCCGGTGTGGTCAACGTGGTCAACGGGTTCGGTGTCGAGTGCGGCAAGCCGCTGGCCTCGAGCAACCGGATCGCCAAGATCGCCTTCACCGGTGAGACCACCACGGGCCGGCTGATCATGCAGTACGCCAGCCAGAACCTGATCCCGGTGACGCTGGAGCTCGGTGGCAAGAGCCCCAACATCTTCTTCTCCGACGTGCTGGCCGCCGCCGACGATTTCCAGGACAAGGCCCTGGAAGGGTTCACCATGTTCGCCCTGAACCAGGGTGAGGTGTGCACCTGCCCGTCGCGGTCGCTGATCCAGGCCGACATCTACGACGAGTTCCTCGAGCTGGCCGCCATCCGCACCAAGGCCGTGCGCCAGGGCGACCCGCTGGACACCGAGACCATGATCGGTGCGCAGGCCTCCAACGATCAGCTGGAGAAGATCCTGTCCTACATCGAGATCGGCAAAACCGAAGGCGCCCAACTGATCACCGGTGGCGAGCGGGCCGATCTGGGTGGCGACCTCAACGGCGGGTTCTACGTGGCGCCGACGATCTTCACCGGGCACAACAAGATGCGGCTGTTCCAGGAGGAGATCTTCGGACCGGTCGTGGCGGTGACCTCGTTCAAGGATTACGACGACGCCATCTCGATCGCCAACGACACCCTCTACGGCCTGGGTGCCGGTGTGTGGAGCCGCAACGGCAACACCGCCTACCGGGCGGGCCGGGACATCAAGGCCGGTCGGGTGTGGACCAACTGCTACCACGCCTACCCCGCGCATGCCGCGTTCGGCGGTTACAAGCAGTCCGGCATCGGCCGCGAGAACCACAAGATGATGCTCGATCACTACCAGCAGACCAAGAACCTGTTGGTGAGCTACGCCAACAAGGCGCAGGGCTTCTTCTGAACCTGGTAGCCCCCTGATCTGCCGTCGAGTGTGGAGCTGTTGCGACATCTGACCCGCACGCTCGCAACAGCTCCACACTCGCGGTACCGGTTCTGACCCTTGCGTCCGACGCTCATCGCAGCGTTACGGACACGTAAATCTTTGTGCTGCAATAAATATCGTCGTCATCCTCTGGCCTGGAGTCAGTTTCCCGTTGGGGTGGACATCGTGACCGCCGAGGGTGATACTCATCTAGTCAAAGGTTGAGAAACCTACCTTTAACCTGGCGCCGACGGGTGGAGTGACAACCCTCCTCGAACCGGCCCCACATGCGAATAGCTTTGTCAATGAAGGAGTTTGAAATGGCGGGTGTGGAAGAACACCTGGAGAGCGCTGACTATCTGAACAAACGTCAGCTCAAATCCGGAAGCGCTGGGTGGCTGCTACTGGCCGGCCTCGGCGTCAGCTACGTGGTCTCCGGGGATTTCTCGGGCTGGAATTTCGGTCTCGAGCAGGGCGGCTTCGGTGGCCTGCTGATCGCCGTGGTGGTCATCGCCGCCATGTACTTCTGCATGGTCCTTGGCCTCGCTGAGCTGTCCTCGGCGCTGCCGGCGGCCGGCGGCGGCTACACCTTCGCCCGTCGCGCGCTCGGCCCGTGGGGCGGCTTCGCCACCGGCACCGCGATCCTGATCGAGTACTCGATCGCACCGGCCGCGATCGCCACGTTCATCGGCGGCTACGTCGAATCGCTCGGCCTGTTCGGCATTCACAAGGGCTGGTGGGTCTACCTGGCGGCCTTCGTCATCTTCATCGGGATCCACCTCGCGGGCGTCGGTGAGGCGCTGCGGTTGATGTTCGTCATCACCGCGATCGCGCTGCTCGGCCTGGTCATCTTCGCCGTGAGCGCCATCGGCCACTTCGACGTCGCCAACCTGACCGACATCGCCCCCGACGCGGCCGCGGTGGGTGCGTCGAGTTTCCTGCCGCACGGTTACCTGGGCATCTGGGCGGCGATCCCGTTCGCCATCTGGTTCTTCCTGGCGGTCGAGGGCGTCCCGCTGGCCGCCGAGGAGACCGCCAACCCGGAGCGCAATGTGCCGCGCGGCATCATCGCCGCGATGACGGTCCTGATCATCACCTGCGTGACGGTGCTGTTCCTGACGGCCGGTGCCGGCGGCGCCGACGCGATGTCGACCGTGGACGACCCGCTGGTGCAGGCCCTCGGCGGTACCGGGTTCGCCGCCAAGGCGGTCAACTACATCGGCCTGTTCGGACTGATCGCGAGCTTCTTCTCGATCATCTACGCCTACTCACGGCAGACGTTCGCGCTGTCGCGGGCCGGTTACCTGCCCACCTCGCTGTCGGTGACCAACAAGCGCAAGGCCCCGACGCTCGCGCTGATCGTCCCGGGCATCATCGGCTTCCTGTTGTCGCTGACCGGCCACGGTGATCTGATCCTGAACATGGCGGTCTTCGGTGCGGCGCTGAGCTACGTGCTGATGATGATCAGCCACATCGTGCTGCGGGTCAGGGAGCCGGAGATGAAGCGGCCGTACCGCACCCCGGGCGGCATCGTCACCACCGGTTTCGCCCTGGTCATCGCGGTCGTCGCGCTCATCGCGACCTTCGTGGTCAGCCCGGTGGCCGCCGGTCTGTGCCTGGCTGTGTTCTGCGCGTTCATGCTCTACTTCGCGCTCTACAGCCGCCACCGCCTGGTGGCCAACTCGCCCGACGAAGAGTTCGCGATGCTCGCGGAAGCGGAGAGTGCCCTGAAATGAAGTACCACCAGCAGGTTTCGGGGGTGACCTACAGCTTCGACGGTCTGGTCGAGGTGATGGCCAAGGCCACCCCGCTGCGCTCCGGCGATCAACTCGCCGGGTGCGCGGCCGAGCACGACGGGGAACGCGCCGCGGCCGCCTGGGTGCTCGCGGACCTGCCGCTGGACACCTTCCTCAACGAGGAACTGGTGCCGTACGACACCGACGAGGTGACCCGGCTGATCATGGACAGCCATGACCGGCAAGCCTTTTCGGAGATCTCGCACCTGACCGTCGGCGGGCTGCGGGACTGGCTGATGGACACCGCGGCGCATGACCACAGCGCCGAGCGGTTGGCCGCCGTCGCACCGGGACTGACCCCGGAGATGGTCGCCGCGGTCAGCAAGATCATGCGCAACCAGGATCTGATCGCGGTGTCGGCCGCCGCGGAGGTGACCGCGGCGTTCCGCACCACCGTCGGCGCGCGCGGCACCCTCGCCACCCGGCTGCAGCCCAATCATCCGACCGATGACCCCCGCGGGATCGCCGCCGCGGTGCTCGACGGGCTGCTGCTGGGTTGCGGTGACGCGGTGATCGGGATCAACCCGGCCACCGACTCGCCGCAGGCCACCGCGGATCTGCTGTACCTGCTCGACTCGATCCGCACCCGCTACGACATTCCCGCCCAGTCCTGTGTGCTGTCGCATGTCACCACCACGATCGGTCTGGTCGAGGCCGGGGCGCCGGTGGACCTGATGTTCCAGTCGGTGGCGGGCACCGAGGGGGCCAACTCCGCATTCGGGGTGAACCTGCAGCTGCTGCGCGAAGGCAATGAGGCGGCGCGCAGCCTGCGCCGCGGAACCGTCGGCGACAACGTCATGTACCTGGAGACCGGGCAGGGTTCGGTGCTCAGTTCCGGCGCGCATCTGGGTGTCGGCGGCAAGCCGGTGGACCAGCAGACGCTGGAGGCCCGGGCCTACGCGGTGGCCCGCGATCTGGAGCCGCTGCTGGTCAACACCGTCGTCGGTTTCATCGGGCCGGAGTATCTGTATGACGGCAAGCAGATCATCCGGGCCGGCTTGGAAGACCACTTCTGCGGCAAGCTGCTCGGCCTGCCGATGGGGGTGGATGTCTGCTACACCAACCACGCCGAGGCCGACCAGAACGACATGGACAACCTGCTGACGTTGTTGGCCGCGGCGGGAGTGGCGTTCGTCATCACCGTGCCGGGTGCCGACGACGTGATGCTCGGCTACCAGAGCTTGTCGTTCCACGACGTGCTGACCACCCGACGCACCCTGGGCTTGCGCCCGGCCGCCGAGTTCGAGGCGTGGCTGCGCAGCGTCGGCATGGTCGACGACTCCGGCAAGCTGACCCCGTTCGACCTGGAGCGCTCGGTGCTGCGGTCCCTGACTTCCGCGGAGCCGTCATGAGTGCCAATGAGGTTGCGGTTCAAGAGTTCTGGGACGAGCTGCGCAAGACCACCCAAGCCAGGATCGGGTTGGGGCGCGCCGGCAACGCGCTGCCCACCCGCCGAGTGCTCGAGCTGGCCGCCGCACATGCCGCAGCGCGTGACGCCGTGCACGTGCCGCTGGACGTGGATCGACTCGCCGCGGAGGTGCATACGGTCGGCATCGGTGAGCCGACGGTGGTGACGAGTAAGGCCACCTCCCGCGACGAGTATCTGCGCCGCCCCGACCTGGGCCGCGAACCCGCCGAGGGCATGCAGGTGCCCGACACCCCGGCCGACATCGGCTTCGTGCTGGCCGACGGATTGTCACCGACCGCGCTGGACCGGCACGGTGCGACGCTGCTGGCGGCGTTGGTGGCCGAGCTTCAGGACCGCTACACCCTGGCCCCGCCGGTGATCGCGACGCAGGCCCGCGTGGCCCTTGGCGATCATGTTGCTGCCGCGGCCCACATGCGGACGGTGCTCGTCATCATCGGGGAGCGGCCCGGCCTGAGCGTCGCCGACAGCCTCGGCATCTACCTGACCCACCTGCCGATGCCCGGCCGCACCGACGCCGATCGCAACTGCATCTCCAACATTCACCCGCCCGACGGCCTGGGATACGCCGAAGCCGCGCGGGTAGCCGCCGGGCTGGTCGACGGTGCGCTGGCGTTGGGACGCTCCGGCGTCGACCTGAAGGACACCTCACGGACCTCGGCGCTCGGCACCCCCGGCGTCGTCGAACTCACCTGAATCCACCAGACGGGAACCCTTGATGACCTCACGCGCACCGCTGTCCCTTCTCGTCGCCGCGGTGACCGCGGTGCTGACCGTCGCCGGGTGTGGGTCCGGCACCGAGTCGGCGCAGTCGTCGGGCAGCTCCGAGAAGGGCGCGGCGGCACCGGCCGCCGACTGTCGCACGCTGGCCGAGAACCCCGGTTGGTACGGCGACAACCGCGACCGGATCGACACGATGCTCGCGGAGTTGGGAACCTGCGGGGCCGACGGCTCGGTGGCCGACGGCGCGCCGGTGGCGCTGTTCGACTGGGACAACACCCTGGTCAAGAACGATATCGGCGACGCGACGTTCTTCTGGATGGTGCGCAACGGCAAGTTGCGGGCCCCGGCAGGCGGGGACTGGTCGACCACCAGCCCGTACCTCACGCCGCAGGCCGTCGGGGCGCTGTCCAAGGCGTGCGCCGCGGCCAAACCGGGCCAGCCGATGCCGACCGACACCGACCTCGGGTGCGCCGACGAACTGCTGTCGGTCTACACCGAGGCGAAGACGCGCGCCGACGAGCCGGCGTTCGCCGGGTTCAACGCCCGCCGGGTCGAACCGGCCTATGCCTGGAACGCGCAGATGCTGGCCGGCTGGACGGAATCCGAGCTGACCGGTTTCGCCGAGGCCGCCCGCAAGGAGAACCTGGAGGCGCCGGAGGGCACCGAGCAGAAGGTGGGCAGCGGCGAGGAAACCGGTTGGGTGCGCTACTACTCGCAGATGCGTGATCTGGTGGAAACGTTGCGCGCCAACGGTTTCGACGTGCGGGTGATCTCCGCTTCGCCGGAGCCGGTGGTGCGGGTATGGGGTGCCGAACTCGGATTCACCCCGGACAAGGTGATGGGTGTGCGGACCGAGCTCGACGGTGGCGTGCTCACCTCGAAGCTGGTGCCGTGTGGCGGTGAGACGGCCATTCCGTACATCGAGGGCAAGCGGTGCCGGGTGAACGAAGACGTCTTCGGCGTCAAGGGTCCTGCCGCGTTCGAACAGCAGGCCGAGCCGAAGCGTGCGGCCTTCGGCGCCGGGGACTCCGACACCGACGTCACGTTCCTCACCGATGCCACCGCCCTGCGCCTGGTGCTCAACCGCAACAAGACCGAGTTGATGTGCTCGGCCTACGACAACGCCGACGGTCGTTGGCTGGTGAATCCGATGTTCATCGACCCCAAGAAGAAGCAGGGCGACCCGTACGAATGCGCGACGGAGGGCTACATCGAGCCCAGCGGCAAGGAAGCCCCGCTGCACCGTGCGGATGGAAGTGTGGTCCCTGACCAGCAGGACGCGGTGTCCTGAGAGCCGAGTGTTGGCTTGTGTGCGAGATTTCTCGAAAATCTGGTACACAAGCCAACTTTCGTCAGTATGGACCGCCTGCGGAGCGCAAGGCGGCGCGAGTGCGGCCGATGATCGTGCCCTGGCGATACCTGAGCAGGTCGGCGCCGACGCGGACGATGCGCCAGCCGAGGTCCTGGTACTCGACGTTCTGATCGATGTCTCGAGTGCGTTGCCTCGGATCGGTCCAGTGCTGAATACCGTCGTACTGCACGCCCACCTTCCACTCCGGCCAGCCCATGTCGATCCGCCCAACCTGTCGGCCGTGGTCGAACACCTCGATCTGGGTGTGCGACGGACGCATCCCAGCCTCGGTATAGAGGAGGCGGAGCCGCGTCTCCTGCGGTGATTCGGCGCCTTCGTCGGCCAGGTCGAGCACTTGCCGCAGTTGCACCACCCCTCGAGCGCCACGGTGACGATCGGCGAGCGGTGTCACATCGGGGATCTTCAGGCGAGTGGCCTGGATGAGTGCGTCGACATGGATCACCGCCGCAGTGAGTCCGCGGCGGCGGCCCAGATCAAATGCGGTGCGTTGAGGCGTGGTCGCGCGGACACCCCGGACCAGGCAGGTTTCGTCATCGGCGAGCGTGTCGCTGTGGACGAGGATGCCCGATGGCCGTGAGCGGCTCGGTTGGTTGAGCTCGGCCGGGTGCCTGGCATCGATCCACAAGGTGCCGTGCAGAGCGGCCGCGGACAGCCCCATGACCGTGGCTTGCCTGCCCGACCACAGCCAGGCCGCGACGGCCTTGTCCGCCGCTGTCAGCTCGGTGCCCCTCGGCACGTAGACATTGCGGAACACAGCCTCATACCGCGTGCGCAGTTGGTAGCGGTTGAGCCTGCCGGCGGCCAATGCCTCAGTGCCCAGAAATGGCATGCGAATAGGACGTCGACGGCCGGGTTGCCGGTTCCCGTTGTGCCCAGCGTTGGCTTGTGTGCGAGATTTCTCGAAGAACTCGCACACAAGCCAACGCTCGACCCCAGAAGGCGCGTTTTGACCTGCGAGGACGCCCACCGGTAAGCTGCTCCGTTGGTGTGTGCTGCCCTTTTGGGTGAGCGGGTCCCGGGTCAACGTCGGTCGCCGGGATATCAACCGCACATACCTGACCGGCACCCGGATCAACCGGGACTCAACCCGAGATAGAAGAGGTAAGCGCTGTGCCTACGTACACGCCGAAGGCGGGTGACACCACGCGTCAGTGGTACGTCATCGACGCCCAAGACGTGGTGCTCGGCCGGCTCGCCGCTGCAGCTGCCAATCTGCTGCGCGGCAAGCACAAGCCGACATTCACGCCGAATGTCGACGGTGGCGACTTCGTCATCGTCATCAACGCCGACAAGATTTCCGTCAGCGGTAACAAGCTGACCAACAAGTTCGCTTACAGCCACTCGGGTTACCCGGGCGGTCTGCGCAAGCGCACCATCGGCGAGCTGCTGGAGAAGCACCCGACCCGCGTCGTCGAGAACGCGATCATCGGCATGCTGCCCCACACCAAGCTCGGTCGGCAGATCCAGAAGAAGCTCAAGGTCTACGCCGGCCCGGATCATCCGCACGCCGCGCAGCAGCCGGTTCCGTACGAGATCAAGCAGGTGGCCCAGTGACCGAAACGATTGAGAACGGCAGCGAGAACACCGGGGTCGTCGAAACCGTTGTCGAGGTGGAGCAGGAGCACCGCGAGCCGGTCATCATCGACCGCCCGATCCAGACCGTCGGCCGCCGCAAGGAGGCCGTGGTGCGGGTTCGCCTGGTGCCCGGCACCGGCCAGTTCAACCTGGACGGCCGCACCCTGGAGAACTACTTCCCGAACAAGGTCCACCAGCAGCTGATCAAGGCCCCGCTGGTGACCGTCGACCGCCTCGAGCAGTTCGACATCTTCGCCCACCTCGATGGTGGCGGCCCGTCGGGCCAGGCCGGTGCCCTGCGCCTGGCCATCGCCCGTGCACTGATCCTGGTGCAGCCGGAAGACCGGCCCGCGCTCAAGCGCGCCGGCTTCCTGACGCGTGACCCGCGTGCCATCGAGCGCAAGAAGTACGGCCTCAAGAAGGCCCGCAAGGCACCTCAGTACAGCAAGCGCTGATCTGTCGCCTTACGGCCGAACGAACCCGCCGGGTGTGTCCTGTACACACCCGGCGGGTTTGTTTTGGGTTGGCCTGCTCTCGTCGACTTCTACGTATGGGCTGCTCATGGCGGCTTTTCACGCCCGTGAGGTAGAAATCGGCGCCGCCTGAACAAATCTTTTTCGAGATTCGGGTTTGAGGATCTGCATCGCGTGGAAGCCCACCTGGTGGAGAGCTGGGGGCCGCTTTGTGTCAGCAGGGTTTATGCCCGCAGGACCTTCCTGCCACCGGTACACGTCGCGCAGACGTCGGGGGACCGGATGCCGCTCTCCCATCGGAAGGAGCAATTGTGGGGAACTTCGTGAAGACGGCGGCTGCGGGCGCGATGCTCGGCGGTTCGCTGCTGTTTACCGTCGGCCTGGGTATGGCTCATGCGGCACCGGACACGGCCGGCGACGGCAAGGTGAATCTCACCCTCGGCAACATCTCGGTTCTGGAGAACGTGGACGACGCCGCGGCCGCCCAGATCGCGGCAGGGGTGTGCGAGAACACCGACACCGCATCGCTGACCACCGCCGTTCAGGGGGTCGACGCGAACGGTTCCGACCATGTTGTCTGCACCAACAACCTCGGGACCATCTCGTTCAGCCAGAACGGCACCACGGAGCGGCCCGGTAGCGCCCCGCAGGGGACTGCGCCGCACAGCCTCGCTCCGACGACGGCGCCGATGGCACCGACGACCGTGGCGCCGGGAGGCACCCACTCGTCGTCCGGCACTGACGGCAGCTAGGGATTTTTCGCCGATCCCCGCCCGCGAGTCAGCCCGCGGGCGGGGATGCGGTGATCACGAACGGGTATCGATCTGGCCCCGGGATGGTCGCTGACCTCGTCGGTTGTGTTTCG
This sequence comes from Mycolicibacterium boenickei, assembly GCF_010731295.1. Classification (NCBI taxonomy): domain Bacteria; kingdom Bacillati; phylum Actinomycetota; class Actinomycetes; order Mycobacteriales; family Mycobacteriaceae; genus Mycobacterium; species Mycolicibacterium boenickei. The sequence continues at coordinate 6,319,884 of NZ_AP022579.1, read as the reverse complement.
AGCAGCCAATTATGAGAAGTTTAAGGGCATGGGTCGACTGTTCGGCACCGATGGGGTGCGCGGAGTCGCCAATCGCGATCTGACTGCTGAACTGGCAGTTGCACTCGGTTCGGCGGCGGCACGGCGTCTCGGCAACTCCGCGGGGCATGGCCGGCGGGTCGCCGTGGTGGGCCGCGATCCACGGGCCAGCGGCGAGATGCTGGAAGCCGCCGTGATCGCCGGCATCACCAGCGAGGGTGTCGACGTCCTGCGGGTCGGTGTGCTGCCGACCCCGGCGGTGGCGTACCTGACCAGTGCGTATGACGCCCATTTCGGTGTGATGATCTCCGCCTCGCACAACCCGATGCCCGACAACGGCATCAAGATCTTCGGCCCCGGCGGGCACAAGCTCGATGACACCGCCGAGGACCGCATCGAGGAACTCGTCAACGGCGGCCCCGGGCTGCGCCCGACAGGGGCAGGCATCGGCCGGGTGCTCGACGCCGAGGATGCGCTGGACCGCTATCTGCGCCATGCCTCCAAGGCCGTCACCACCCGACTGGAGGGGCTGACCGTCGTCGTCGACTGCGCGCACGGCGCGGCTTCGACGGCCGCTCCGCGGGCCTATCGGGCCGCTGGGGCCAACGTGATCGCGATCAACGCCGAGCCCAACGGGCTCAACATCAACGACGGCTGCGGATCCACCCATATGGAGGTGCTGCAGGCGGCCGTCGTCGAGCACGGCGCCGATCTGGGTCTGGCCCACGACGGCGATGCCGACCGGTGCCTGGCGGTGGACGCGGCGGGCCAGGTGATCGACGGCGACGCGATCATGGTCGTGCTGGCGCTGGCCATGCAGGAGGCCGGCGAATTGGCCTCGGACACCCTGGTGGCCACGGTGATGAGCAACCTGGGATTGCACCTGGCCATGCGGGCCGCCGGTATCGAGGTCCGCACCACCGGTGTGGGGGACCGTTACGTCCTGGAGGAACTGCGGGCGGGCGAGTTCTCGCTCGGCGGTGAGCAGTCCGGCCACATCGTGTTGCCCGCCTTCGGCACCACCGGCGACGGCATTGTCACCGGTCTGCGGCTGATGTCGCGGATGGCCCATACGCGCGCTACCTTGGCTGCCCTCGCCGAGCCGATGCAGACGCTGCCGCAGGTTCTGATCAACGTTCACGTCGACGACAAGGCCGCGGTGGCCAAGTCTGCGTCGGTGCAGTCCGCGGTCGCCCAGGCCGAGGCCGAACTCGGCGACACCGGACGAATCCTGTTGCGGCCCTCGGGTACTGAGCAGGTAGTTCGGGTGATGGTCGAGGCCGCCGACGAGAACACGGCCCAGCAGCTCGCGGTGCGGGTGGCCGAGTCGGTCAGCGGCCAGTCGGTCTGACGAGCGCTCGCGCGAGGAACATTCAAACCCGAGGGAACCCGATAAGGGCTGGCTGCGTCTAAACCGGGCATGGGAGATGTAACTGCCGCACGTGTCGACGCCGAGGCGCTGCTTCAGGTGGCGCGTCAGTACGGTGCCGCTGCCGAAATGATCGAGTCCGCCGCCCAGGTGTGGCTGCGCTTCGACGGCGCGACGGCCGGCCGCGAACACATCGCGTCTGGTGATTCGCTGCGCACTGCGCTCGATGAACGGATCGTGTCTCTTCGCCGGTGGGCGCGGGCGGCGGGGGAGGTGGCCGCGGTCCTGAGGGGCACCACCGATCGCTACCTGGCCGCGGACGCCGGCGCGGCGGCCCGGGTGGGCTGAGGCATGGCCCAAACCGGTGATGTCGCAGGGCGTTTGGATCAGGGACAACCAGCGGTCGATACCTTTGCCGAGTTCGCCTGGGCCTGTGCGCTTTTGGGCTACCAGCATCCCGACCTCACGGTGCACGCCGGTCAGCTGCACGACTGGTACGCCACGGAAGACGGCCTGGATCTCCGGATGCTCGATGCCGACTGCACCGCGTTGACGACGGCTGCCGAGGCGGCCGAGCAGGCACTGCGTCTGCAGGACGAGCAGCTGACCGCACTCGACCAGGCCTGGCAGGGGCGCGGTGCGCAGGCCGCGCGCGAGTTTCTGTATCGCCATGCCGGCGCTGCCCAACAGGCCGTTGCCGCCGTGCGAGGAGCCGCCGACGTCCTGGCGGCGCTGCGTGATCAGCTGTGGCGGGCGGTCGACACCAAGGTCGCCGTGACGGAACGCATCGAGGCGCGATGTGCGGGCCAGCGCCAGGACTGGCTGGCCGCGGCGCGGACTGTGCGGACCGGGCTCGGCGATCGCGACCTGGCCAGTGAACTGATCGACGCGCAGGTGAAACCGTTCGTCGCCAACGACATCGGTTCCGACTGGGTGCCCGCGATGCGTTCGGCGACTGCGGCGGTGTCCGACGCTTACGCCGCGGCGATCACCGCCCTCTCCGATGGGCCGGCACCGGCGTTCGAGATCCCCGGTGATCTCGGACCGTCATGGACGCCGCGGATCGGCGCGGCGGTGCCGGCGGATCCGCCCGGGGCCGGTGCCCGGACCGTCCCGGCGGGGTTCGCGCCGTCGCCGGGTTCCGGGCCGGCGCCGTGGGCATCGCAGGCCGGTTCGATGGACCCGGCGCCGCCGTTCGCTCAGATGCCCGCTACGGCACCGACCGCCACGCCACCGACGATCGGTTCGGCCGCACTGCCGGAATCGCCCATGGCGCCGGCCACCAGTCCGGCCGCAGCAGATCCGGCGGCCGGATGGGGTTCGGCACTGGGCAACGGCGGATTGCCCGGGACCGACTTGTCAGGTGGCGGGTTGTCAGGCCTGGGATCCGGGGCCTCGGGCCTGGGCCGACAACTCGCCGACCTGTTCGGTGGGCTGATCGGAGCAGCGGACGGATCGCTGGGGTCGAGCGCCGACACCGCGCTGCCCGAACTCGATGCACCGGAAACCTCCGACGAGCTGGACGACGCCGACGACGCCGACGACGCCGAAGACCTCGACAATCTCGACGAAGAAGAACTCGAACCGGACGACGACGCGGCAGCGGAAGATGTTGCGGCCGAGGAGGACGCCGAGGAGGACGAGGACACGGAAGCCCCGGAGGTCGAGGAGGTGTCTGCCGACGCGCCAGGGCCCGCGCCCGCCGAAACCACTGTCGCACCTGCCGCTGAACCGCAGCCCGTCGCAGCGCCCGGCGTTCTGGTCCCGCCGGTCGACGAGGCAGCACCGGCGGGCGAGACACCGTGTGCGATCGCTGCCGACGAGCTACCGCAGGTCGGCAGCTAGCCGTACCGAGCCGCGGATCCTGATCCCTGCCAGTGGGACTTTCGGCGCCAGATCGGGTGCCTCGGTGTTAGACCTTGTTGTGACGTGAAGCACAGTTGCCGCGAGAATTTTCGGAGGGGTCTTTCGATGACGATGGAATCCGGGTGTGAGGTCCGCCAGATCGAAGCCGAAGCGCCGCCGGCACGCTTCGCCCGTGGCTGGCACTGCCTGGGTTTGACCCGCGATTTCGGGGACGGGAAACCTCACGGAATCAACGTGTTCGGCCAGAAGCTCGTGGTCTTCCGCGGCGGTGACGGCAGGATCAACGTGCTCGACGGATACTGCCGGCACATGGGCGGTGACCTGTCCCAGGGCCAGGTCAAAGGCGACGAGATCGCCTGCCCGTTCCATGACTGGCGGTGGGGTGGCGACGGTCGCTGCAAGAACGTGCCGTACGCCAAGCGCACTCCTCGACTGGCCCGCACCGCCACCTGGACGACCCTCGAGCAGGACGGGATGCTGTTCGTCTGGAACGACCCCGAGGGCAATCCGCCGCCGGCCGACGTGACGATTCCGCGCATCGAAGGCGCCACCAGCGATCAATGGACCGATTGGCATTGGTACACAACGGTCGTCAACGCCAACTGTCGTGAGTTGGTCGACAACGTGGTGGACATGGCGCACTTCTTCTACGTGCACGGATCACTGCCCACGCACTTCAAGAACATCTTCGAGGGCCACATCGCAACGCAGTACATGAACGCCAACACCCGCGCCGACCGCCGGGATGTCGGCGGGTCGACCATGCTCGGCACCACATCGGTGGCGTCCTACTACGGGCCGGCCTTCATGATCGATGATCTGACGTACCACTATCCCGACGGCGACCATCACAGCGTGCTGATCAACTGTCACTATCCGATCGACGCGAATTCTTTTGTCCTGCAATACGGCATCATCGTCAAGAAACCTGAGGGGGTGTCCGACGAGCTGGCGTTGCAGAGCGCCATCGCGCTCGGCGACTGGGTCAAGATCGGCTTCGAACAGGACGTGACGATCTGGAAAACCAAGGCTCGCATCGACAACCCGCTGCTGTGCGAGGAAGACGGACCGGTATACCAGCTGCGTCGATGGTACGAACAGTTCTATGTCGATGCCGCCGATGTGGCCGCCGACATGGTCGACCGGTTCGAATACGAGATCGACACCACGAGCGCGCAGCACGCCTGGACCCAGGAGATCGAGGACAACATCGCCGCAGGCCTCACCACCCAGCCGGTGCCATGACTGTCCGTCTCGATCCTCGGCTCGACGAAATGCCGATGATGCCGGTGTCGTGCCGCAGCTGCGGCGCTGTCGTCCTGGCGCGGAAGAGCAGTTGGCAGCAGACCAGCGTGCAGTGGGATGCCGCGGCGACCGGGCTGTGCCGGCAGCGTCGCGACGTTGAGGCGCTCGCCGGCCTCAGCGACCGCGGGCTGTTCCTTGGCTGCTCCGCGATGCGGGATTCGGTGGTGGCCGCCGCGGTGGACGGGGTATTGCCGGTGGCGGACGGTCGGCCCTGACAACCACCGTGGTCACCCGAGGGCTCGATTTCTGGGTCAAGATGGTCCGATGAGCGCGACCAAGACCGTCAAGACCGGGCCCGGACGGCCCGCGGGTATCGACAGTGGTGACACCCGGCAACGGGTCATCGATGCCGCCTGCCGGTGCTTCGCCCAATTCGGCTACGGACCGGCCACCAACAACCAGATCGCCGAGATGGCCGGCGTCACGGCGGGGTCGGTGTATTACCACTTCGGTACCAAAAACAAGCTGTTCGAAGCAGTTTGCGACGACGTCTACGGCAAGATCCTGGCCAGTGCCGCGCCGGCGATGGCCGGGCCCCACTCGATGCACGAGTTGCTGCGGGCGGCGCTGACCGAATCGATCCGCATCAACCGCGAGTTTCCCGAACTCGCCGGTTTCGTCGCGACGGCACCGATCGACGCCCGCAGGCACCAGGAGCTGATCGCGGGTTATGCGCGTCAAGGAGCTCGGATGACGGACGCGCTCGCGCGTTCGGTGGTCGAGGGTCAGCGGGCCGGGCTGATCGCCGCCGAGTACGACCCGGTTCAGGTGGCGCGGGTGATCGGCGCGATTGTCGACGGTTTCGCGCACGCGGCGGCGGTCACCGAACCGGAGGAGATGGACGGCGTGAACCGGTTGTTCGAATCGCTGCTGCTGAACGCCGCGCTGGGCAAGCGTCCCGCTGCCAAGGCGTCCGGCTAACCGGTCCTCAGGACATCGATGGTCTCCAGCTTCCGCGTGTAGAGCACCGGATACACCGCGGCGGCCAACACCGACACCATCAGCGCCGCGACGGCCGTGAGCAGCGGCAGACCCGGCGCCGCCCACTCGACCTTGATGCCGTAGTACACCGGCGATCCCAATGACCACAGGTAGGTCATGCCGATGCCCCCGAGCGTGCCGCAGATGGCGACCAGCAGCCCGAGGAGTCCGGCCTGGGCGATGATGACGGCCTGTTCCTGACGGCGGGTCACGCCGATCGCCCGCAGCACGGCCCGTTCCCGTTTGCGCTGCAGCAACCCGAGTATGAACACGTTCAGCACGCTCAACCCCGCGGCGGCCATCACCACGTACCCCGCGATCGTGAACGGCTTCAAGAAGCGGGTGATGCCGGAACTTGCCGCTGAGCGCCATTGTTGGTTGTCGTACACCGAGAGGCCGGCATCGAGTTTGAGGTAGTCCTCGCGGTGCGCGGTCGCGTCCTCTGATGAGAGATATTGCACCGCAACCTGATCCCGCACGGCCGCCCAGTCCGAACGGGCCAAGCCGTCCGATGTCAGGACGATGTCGCCGACCGCGGTGTCATCGACCATCCGGGAACGGAAGATGCCGGCCACCTGAAACTGTTTGGGGCCGTGAACAGTTGGCAGGGTGACTGTGTCTCCGGGCGTGGCGCCGAGCCGGCTCGCGGCAATCTGGCTCAGGCCGACCTGCCCCTCCTGCAGTCCCTTCCACAACCCGTCGTCGTCGCGGACGGGTGGATACAGCGCCTGGCTGTACCAGTCGCCGGGTTCGACTCCGATGACGAGCTGCGACAACGTCCCCGAGGAAATCGTCGAGCGCCAGCGCGACGACACCGCGTGCCCGTCAGCGGCTTTGGTGATCAAGTCGTATGTCGGCACGGCGATGTGGCCGTCCCGTTGATCGAGCACCGATTGGGCAGTGATCAGCAGGGCCGAGGGCAGCCGGTCGGCCTTTTCCGCGGCAACCTGCGCGCTGCCGAGCAGTTGCATACTCTGCGAGCCGATGGCCAGGCCGGTGCCGTCGACGAGTATCGCGGCCGACAATGCGAACAACACCGCGTAGCGCCGGACATCGGCCCGCAGCAGCCGCCCGAGGTCGGGACGCGCGACCGTCAGCACGTCGATCAATTTCTCGGCACCGCGCGGGGCGAACCAGATCGTCACCAGGATGACTCCGTACAGCCCGGCGGTCATCCCGTTGATACCGACATTGAGTGGCAACGAGCCGCGTTCGAAGACCTTCAACAACACCAGAGCGCCTGCGGCGATGACGATTCCGGCCGGCAGCGGCCACATCGGAATCGTCCTTACGCGCTGCACACCGCCAGCGCTCGCCATCGATGCCAGCGGTCCCTCGCGGACCAGCCGCAGTGCCGGACCGGCCATCGCCAGGACACCGGCGACCATCCCCGCGACTGCACCGATCAGGATCAGGCTCGGCGTGAAATGTGTGGTGATGGTGCCGCCCGAACCGGCCAACATGGCCCGGCCGAACGTGTTCACCAGATAGCTGCCGAGGGCGAAACCTCCTGGTACTCCGAGCAAGCCACCCAGGAGGCCCAGCACGACACCTTCTCCGAGCATCCCGCCGAAAAGCCCGGCGGGTTTGGCGCCGATGGCGCCGATGGTCCCCATCACCGCCCGGCGGTCCTCGATGGACAACAGGATGGTGTTCACCGCGATCAGGCAACCGATCAACACCCCGGCCAGCACGGTGAGATTGAAGCTCTGGGTGCCGTTTTCGAGCAGCGCGGGTAGGTGCGGCCGAGGCGGTCCTGCCGTTGCGACATCGGTGACGACGCGATTGACCTCCGCGGTGATGTCGGCGCCGTCTTCGGGTACGACGAACGCCGTCGTGGCATATCCGGGTATGCCGAGCAGGCCGGCGGCGACATCGGCTGACGGTGCGAACATCACGTAGCCGTCGTTGATCCCTGCTACCCGGTCGAACTCGGGGAACGTCCAACCCACGTGTGCCGAACCGGATGGCAGGCCGGGGATGCGCAACTCAGCACCGGGCGCGAGGCCGTGCCGCTGCGCGATCACGGCCGGAATCAGCATCGGAACGCCAGGGCCGTCGGTGGCCTTTCCCTCCCGCGCCCGCTGCTCACATTTGAACGACCCGACGAGCATCTCGACCTGGCATGACCCGCCCAGCAGAAAGAACCCGTGACTGAATCCGGGGGCCTCGACCGGTGTCAGGCCCGCCACGATCGGGATGACGGCCTTGGCCCCGGTGACCTTGGCCGTCAGGTCATCGACCGCCCCGACGGGTAACCGGCCGCCGACGTTGGGGACGACTTCGACCACTCCGCGGTCGGCGGCGTGGGTGAGCGCCGGGCCGAATGCGTCGAAGGGGCGGTTCAGTTCGGCCTTGAGGATGAGCGTTCCCAGCACCACCGTCACCCCGACCGCGACGCCGACCACGCTCAGCAGCGTGCGGCGCCAGTCGGTGATCAACGCGTTCAGGTGAATGCGCCGGAAGGACGACCACGCGGCCCGCAGCCGGCGCATCAGAGTACTTCGACGGGTTGGGCCTCGGCTGAACTCACGCGCCCGTCGACGAGGTGCACCTCGCGGGTTCCGTATCCGGCCGCGGTCCGGTCGTGAGTCACCAGGACCACTGCGGTGCCGTCTTCTTCTGACATGGCGCGCAGGAGATCGAGGACGCCGATCGAGGAATGGCTGTCGAGATTTCCCGTCGGCTCGTCGGCCAGGATGATGGACGGTTCGGCGACCAGTGCGCGGGCCACAGCCACCCGCTGCATCTGCCCGCCGGACATTTCGGCGGGGCGGTGCCGGGCCCGGTCGCCCAGGCCGACCCGGTGCAGTAGCTGCAACGCACGAGCATCGGCCGAGCGGGCCGGTACACCGTCGAGAACGAGCGGCAACGACACGTTCTCGATCGCGCTCAGCGTCGGCACCAGGTTGAAGAACTGGAAGACGAATCCGAGGTTGCGGCGGCGGAATGCGGCGCGGGCCCCGGTGCTCATCGCCCACACGTCCCGCCCGGCTACCGTCACCGTGCCGTTGTCAGGTTCGTCCAGCCCGCCGGCAAGGTGCAGGAGGGTCGATTTACCGGACCCTGACGGCCCGGTCACCACGACGAACTCTCCGGCGTGCAGTGAGAAGTCGATGCCGTCGAGCACCCGCACCTGCTCGTCGCCGGTGCGGTAGGTCTTGGTGACGTTTTCGAGCTGCAGTACCGGCGCCATGGCGTCTCCCTTGGTCACGGTGGGGCGATTCGATGGTCACCTGCCCGGAGCCGCGCGGCGTGAGTAGTGCGGTACTGCATTCCGGGCGACCGCGTAGCGGTATTACTCACGGCGGCCGACGGAGGTGTCAATATCGCTGTTCGCCGCTGACGGGCGCCTTATCCTTGGGCAATTGAGGGTGCAGGGGTCCCTTGATCGGTGGTTGTGGGATGACAGCGGACGCGACGTGCGGGGCTTGCCGGACTGGATTGCGGGAGAACGCCAAGTTCTGCGACGAGTGCGGCGCCCCCGTCCGTAGCACCGCGGAGTACAAGCAGGTCACGGTGTTGTTCGCCGACGTGGTGCGGTCGATGGAGCTCGCGGCAGCGTTGGACCCGGAGCGTTGGCGTCAGATCGTGACGGACTTGGTGGAGCGGTCGACGGCGGTGGTGCGCCGCTATGGCGGCGGGACCGTGGAGTTCACCGGTGACGGGCTGATGGCGGTGTTCGGGGCGCCGTCGGCGCTCGAGGATCATGCGCTTCGCGCGTGTCTGGCGGCGCTGGCCGTCCAGGGCGAGGCGACCCGACTGGCCGACGAGGTTTCGCGGCGTGACGGAGTGACGCTCCGCCTGCGGGTGGGCCTGAACTCGGGTCGCGTGATCGCCGGCGACATCGCGTCGGCCCCGCTGGGCTACACCACCACCGGTGAATCCGTCGGGTTCGCGAAGCGGATGGAATCGGTGGCGTCGCCGGGCGGCGTCATGTTGTCGGAGTCGACGGCACACCTGGTCGAACATGCCGCGGTCTTGGGTCCGCCCGAACTGGTGCACATCAAAGGTGGTGCCGCACCGGTGCCGGCACGCCGGTTGCTCGGGGTGGGCCCTGGCCGCGCCGCACGATCGCGTCGAGAAGCGAGCCTGGTCGGCCGCCATCGGGAGATCGCGGTGCTGAACACCGCGCTGGACCGCGCGGTCGATGGCGACGGCTGTGCGCTGACAGTGGTGGGGCCGCCAGGCATCGGCAAGAGCCGGTTCGCGCGGGAGGCCTCCAATCTCGCGGCCTCCCGTGGCGTACAGGTGTTCTGGACCTTCTGTGAATCCCATGCGCGTGATGTTCCCTTCCATGCCGTGGCCCGGCTGCTGCGTGAGGCCACCGGCGTGGCCGACCTCCACGGTGAGCCGGCCCGTACCCAACTGCGGCAACGGATTCCAGACGCCGACGCGGAGGATCTGCTGCTGCTCGCCGACCTTCTCGGCTTCGCGGACCCTGACGTGGCTCTGCCCCAGATCGATGCGGAAACCCGGCGGCGACGATTGACCGACATGCTCAATGCGGCCGCCCGGGCCCGCGCCGAGCCCGCGCTCTACATCATCGAGGATGCGCACTGGATCGACCCGGTCAGCGAGTTGATGCTGAGCGACCTGCTTGCCGTGATCCCGCAAACCCCGTCGATGATGCTCACCACGACGCGCCCCGAATACCGGGGAACGCTGGCGGGTGCAGCTGGCGCCCACTCCATAAAGCTTGCCCCGCTGGATGATTCGGAGACGACGACGCTGATCGGTGAGCTCGTCGGTGCGGATCCGTCGGTCGGAGAGTTGACGACGATCATCGCAGGCCGAGCCGCGGGCAATCCGTTCTTCGCCGAGGAGATGGTGCGGGAGTTGGTGCAAAGCAGGGTGCTGACCGGCGAGCCGGGTGGGTACGCGTGCCGGGTGGACGTCGCCGAGGTGAGCGTGCCGGTCACCGTGCAGGCGGCCATCGAGGCGCGTATCGACCGGCTGAGCCTCGCCGGCAAGCGAAGCGTCTACGCGGCCTCGGTGATCGGGGCCCGTTTCGATGCCGAACTGATGACTGCGCTGAGCCTCCGTGCGGCCGTCGACGACCTGGTCGCAGCGGAACTGATCGATCAGGTACGGCCGAGCCCCAACGCCGAGTACGCCTTCCGCCATCCGTTGATCCACGCGGTGGCCTACGAATCGCAGCTGAAATCGGATCGCGCTGAGTTGCACCGTCGGGTGGCCGCGGCCATCGAATCGCGTGACCCGGCCGCCGCGGACCAGAATGCCGCGCTGATCGCCGAACACCTGCAGGCCGCGGGTGAGTTGCGTCCCGCCTACGGGTGGCACATGCGTGCCGCCGGATGGGCGGCCAATCGCGACATCGACGCTGCCAGGGTCAGCTGGGAACGGGCCTTCCGCGTCGCAGACCGCCTGCCCGACGATGATCCGGACCAGCTGTCGATGCGGATTGCTCCACGAACCATACTGTGTGCCAGTGATTTTCAAGCTCGTACCGCCCACGAGACCCGTGGCCGATTCGACGAGCTGTGTGAGTTGTGCGAGGCGGCCGGGGACAAGGTGTCGCTGGCCATCGGCATGACGGGGCGGGCCACCGAGCTCGCGTACTCCGGCCGTTCGCGGGAAGGCGCGCAGCTGGTCACCGAGCAGATGGAACTTCTGGAGTCGATCGGCGACCCCAACCTGACCATGGCATTGGCCGTCATTGCTTTCGTCAACTGGGGAGACGTCGGGCGGTTCGACCAGATCCTGCAGTGGTCGCAGACCGTCATCGACCTCGCGGCCGGTGATCCCACCAAGGGAGCCGGCTACGGCGTGGGCTCCCCGTTGGCGCACGCACTGGCCTGCCGCGGTGCCGCACGATGGTGGCTGGGCCGTCCCGGGTGGCGCCGGGACCTCGCGGATGCCCTCGAGATGGCCGAAAATCGCGACCCGACCACGGTCGGCTTCGTCGTCGCCTGGACTTACGGCGAAGCGATACCGTTCGGGGTACTGCGTGCCGACGACAGTGCGGTGCGAGCGGGCGAAGAGGCCCTGCAGGCCGCGCAAACGGCAGGCAACCTTCACGCGCTGGGCCTGGCTCAACTCGCATTGGGGGCCACGCTGCTGTTTCGGGACTCCGCGGCCGATCGGCACCGTGGGTTGGAGGTCATGGCGCAGGCCCGCGATTTGACGCGTGAGCACGCGCCGTTCATGGTTCCCATCGCTGAGTTGTTCATCGCGCGGGAGCGGGCCGGGCGGGGTGATCGGGATGCGGCGATACCCGTGATGCGCGACGTCGTGACCGAGCTGCACCAGAGAGAGCGGCTCGCCTACGAGGCATGGGGATCAGGCCTGCTGGTCGAGGTGTTGCTGGACGCAGCCACCGAGAATGACTTGGACGACGCCCGGCGATTGATCGATCGGATCGCCGATCTGAGTTCCCGTCTGGAGTCGGTGATCATGGACGTCATCCTGCTGCGGCTGCGGGCACTTCACGCCCGGGCTCGCGGTGACGAGATCGCGTTCCTGGACCTGGCGGCCCGCTACCGCACGATGGCGGGAAGCCTTGGCTTCGAAGGACATGTCGACTGGGCCGAGGCGATGAGCCGGGCTGCGCTGTAAGCGCCGTCATGAGTGCTTCTTGTGCCGGAGCAGGCTGGCGATGTCTTCCCGGCTGGTGGTTTCGGTCTTGAGCATCGCCCGGTAGACGTGGCTTTCCACGGTGCGCACCGACAGCGTCAACCGCGATGCGATCGCCTGGTTCGACAATCCCTCGGCGATCAGCGACACGATCTCTCGCTCCCGATTGGTCAGCGGCAGGGTCTCGGCGGCTGCGCGCAGCGTCGGGGTGCTGACGCCGCAGCGTTCTGCGAGATCAGCGGCACGCGTCGAGCACTTCAGCGCCGATCCCCGCAGACCTTGAACGCGAAACACCAGCGAGGCATGGGCGGCACAGTCGATGGCGGTGACGAGATCTCCGATGTCTTCGAAATCCAGCGAAACATCCGACAACCCGGCGGCATCAGCCTTGCGCAGGGATTCGGCGAAGCGAGCCGCCAGACCGGCCCGCGGCCCCTCCACGGTCGACGCGAGTTCGCGCAAGCGGGCGCCGACGGAACGCTCGCCGAACTGCGCCGCGGTCTGCAGGCAGAGCACCTCGGCTGCGAATTGCCCTTTGGTGCGGGCTTGTTCGGCCGCCGCCACGGTCAGTGCTATCGCCTCGCTGACGGCGCCCTGGCTGCCCGCCACCCACGCCCGGGCGATGGCCCGTTCGTAATTCAACGATCGGAATTTGCGTGACCGGTCGTCAAGCGCTGCCAGGTGCGCGGTCGCTTCGTCGGTGGCGCCGCGCATGGCGAGTGCGGTCGCCTGGGCAACCTGGTAGCGGTATGCCCAGCCGGTGAGGTAGCCCGCGCTGGAGAGGCCTGAAGTCGCCTGTGCGAGAAGTGAGCACGCGGTGGGTAGGTCACCCGCACCGAGAGCGGCCCGGCCCGCCACAGCCGCGCCGAGTAACTGGGCGGTCCCCGGCAGGTCAGCGGACTGAGCCCGGAAGTGGTCGGCCAGCTCGACCGCCTCCTGGACCTCACCGGACAGCAGCAGTGCACTGATGTGCGCGTCGGCGATGTTGAACCTCATCTGCGGTGCGTCGAGAGATCGGTCCGCGACTGAATACCCGGTTTCTGCGGCGGCGACGGCCGCCGTTGTATGCCCGGCATCGGCGGAGACGGCAGACACCACCCAGGCGATCTCCGCGCCGACGATCGCGGGAAGGCGTTCGAGGTCAAGGGTTTCGGTGTACTCCGCGGCTCCGTGCGGATCGTCGGTCGCAAACGCGTAGACCGCGAGGAAGGCATCGGTGTAGATGATGCGGGCCTGCGGTGAGAGGCCCCTGGACGCCTCCGCGATCAGGTGCTTGGCTTCGGTCGGGGAGCCGAGTGCCCACAGCATGTTGCTGGCCCGCAGGAATGCGAGCCGGGCGCGTTCTGTGTCGGTGAGCGGCTCGGGATCGATCCCCGCGAGTACGGCTTCAGCCTGCTCGCCGCGGCCCAGCCATGACAGTGCGTGGGCGCGAACGAAATTGGGCTCCGGCCCGGCGCCGGCGTGGGCCGCTGCCTCGGCGAGCCGGTCGGCCAGGGGGAGGTCAGCGAGCCAGACGGCGCCGTGGGCGGCCCGGACCAGGAGGTCGGGATCCGGTGGGAGGTCGGAATCGAGGCTGAGGGTGGCGCGGCGGACCACCATCCGGAGGTCGTCGCGGTCAGCGGCCGAGGCGAGTTCGGTGGCTACCAGGCCGCGTAGACGCCGCAGCCGGGTGGCAGGCGCGCGTCGGCGCCGAACCTCTCCGTAGAGCGGATGCGCGACGCGGACCTCCATGCCGCCGGCGACCGGTTCGAGTGTGATGAGCCCGCGGGTGTCCGCGTCCTCGACAGCCGTTGCTGCGGTGATGCGTTGCAGCGCAGCCAGTCCGATCGGCTCACCGACCGCCAGGGCGTCGACCACGTCGCCGACAGAGGTGGGTAGGTCACCGATTCGGGACTCGATCAGCTCCACGAGCCCGGGCGGCACGACCGGGTCACCGGTCCATTGCCATACGCCGTGCTGCCGAACCAATCGGCCTTCGGTGATCTCGTGCTCGACGATGTTCTGCAGGTACAGCGCGTTGCCCTGGGTCAGGGTCCACAGGCCGCGGGCGGCATGAGGGGCCACCGGCCCGCCGAGCACGGTAGCCAGCAGCGCCGAGGTTTCCTCGGCGCTGAGCGGCTGAAGATCGATCCGCTCGAACTGACCGAGCTTCAATATCTCCAGTAGCGCAGCGGAATTCGGCTCGTCGCGGACGGTGAGAATGACCTTCGCCGCACCCCGCTGCACCACCTGGTGCACGACGAACGTCGACAGTTCGTCGAGCAGGTGGACGTCGTCCACGCCGATCACCACCGGTGCACCCGATGATGTCGCCGTCAGCGCCTCGATCACTTCGCGCAGCAACCGGATCGTGTCGGTGGTGCCAGAGCCGGCCCACGCGCTGAACGCCCCGAGCGGGACGGACTGCGCCGAGGACGTACCCACCACCCAGCGGCAGTCGTGGCCTCCTGTGGTGGCGGCCGCCAGTGCCTCGCGCGCGATCCGGCTCTTTCCGACGCCGGCGGCCCCGCACATGAGGACCCCGGAGACACCCGCTGCCGAGAGGGCCGCCTCGATGGCGGCCATCTCCCTGGTGCGACCGGTTAACGGCCACGTCAAACGCACCGTTGCAGCTTAGGAACCGTCAGCGGGTGATGGGGCGGATTCTGGGCAGGACCCGGGGACGGGTGCCTAGCGGGTGAGGGAGACGAGCTCCTCGCAGAACTTCACGGTCTCGGCGGTGTCGGTGGCCAGCGGGTGCACCAGCATCGTGGTCACCCCGGCCTCGGCGTAGGCGGCCAGGCGTTCCTTGACGAATCCCTTGGGCCCGACCAGCGACACGTTGCGCACCAGGTCGTCGGGCACGGCGGCAATGGCTTCGGCCTTCTTGCCGGCGAGGAACAGGTCCTGGATGTGATCGGCCACCTCGCCGTAGCCGTACCGGCTGGCCAGCTTGTGGTAGAAGTTCTGGCCCCGGGCGCCCATGCCACCGATGTAGAGCGCCAGTTGAGGTTTCGCCCAGGCGAGTCGGTCGTCGACATCGTCGCCGATGGCCAGGCTGGCGCTGACCATGACATCCAGCGGTCCCAGCTCCGGATCGCGCTTGGCCGCCCCGGCCCGCAGGGCGTCGCCCCATACGTCATCGGCCTTCTCCGGGAGGTAGAACACCGGTTGCCAGCCCTCGGCGATCTCCGCGGTCAGCTCGACGTTCTTCGGTCCCAGAGCAGCGATCGTGATCGGAATGCGCTCACGGACAGGGTGATTGATCAGGTGCAGCGATTTGCCCAGCCCGGTTCCCCGGTCGGCGGGCAGCGGCAGCTGGTAGTACTTGCCGTCGTAATCCAGGTTCTCGCGGCGCCACACCTTGCGACAGATCTCGACCACCTCGCGGGTGCGGCCCAGGGGAGCGTCGAACGGCACGCCGTGGAAGCCCTCCATCACCTGCGGGCCCGAGGTGCCGATACCGAGGCGGAACCGGCCGTCGGACACGTAGTCCACGCCGGCCGCGCTCATCGCCATCAGGGCCGGCGTGCGGGTGTAGATCGGGACGACGCCGGTGCCGAGCTCCATGGTGGTGGTCTTGGCGGCCAGGTATCCGAGCTGGCTGATCGCGTCGTAGGAGTACGCCTCGGCGACCAGGGCGATGTCGATGCCCACCTTCTCCAGTTCGACGACTTGGTCGGCGGCTTCTTTGAAGCCGCCGGCATAACTCAGGAAGATGCCAGTGCGCATCGCAGGAGTGTAGCAACCCAACCAGTTGGTTGGGAGCGGCGGTGTTGACGGCAGGCCGGACCCCGCCGATCGTCGAGATGCAACGCAGAGTGGTCAGTAAGGCGCGGTTGGCGGGTACTGATGTGTGTACGGCGAGGGTGGCAGCAGCTTCTTGTTGTGTTGATCTGCGGCCCAGTAGGCCCAGACCATGCCGCCGATCCAGGTGAAGAACCAGAGGAACCACGTGACGCCGAGGGTGAAGAACCCGATCAAGAACAACAGGACATTGATGCCGAACATGATGAAGGCGCCCGGGACGGTCGCGTAGAGCATGCCCAGGCAGCCGAACAGTCCGGCCAGCAGCGCAGCCAACCCGGGGTTCTTCGTCGGCATGGCAGGCGCGTACATGTTGACCTGGACTGGGGCTGTCCCCGGGTATGGGTAGGGGTGTGGGCCGGCGGCGAAGTAGCCGGGCGGCGGGCTCAGTTCGGGCTGCAACATCGGCGGTGGTTGTGGTGTCGGCTGTGGTGGGACCGCCGGCAGATGGTTTTCGTCGGCCTGGCTCATGATCGCCCCCTGGGTTCGCTCGGTGAGCTGAGGCTACTCCCGGCAGGCCGCATCTGCGTGGGCAATTCTTGCTCGTCGAGCAGGGCGCGTGGCCGGTGTGGGAGTGCGCCCGCGGGCGAACTGCGAACGCGTCAGCGTTGCCTCAGCGTGATCAGTTCCTCGGTCAGTGCGCGCGCGGCCGCGATCGGCTTGGTGGAGCGCTCCAGCTTGGAACCGAGCAGGGCGCCATCGTAAAGCAATTGGATGTTGCGGGCCAGTGCCGTGGGGGAGTCGACGCCGGCCTGTTTCAGTAGGGCGGTCAGCGTGGCCCGCAGCCATTCGCGGTGTGCCTGTACCGGTTCGAGCTCTACGCCGGGGTATTCGGTGGCGGCGTTGGCGTACAGGCAGCCGCGGTAGTCGCGCCGGGTCGCCGAGCGTGAGGCGAGGTCGAAAAAGGTCAGGATGCGCCGCACCGGATCATCGACTCCGGCGACCGCCTGCTCCCAGCGGTTGCGATCAGCGTGATCCAAATCGGTGAGGTAGGCGATCACCAACGCGTCTTTGGAGCCGTAGGTGCTGTAGAGGCTCGCCTTGGCGACCCCCGCCACGCGCAGGATCTGGTCGATGCCGACGGCGCGAATGCCCTGGCCGGCGAACAGTTCTGCTGCGGTATTGAGCAGTCGCTGAGCCGGCGGGAGGGTGTCTGCGCTCGGCGCAGGCTTGGGCGCGGTAGCGGTCTGGGGCGTGCTCATGCCAGTCAGCGTAGCCCGCACCGAGGCATAGACAGACCTGTCTGTCTATGCGAATGTCGGTGCCGTTCCGTCCCTGCGATGCCGAGGATTGCCACGTGACTCTGTACCTCTACGAAATCACCCCCGACTCCACCGATGCCGCCGCGGCAGGACAGCTGCTCAAGGCGCTCGACGCCGAGATCGCAGGCGGCGGTGGCGAACTGATCGAAGCTCAGGTCACCGCGCAGAGCCGGCGAATCTTTGCGATCGCCGAATTCGGACAGGATGCGACCGCTCTCGACGCCACCCAGCTGGCGGCCGCGACCATCTCGGGCCCGCATCAGGTTCGGCTTGTCGGCGCGGACCTGTCGGTTCTCAAAGCAACCCGGCCACAAGCCGGTTACCTGGTCGAGTGGGACCTGCCGGCCGACCTGGACATGGAGTCCTACCTGGCCCGCAAGAAGGCCAACGCCCCCAAATACGCCGATGTGCCCGAGGTCCAGTTCCTGCGCACCTACGTCCGTGAGGACATGGACAAGTGCCTGTGTTTCTACGATGCGCCCGACGAGGCTGCAGTGCGCCGGGCCCGCGACGCGGTGAGCACCCCGATCGACCGCCTGCACGGATTGGACGGGCCGCTCCCGTGACCGCCGCGCTCGCGGAATCCGCACTGGACCGGGTGGCGCACACCGTCGCCGCCCGCGCCGCCGATCTCGATGAGCAGCGCACCGATGTCCGTACCGACCTGGCCGAACTCGGCCGCGCTGGGCTGCTCGACCTCGAGCTCTCCGACATGGTTCGCGTCATCGACGAGGTGTCGGCCAACAGCCTGGCCGTCGGCTTCTCCGCGTGGGCACACCACATGACCATCCGGTACCTCAGCGCGGCGCCCGGAGGCGGGTTCGGCGAGCAGGT
The DNA here is from genome assembly GCF_010731295.1 of Mycolicibacterium boenickei. Classification (NCBI taxonomy): domain Bacteria; kingdom Bacillati; phylum Actinomycetota; class Actinomycetes; order Mycobacteriales; family Mycobacteriaceae; genus Mycobacterium; species Mycolicibacterium boenickei. The sequence goes on along the minus strand of NZ_AP022579.1, from coordinate 6,301,866 downwards.
CGGCAGCCTGGCCGCAGCACAGCGGATTGGCGTCACTGCCATGGCCGCCGGGCTCAAGCAGGTCGCCGGTCTCGGTCCGGTACCGATCACCGGCGACACCGCCGGCGCAGACCTGATCGTCAGCGGACCGATTCGCTGGGCCTCCAACGTGTTTCCCGATGCCCTGATCGTGATGCCGGTCCGCGTCGGGGAGCGGACGCTGGTCGTCGCGGCGGATGCCAGTGCCGACGGTGTGACCGTCGACCCCGCTCCCGCACTCACGGCGCTCGGGGCCACCGCGTCCACCTCATTGCGCCTGGAGCGGGTCCGGGTGCCGGCACATCACGTGCTCACCAACGACCTCGATGGGTTCATCGCCGGGATCCGGCCCGCGTTCCTGTTGTTGCAGACCGCGTTCTGCGCCGGCGTCACACGAGCGGCGCTGACCGCGGCCACCGAGGCGCACACCGGCCCGCTGGCCCGATTCGGCGGCGAACTCGAAGACGCGGTTGCCCGTGCCGACGACGTCAGCTCGCGGCTGTATCGCTGGGCCGCGGACCCCGCTGCGGCGAAAGTGCCCGACCTGATCCGGCTGCGGCTGGATGCCGCGCGGGTGGCTGTCGACGGCACCCGCCTGGAGCTCTCGCTGACCGGCGGTGCCGGCTACACCCTGGGAAGTGCCGCCAACCGGCGGTTCCGGGAAACCGCCTTCCTACCCGTGCAATCACCTTCGGAAGGACAACTGCGGTGGGAACTCACGCGCTACGAATAGCCGACGGCGGCAAGCATTTCGGTGCGACACCGGCTCTCACCGGCATCGATCTGCAGATCCGCACGGGCGAATTTCTCGCGGTGCTGGGTCCCAGTGGCAGCGGCAAGTCGACCTTGCTGCGGATCTGCGCCGGGCTGGACGACCTGAGCTCCGGCACATTGACCTGGTCAGGCGACGGTGGTCGGCCCCGTACCGGGGTGGTTTTCCAACAGCCACTGCTGATGCCGTGGCTGACCGTCGCGGACAACGTGGCCTTCGCGCGCCGGTTCACCGCGCAACGGAGCGGGTTCGACGCCGACGATGCCGCGAAGCTCATCACCAGGTTCGGATTGGACCACCTGGCCGCCCGGTACCCCGACGAGTTGTCGGGTGGCCAGGCCCAACGGGTGGCGATCCTGCGTGCCGTCGCCACCCGCCCGCAGCTGCTGCTCCTCGACGAACCGTTCAGCGCGCTGGATCCGGCCACCCGTACCGATCTGGTCGGCTGGCTCCGGGAGCTGGCACGGGCACTGGACGTCACCGTGGTGCTCGTCACCCACGATGTCGACGAGGCGTTGTCGCTGGCGCAGCGCATCGTGCTGCTCGACGCCGGCCGGATCAGCGCTGACTGGACGGTCGGCAGTGATGGAACCCCCACGCGTGGTGAGATTCTCGCCCAGTACCGCGTCGATGCCGCGGTGGAGGTGCCGTGACGGTACTGACCAGGCGCTCCCTGCTGGCCGGCGCGGCCGGATTGACCGCTGCCGGTGGACTCTTCGGCCTCGGCGGGCTGGCGCACAGCGCGGTGAGCAGTGCACCGGGCGCCGAGGGTGCGTTGCGGGTGGGCTATCTGCCCATCACCGATGCCGCACCGCTGTTGATAGCTCACAGTGCCGGGCTGTACCCCGCCGGGGCGGTGAGTTCGGCGCGGCCGGTGTTGTTTCGCAGCTGGGCCGCGCTGGCCGAGGCATTCATCACGCGGCAGGTCGACGTCGTACACCTGCTGATGCCGATGGCAGTCCAGTTGCGCTACACCCTGGGCGCCGGGGTCCGCGTGCTGGGCTGGAACCACACCAACGGATCAGCGCTGACGGTGGCGCCGCACATCCGGGAGCTGAGCGATCTGGCCGGCACTCAGGTGGCCATCCCGTTCTGGTGGTCGATCCACAACATCGTGTTACAGCAACTACTCCGGGCCCATGGCCTGCGACCGGTATTGCGGCGCAGTGCTTCCCGTGCCGACCGGACCGTGGAACTCATCGTGATGAGCCCATCGGACATGGTGCCCGCCCTGGCCAACGGCACGCTGGGCGGATACGTGGTGGCCGACCCGTTCAACGCCGTCGCGCAGATCAAGAAGATCGGCCATATCCACACCTTCCTCGGCGACGTCTGGCGCGATCACGCCTGCTGCGCTCTGGTCACCCGGGACGATGTCATCGCGAGCCGTCCGCAGGCCGTCCAGGCTGTCGCCGATGCCGTGGTAGGAGCGCAGCAGCGTATCGACGCCGACCGCGCGGCCGCGGCGGCCGCGCTGACCGGCGGCAAGTATCTACCCCAGCCGACACCGGCGATCGCGCTGGCACTGACCTACCCCAAACCGCCCTATCCACCGGCACATCCAGATTGGCAGCCACAGCGCCTCGGGTTCCAGCCGTTCCCTTATCCGAGCTTCACCCGCCGCCTCGCCGAGGCGATGCACGACACCATCGTCGACGGCGACCGCCGGTTCCTGGACCGGCTCGACCCCGATGTGGTGCACACCGATCTCGTGGAGGACCGGTTCGTCCGACGATCCCTCATGGATCACGGCGGCCCCGGCGCCTTCGGATTGACCGCCGACCTCACCCGAACCGAACAGGTGCAACCGCTATGACCGTCGTCAGCGCCCAAAAATCCCGGACGTCCGAACATGTTTCGAGCTGGTGGGGGCGCCTCGCCCCACCGGTCACCGCGATCCTGGTCGCCGTCGTGCTGTGGTGGTTCGCGACCTCCGTGCTCAGCGGACCCGAATCGGTGTTGCGTCAGACCGCGCCGCAGCGCGTCTTCCCGGCGCTGGCCGGGCTCCTCGACCGCGGTGTGCTGCTCAGCGATCTCGGCGTCAGCCTGTGGCGGTTGTTGATCGGCCTGGCGGTCGCGGCCGTGATCGGGATGCCGCTGGGTTTGTTGATGGGGTCTTCGGGCATCGCCGAACGCGCGGGCGGGCCGATCATCGCCTTCCTGCGGATGATCTCGCCACTTTCGTGGACACCGATTGCGCTGGCGGTGTTCGGCATCGGCAATCAGCCGGTGATCTTCCTCATCGCCGTGGCCGCGGTCTGGCCGGTGCTGCTGAACACCGCGGCCGGGGTGCGCGCCGTGGACCCGGGGCTGCTCAACGTGGCGCGTTCATTTCACGCGACGCGCTGGGAGCTGCTGGTCGCCGTGGTCCTGCCGGCGATTCGCACCCACGTGCAGACCGGGATCCGGCTGGCGCTCGGTGTCGCGTGGATCGTTCTTGTGCCGGCCGAGATGCTCGGGGTGCGTTCGGGTCTGGGCTATCAGATCCTGAACGCTCGCGACCAGTTGGCCTACGACCAGGTGGTCGCGGTCATCGTCGTGATCGGCCTGCTGGGATTCCTGCTCGACGCTGTCGCGCGCTGGTTGTTGAGCCCGGTCCGTCGCGCTTGACCAGCGAACTCTACGACTGCTTGCGGGATGCCGCGTCGATCGCCGGCAGGTAGATGTCGTCTACCAGCTCGGCGACGGTGCTCGATTGGATCGTGTTGCGGGCGAACAGCAATTCATTGCGCATGAGTGCCAGAATGCTCAGTGCCACGCGGTCCGAAATCTCAGCGGGCCCTATCTCGCCTCGTTCGCGTGCGGCGTCCAGTGCCCGGCGAATCGTGTGGTCGGTCTGCGCGGCCACCTTCGTCTGGAAAGTCTCCAGCGTGGCGTCGTCGGATTCGGCGATGAGACTGCGGTAGGTGTCGATTCCGATTTCGTGCCACTGGTTCACCAGGGACTGGACCATGCCCACGATGTCGTCACGAAGATTCTGGGACGGCACTTCGGCCGGTGGGGTGCGCAGGGTCGGGAGGGCGTCGGTGACCATCTGCGCCCGAGAACTGTAGCGGCGATACAGGACTGGCTTTCCGGTCTTGGCGCGGCGGGCTACGCCTTCGAAGGTGACGCCGGAGTATCCGCGATCTGTCAGCTCTGCCCAGGTGGCATCGCGGATCGCCGACATCAGCACGTCGTCCCGGCGACGTGTTGCCGGCTCGGGCTCCGCGGTCACCCTTCGGTTAGGCACGTTGCGTATCTTAATCGTCCGCGCTAGCATCTCCACCATAGGGAACGATACGTATCTTATTTTCATGTGACGTGAAGGCGGGAGTCCATGGCTGTCCGATTGCCTGATGTCGCTGATCTCGATCCCGCGGGACGCGAGGTCTACGACTTGTTTCCGGCCAACCTGTCCCGAGGCTTGGCCATGACCAGATCGAGCGCGAAGCCCTACCTGGCACTCGGTCTGTCCTTTCGCACGGGTGCCTTGTCGCCCGAAACGCGGGAGTTGGTGATTCTGCGAGTCGGTGCGGTGACAAGCGCCGAGTACGAGATCCATCACCACGTGCGCGAGGCGCGCGATGCCGGAATCTCGGATTCGATGATCGACAACCTGCTGTCAGGGGCCACATCGTTCGGAGACCGGCGGGTCGATGCGCTCATCGCTTTCGTCGATGACCTGCTCGCGCGGATCAAGGGTGGTGGAGCGGACACGGCGAACCTGCAGGAGTTCTACTCCGACAACGAAATCGCCGAGATTGTCCTGCTCGCCGGGCACTACGTGATGACCGCGCTGTTCATCAACACCCTCGGCATCGTCCCCGAGGAGGGCGACGTCGATGGCACGAGCATTCTGGCTGATGCCACCGCCAAGCTGCACGAAGAACGGGTGAAGGACCGACGATGACCGACGAAATTCCTTTTCAGGAAGGCTTGTTCGAGCTCGGCGGGGGAGCGCATGTATATCTCTCCGGCAACGAGGCGCTCGGCCTGGCCAACGCGGGCCTGGTGGTCAGCGCAGGGGAGGCCCTGGTGATCGACACGCTCTATGACGTGCAGCATGCGCGGGCAATGTGCGCCTCGATGGAGGAGCTGACCGCGGCCGCGCCGGTGCGGTATGTCTTCAACACCCACACCGATGGCGACCATTTCTTCGGCAACCAGGTGTTCTCCAGGGATGTCGAGATCGTCGCCAGCGAGGCCGCCAGTGCGTTGATGACCCAGGACCATGCCGACCTCACTGCGAAACTGCTCGGCACGGACACCAAACCGGACGGCGCGTTGCACGCGCTGGAACCGCTGGGCCGGCCGTTCAACTTCTCCGAGGTGCGGGTGCGGCCGGCGGATACCACGTTCACCGGTGAGAAAGCCTTGCGAGTGGGCAATCTCGACGTGGAGTTGCATGAACTCGGTCCGGCGCACACCGTCGGTGACGCCATCGCCTACCTACCCGAGTTGGGCGTGTTGTACGCGGGAGATCTATTGACACATAACGTTGTCGCGGTCACCTGGTCGGGTTCGATCCCGAACTGGATCAACGCGCTGGAGCGCATCCGCGCCTTCGGAGCCCAGAAAGTCGTGGCCGGCCACGGCCCCGTACTCCTCGGGGGTGAGATCAACGCGGCCATCGATCGCGGAATCCGATTCTGGTCGAACCTGCACACTGACGCGACGCGCCTCTACGACCAAGGGGTACCGGTCGCAGAGGCGGTCGCTCGAATGGACATCCAGAACTATCCGGAAGCCACTGCGACGCTGCCGATCATCGTCACCGCGATCTACCACGAACGCGACCCGGACATCCCTTATCTGGATCTCACGCAGGCGATCGAGTCCATCGCTTCGCAACTCACCCAGCACATTTGAACCCCTGGGCGGCGCACCGTGACCGTGCCGCCAGTCACCTGACCGTGCGTATCAGCTTCTTGTTGACGAACTCGCCGATGCCGAGCGTGCCGAGCTCACGGCCGAAGCCTGATCGCTTGATGCCCCCGAAGGGCAGTTCGACGCCGTCGGCCTGGACTCCGTTGATGAACACCATGCCGGCGTCGATCTTCCCGGCGACCCGCTGGGCTTGTTCCGCGTCGGTGGTGAAGACGTAGGAGCCGAGGCCGAACGGGGTGTCGTTGGCCAGCTCCAGGGCCTCGTCTTCCGAAGCGGCCTTGAACACCATGGCGATGGGCCCGAACAGTTCTTGGTAGTAGACGTCGTTGTCGGGCTTGACGTTGGTCAGTACACCGGTCGGGAAGTACGCACCGTTGCGTTGCCCGGCGCTAGTGAGCGTCGCGCCCTGTTCGACAGCACTGTCCACCTGTGCCTGCAACCGATCGGCGGCCAATTCCGATGACAGCGGGGTGATGTCGTCGGCGGCGGCGAGCACCGCGGCGGTGAATTTCTCCAGGAATGCGTCGTAGAGGTCGTCGGCGACGATGAACCGTTTCGCCGCGTTGCACGCCTGCCCGGTGTTGTCGAGACGGGCCGCCACCGCCTTGGTGACGGTGTCATCGAGATCGTCGGTGGACAGCAGGATGAACGGGTCCGAACCGCCCAGTTCGAGGACGACCTTCTTCAGGTTGCGTCCGGCGATCTCGGCGACGGCGGCACCGGCCCGCTCGGAACCGGTCAGCGAAACCCCGGCCACCCGCGGATCTTCGATGAGTCTGGCCACCTGCTCGTTGGTGGCGTAGATGTTGACGTACGCCCCGGCCGGGAAACCGGCATCATCGAAAATCTGCTGGATCGCGGCGGCCGACTCCGGGCACTGCGGGGCGTGCTTGAGCAGGATGGTGTTGCCGACACACAGATTGGGGCCGGCGAACCGGGCGACCTGGTAGGCGGGGAAGTTCCACGGCATGATCCCCAGCAGGACGCCGTACGGGCTGTTCGTGATCACTGCCTCGCCGGTGCCGTCGAGCAGGTCGATCGGCTGGTCGCGCAGGATGGCCTCGGCGTGGTCGGCGTAGTACTCGTAGATCGAGGCGCTGAACTTGACTTCGCCGACGGCAGCGGCGAGCGGTTTACCCATCTCGCGCACGATGATCGAGCCGAGTTCGTCCGCGCGCTCGGCATGCAACTCACCGACACGGCGGATGAGGGCCGCGCGCTCGGCAACGGTCGTCTCGCGTGCCCACGTCTTGCCGGCTGCCACGGCGACCGACAGTGCGTTGTCGATCGCGGCGTCGGTTGCGGTCGGGTACTCCTTGACGACGTCGCCGGTAGCGGGGTCGGTCACGACATACAGGCTCATTGGTGTTCTCCAGGGTTTGTGTGGTCAGTACAGTTCGATGACGAGTTTGTCGCTGAGAGAGCGGGATACGCAGAGCGCCATTTCCTCGTTGTTCGCCTTCACCGCTGCCGACAGGCAGTTGTCGCGGTGGTCCGGTGTGCCCTCGACGACGCCGGAGACGCAGGAACCGCAGATGCCTTCCCCGCACGATCTGAACACGTCGCATCCGGCTTCCTCGAGCACGTCGAGGATCGAGCGGTCGGCCGGCACCTCGAAGACCTCGCCGGTGGTCAGTTCGACGGTGAATGCCGTGTCGCCGGAGGTGTCGACCTCCTTCGGTGTGAACGCCTCGAGGTGGATGTGGTCCGCGCCGATCGCAGGGGTGAACGCGGCAACCACCTGATCCATGAATCCTTCTGGGCCGCAGGTGTATACGTGGGTGTCGGACGAGACCCTGGCTGCCATCTGCTCGAACAATGCGGGGTGCTCGGTGCGCGGCACACCGGTGTGCAGGGTGACGAAGTCGCGGTACTCGACTCGTTCGGTGAGGAAATCGTCGAATGCCATCTCATCCCGTGACCGTGCGAAGTAGTGCAGCTCGAAGTCGGCGCCCCAGCTGTACAGCTCGAACGCCATGCTCATCAGCGGCGTGAGGCCGATGCCGCCTGCGATCAGAATGTGCTTGGCGGCTGCTGGGACGATGCCGAGCATGTTGCGCGGCTTGCTGATCTTGAGGTGGTCGCCGACCTTGAGTTCGTGCAGGGCAGCTGAACCGCCGCCAGGCCCTTCCCTTTTCACTGCGACCCACATCGACGAATCATCTTTGGGCGAGCCGGCCAGCGAGTACTGACGCAGCACCCCGGTGGGGCCGGTGACGTCGATGTGGGCGCCGGAGCGCCATTCGCTGAACGGGGACCCGTCGAGCTGTTCCAGGCGCAGACCTCGGATATCCGGTGTCTCCACCTGGATCTCGGCGATCCGGACGACGATGCTGTTTTCCATCATCGGGCTCCCAGGTCGGGCTGGCCGGCCGCGATGAAGCCGGCCAGCAGCTGGTACAGCGGTTCGAGGGGCCCGTCGTCATCTTCCGGGTGGAACTGCACGCCCAGCACCCAGTCCGTCGGGTGTTCCACGCCCTCGACGATGCCGTCGAGGGCCCGGGCCGCGACCACAAGCTCATCGGCCACGGCATCGACGGCCTGGTGGTGGCCGGACCGCACGACGAGGGGACCGGCACCGAGGATGACGGCCAGCCGGGTCTCGGGTAGTACCTCGACCTTCTCGTCGATGAAAAGGTGTTCGCCCGGCCCGCCTCGGTGGAGTCGGTAGTCGGTGATGTCGCCGATGATGGTGCCGCCGTAGCAGACGTTGATCAGCTGCGAACCGCGGCAGATGCCCAGCACCGGCCGACCGGCGTCGACATAGGCCCGGATCATGTCGAGGCTCACGCGGTCCGCCCGAGCGTCGACCCCGTAGGAGTTCGGCAGCGTTACGTCCGGCCCGCCGTAGCAGGCCGGGGCGATGTCGCCGCCCCCGAGCACCAGCAGACCGTCGGCATCGACGACGACGTCGACGGATTCGGGTTCGGAGGTGTCCACCAGCTCGAAGCTGGCCCCGAGTTCCGCCAGCGCCGTCAGCGCGGTACGGGTGAAGCGGCGGTGTAATGCCGCGACCGATGCGGTGAGATCCGGGAAGTTGAGTGACACCAGTACCGCGATGTGCGGGCGCCCCGGCCGCCGGCCGGGTGCACCGGACGGTTCGACTTCGCCGCGCAGGACGACGGGGTTGGTCATACGAGGGCCTCGATCCTGGATTTGGCGGCTCGTTCGGAGAGGTCGGCGAAAAGTGCCGCGTCGCTGCGCGAGGACGAGTGGAGGTCCTCTGGATGCCATTGCACGGCCAGCAGATTCCCGTCGGTGTGTTCGAGGGCTTCCACGCAACCGTCGTCGGCCGTGGCGACGACCCGCAGGTCCCTACCGAGCGCACCGACCGCCTGGTGGTGATACGACGACACCCGGATCCGGGTGGAACCCACGACCTGGATCAGCCTGCTGTCCTCGGCCACCGCCACGTCGTGTACCGCATTGCCGTGCGCGACGTCGCTCGGTGCGAGGTGCTGGACCAGATCGCCGCCCTGCACCACGTTGAGGATCTGCATGCCGCGGCAGATCGCCAGGGTCGGGATGCCTAGCCGCACGGCGCACGACATGACGGCCATGTCGAACGCATCCTGGTGTGCCACCGGATCTTCGGTCTCGACGACGGGCTCCTGGCCGTAATGCCGGGGGTCCAGGTCAGCTCCGCCGGGCATGCAGATGCCGTCGAAGCGGGCCAGCCGGTCGGCCGCCTCCGCGGCAGGGTTGCCGTCCGGGCCGTGCAGCACGAGCGGTTCACCGCCGCCGGTCCACACCGCCTCGCAGATCGCCTCTGCCGCCAGCGTCGCGCTGAACCGCAGGATCGGTACGCGGGCGGCGCGCCGGCCCGGCACCGCGATCAGTGGTCGCATCTCAGCTCACCTCGAAGGGGTAGTCCAGCGTCGGCAGCCACTGGGCCCACGCGGATTTCAGGCGTCCGTCGGCGATGATCCGTGCCAATGCACCATCAAGGGCCGCGAGGGTTTCGGGCCGGTCCTTGGCGACCGCGATGCCCCACGGGTTGTTGGTCTTGACGACGAAGGCAAGCTCGAAATCCGGGTCGGAGTCGCCGAGCGGGACGAACACGACGTCGTCGTCACAGACGGCGTCGACCTCACCCGAGCGCAAAGCGCCGAGCATGTCCTCGTAGACGTGCTCCGATTCGAACTCGACCACCTCGGCGCCGGTGAACGAGGCGGCCAGGTTGTAGTTGGCCGAGGCCCGGATGGCGGCGATCCGCTTACCCGCCAGGCCCGTGGGGTCGGGAACCGCCTCGCCGCGGCGCATCAGGATGCCTTCGTGGAAGATCCCGTACGGCCGGGTGAAATCCGCCTGCTCCAGCCGGGCCGGGATGATGCCCTGACCGCACAGGACGCCGTCCACGCGGTGGTCGCGAGCGGCGGGCAGCATGTCGCCCCACGGCATGACGACCCACTCGAGGTCCCGGTCCAGTTCGGCCGCAAGGAGTTCGGCCACGGCCGGCTCGTAGCCGGCCCGGCCACCGGGGGCCGAGACGAGCCCGAACAGCGGTGGCGCGTCGGCGTCGATGCAGGCCAGTCGCAACGGCTCGGTCACGGGGTGTCCTCCCAGTACATCGTGCGCTCCCAGTCGGTGATCGCGCTGTTGAACCGGGCCCACTCGTCGGTCTTGTACTCCAGCAACAGGTTCCCCAGCGGGGCACCCAGTGCATCGATCAGGTAGTCGTCAGCTTTGAACGCGGCCAGCGCATCGCCGAGGGTGAGCGGCAGCGCCCCGAACAGTTCGGGGCCGGTCGACTCATAGCTCGAGCCGACGGTGGGTGCCCCGGGGCTGATCTGGTTCTTCAACCCGTCGTCGATCGACACCAGCATCGCCGCGTGGGTCAGGTACGGGTTACACGCGGCATCGGGGAGCTTGTACTCGAGCCGGCCGTTGGCCGACAGGCGCACCGTGCAGGTCTTGTTGTCGAGGCCCCAGTTGATCTTCGACGGGGCGAACTGACCCGCGTCCCAGTATCGCTTGTAGGAGTTGACCGTCGACCCCATGATCAGCATCGCGCCCGGGGTGTGGGTGAGCAGCCCGCCCAGGGCGTACTGTCCCTCTTCGGTCAGGTGCAGGTCGTGGCGACCTTCGTCGGCGAGGATGTTGACGTCGCCGCGCCAGAGGCTGAAGTTGTGGTGGCAGCCGTTGCCCATGTAACCCTGACCGGGTTTGGGCATGAAGCTCGCCTCGATGCCGAGCTCCCGGGCGACCTGCTTGCAGATCTGCCGGTAGGTCATCAGGCGGTCGGCCGTTGCGTCGCCGTGGTCGAACATCCAGTTCAGCTCGACCTGACCGGCATCCTCGAAGTCGCCTTCGACCATCTGGAAGCCCATGAACTTCGCGTAGGTGATCACCTTCTGATAGATCGCGCGATACCGCTCGAGGTGCTCGATGTGATAGGCGGGACTCGAATCGGGGCGGGACGACGTGGTGAAACCTGGCCCTTCCCAGGTCATCTCGGGCTCGGTGCCGGTACGGAGCTCCAGGCCGGTGCGATCGGTGAACGCGGCATGCAGTCGCTTCATCAGTCCGCGGGTGTCGGTCGGCAGGGGAGCACCGGGATCGACCATCACGTGGTCGGGCTCATACAGGCTGCAGAAGACGCGGGCGGTCTTGTGATCCCACGGCAGCACCGAGAAGGTGTCGAGGTCGGGCATCGCGCAGTACTCGGCGGCGCCGACACCGCCGCCGAGCAGCACGCCCTCGCGGGTGGTCTGCAGGTTGGCGATGGCCGTGCGGTGCTGCATCACCCCGCGGGTCGCCAACCGGGCGAATTGGTCAGCGGGAACGACTTTTCCGACGACTCTGGCGGTGATGGTGACGGCTTGGAAATAGACGAATTCGACGCCGTACTCCTCGATCGCCGCGAGCGCGGCATCGAGGGCTCCGGGGGCGGAGTTGGCCTCACGGTGTTGGTCGAGCGCTGTTGTGCTCATGGACGCGGACCTTTCGGGATGGGTGTGATGGGTGGAGTGGATGGCCCGCTCAGGCCGGGGTGAAGCTGATCGGGAGCTTGTTCGCGCCGGTGTTACCCGAGTCGGGCATCCAGTCGGCACCGTCGAGCAGCTTCGGGTCGCGGAGTCGGCGGGCCAGCAGCGGCAGCGCCTCGGCCATGTCGGCGCGGGCGACGAAGTGCCCCAGACAGTGGTGCGCTCCGCCACCGAAACCGAAGTGCGGCTTGCGGTCTGCGGCGATGTCGAAGCTGGGCTCCCCGAACACCCGTGGATCGGTGCCCGATGATTCGCTGAACAGGTGGACGGTGGTTCCGGCGCTGATCGCCAGGCCCTGGTATTCGAAGTCCTCGGTGGCCTCGCGGGTGACCCAGCGGACGGTCGGGTTGGTCCGCATCACCTCCTCGACCGCCTTGCCGCCCAGATCAGGGTTCTGTGCCAGCAGATCCCACTGCGCGGGGTGGTCGATGAAGCTCTGCATCGCCAGGCCCAGCTGGTTGCGGGTGGTGTCGTAGCCGCCGAAGATCATCAGGACGAAAGCGTCCCGCAGTTCGTCGGCGGACAGCCCACCGTCGTTCTTCGCCTGCACCAGCGTCGTCGTGAAATCATCGCGCGGGTTGGCCTCACGGTCGGCGATCGTGGCGTCGGCGTATTCGAACAGCGTCGCCAGTGCGGCCTCGATCCGGGGCAGCTCCTGCTTGAAGGTGATGCCCATCGCCAGCCCGATGGTGGCGGACTCCCGGGCGATGATCTGCCACTCCGACTCGGGCAGCCCCAGCATGATGGCGATGACGCGGGCGGCGTACGGATCGGCGAACTCGCCGATGAACTCACACTCGCCCCGCTCGGCGAAAGCGTCGATGAGTTCGCCTGCCAGCGCCTGGAATCGGGGCACGAGGCCCTTGATCAAGCGCTTGGAGAACGCCGGGTTGAGCAGGGTTCGCAGGCGGCGGTGCTCATCACCCTCCTTGTTGAGGATCCAGCTGTTCCACCAGTCCAGGAACGGGCCGGCGGTGACGCCGTTGTGGGCCGGCCAGTGCACGCTGCCCTGGCGCAGGCTGGGATGGCGCATGAGCTCACTGACCTCGTTGTAGCGCAGGACGGCGATCCCGTACTCGGTATGGGCGAACCAACTGGCTTCCCGGGCCTCGTGGACCATGGTCGAGGTGATCGAGAACGAGGGATCGGTCACGTTCAGGCGCGGTGCCTCGGTGCCGGTGGTGATGGTGTTCGGAGTCACGGTCTCTCCTCTGGTGATCGTAATCTGGCGGGTCGGCTAAACCGGCTGCGCCGCAATGGGTTTCTTCGGCGACTCGGTCGGCGCTGTCGGGATCGCGTCGGCGTGCGGCGTGGTGCCGTTGGAGTGGGAACGGACGATGGCCATGTACAGCAGACCCAGACCGATGACGACGGCTGACATCAGCAGCACGATGTAGTTGTCGTACCAGGGCGCCTCGGGCGTCCGGGGCCAACAGATGTTGATGATCGCGGCGACGCCATAGACCAGGGCGCCGACGTTGACCACCATTCCCCACCGGCCGAGGCGGTACTTCCCGCTCGGGGTCCACCCTTTGATGCGTGCCCGCAAGGCGGCGAACACGACCATCTGGAAAGCGATGTAGATGCCGACCGAACCGAAACTGATGAGCTTGGTCAGCGCGTCGGTGGAGACGATCGATCCGATGATGAGGGCGGCGGGGATGACGGCGGCGGCGAGCAGCGCGTACGGGGGCACGTGGCGTTTCTTGTCGAACCGGGCCCACAACTTGGAGCCGACGATCATGCCGTCGCGACCGTACGAGTAGAGCAGTCGGCTGGCCGCGGCCTGCAGGCTCAGGGCGCAGGACACGAACGAGATCAGCACGATGCAGAGCACGATCTTGGATCCCACCGGACCGAAGGCCGTGGCCAGCACCGTCGAGATCGGATCGACGTCCTCGCCGCGGATCACCGCGCCGATGTCGACGACCGACAGAACCAGGCTGAGGCAGACGAAAGTGGCTGCGGCGCCGCCGATGTAGATCGTCCGTCGCATCGACTTCGGGATCTGCACTCCGGGGTTACGGACCTCTTCGGCGACGTCACCGCAGGCCTCGAATCCGTAGTACTGGAAGACGCCGATCAAGCTGGCCGCGAGAAACGCGTAGAGGAAGCTGTGCTCGCCTTGTGCTCCGAAGCTGTCGAACAGCACGCCCAAACCGTGGTGGCGTTGGGTGAGCAACAGCCACCCGCCCACGATCAGCGCGCCGATCAGCTCGGCGGTGAAGCCGAAGATGGCGAAGTAACTCAGCATCTTGGTGCCGGTGAGATTGATGACGGTGGCCAGCAGCAGCACGATCAGTGCGCAGACGACGGTGGTGTAAACCGTTGAGGTGAAACCGAATACGGTCGCCACGAACGGACCGGCGCCGTAGGCGACACCGGCGATGGTGGCCAGCAGCGCGAACATGTACACCCACCCGGTCATCCACGCCCATTTGCGGCCCCACAGTCGGCGGGCCCACGGGTACACGCCGCCGGCGACCGGGAACTGGGCGACGACCTCGCTGAACACCAGCGCGACCAGCATCTGCCCGAAGCCGGCGATCAGCAGGCTCCAGATCATCGGCGGGCCTGCCGCGGCGAGTGCGAACGCGAAAACGGTGTAGATGCCGACGACCGGCGAGAGATAGGTGAAGCCGAGCGAGAAATTGGCCCACAGGCTCATGTCTCGTTTGAACTCGGACTGGAAGCCGAGCGCGGCGAGTTGCGCGTGGTCCTCGTCGTGCGGCTCGGGAGATTTCGACATAGGCGGCCGGCTTTCTGTGTCAGGGGCCATGTTCAGGGGCGGGCTGTGAGGCAAGCCATAGGATTAAAACATAAAGGACCATAGTTCATAGTTCAAGACTTATCGCGTACCATCGTCGAAATTGCCCTGGCAGGAGGGAACAGTGGCGGTCGAACAGTTGCGCGGCCTGACCGCGGTGGGGGCTGTGTTGTCGCCGCTGGCCGGTAGTGGCCCACGCACGGATGCCGTGGTGGCGCGGATCTCTGCCGCGATCGGCCTCGGGGTGATCTCTGACGGGGAGCAACTTCCGAGCGAGATCGATCTGGCCACTCAACTGGGCGTATCGACCGTGACCCTGCGTGAGGCGCTGGCCATCTTGCGGGAGCAGGGGCTGGTGGTGACGAAGCGAGGTCGCGGCGGCGGGAGCTTCGTGCGTGCGTCAGCCGAAGACGTGCACACACGATCGCTGGCGCTGTTGCAGGAGCTGACCGTCGAGGGCTTGCGTGACCTGGGGGACGAGCACTTCGCGGTCGCCGGTGCGACTGCCGTGCTGGCGACCCGCCGAGCTGTGTCAGCCGATATCGCCCGGCTACGGACGCTGGCCGATCGCTTGGCGAACAGCGAGGACGCGATCTCCAGCCGCCGTGCCGACAGTCGCTTCCAGATCGAGATCGCGGTGTGTTCGCAGTCCGCTCGCCTCACCCGCGCGGAGGTGAACATTCAGGCTGAGCTGGCGGCGATGGTCTGGTTGCCGCGGCTGGGGTTGGACCCCGCGGTCGAGGCGGCCACACATCACCGTCTTGTCGACGCGATCGAGGCCGGGGATGAGGCGGCCGCGCGATCATTGGCAGAGGAGTACGGCGCGCTGACCATCCGACGGCTCATCGGCCTGCGGATGGAGCTCGCCAGAGCATGAGTCCGCAGATCGATCCGGCATCCTGCCGGGCGCCGGTGCCTAGGCTGACGCCGATAGAGACGGAAGGGCATTCGAGATGATGGCGAACGGAACGGACCGGTCGTTTCGCGCCGAGAACGGCGACCCGGCGCTCGAGTTGGTGTCCGCGGAGGTGACCTCACTCGTCGAGGACATCTTCGCCTCGCTGAGCAGGGTCGCAGTCGCAACCAGTGCACTGTGGGACCGCATCGAAGCCTCGGGTGCCAGGCCGGCCTCGACTGACCTCGCGGCACTCCGCGACCCGGTGATCGCTGAATTGCATCGGCAAGCACATTTGGTGAACGGGGTCGGATTCGTCGTCGCAGACAGCGCGCTGGCTGACGTTCCGCGGTTCCTCGAGTGGTGGCAGCCGAACCCCAAAACCGGAGGAGAGGCACAACGACTCGAACTGGATCTCAATCCGGGCAGCGAGTACTTCTACGACTACTCAACGATGGAGTGGTATTCCGGGCCCCGCGATCGTGGCACCCGGTGCGTGTACGGGCCGTACCTGGACTACACCGGCGTCGATCTGTACGTGTGTACGTTCGCCGTGCCGGTGACCTCCGAGCGTGGAGAATTCATCGGCGTGGCAGGGGCTGATGTACCGGTGGCCCGACTGGACGCCGCACTGTTGCCGACGTTCGCCGCGCATCGCACGCCCGTGGCGCTTACCAACTCCGAGGGGCGCGTGATCGTCGCCAACGACGCTGAGCATGTCGCTGGATCCAAGCTCGAGGACCCGAGTTCGCCTACAGCTCTTCCGGTTTCAGCGACACCATGGTCGTTGGTGTCGCTGAGCGGCACTTTGTGAGTGGCCGGCTGACCGGCCGCGCCGGCTCAGCGGACCAGGCAGTCGGTGTGCCGAAGCAGTAGCGCGAGTTCGGCCAGAACACTGGCCCCGCGGGCCACATCGATGACGTTGTCGCGGCCCAGTTCGGCGCGCATCCGGCCGAATCGCCCCAGCGCCGTCGCTGCGCCGTCCCGCCACAGGCGCAGTGCTTCCTCCGGGTCGGCGGCCAGACTCAGCACCGCAGCCGTCAGCTGATGGTGGGTGTCGGCGAACTGGTCGCGGATAGCGCTGGTGCCCATGGCATCCCACCAGGTCGACGTGGTGTGTGCCCGCAGTCCGCGGTCGATCCAGTCCAGGTCGAGTTGGTCGTCGATCGCCAGGAACACCTGCGCCACCGCGATGATGTCGACGCCCATTCTGGTGGCCGTGCGGCTGAGGTCCAATGAGTCCGGGCGCAGCCGCGCCCAACGGTCGCCGAAGTCGCGGCGGTGCCGGTGCAGGGTGTCGACGTGTCGCCGGTAGGCCGCGATGGTGGTGCCGATGTCCAGGTTGCCGCCGTGGCGGCGCAACAGGCGCCCCGCGGCGTGTTCGATGAAACGCTGCACCGAGCGGAGGGCCGCGTCGCGCCGGGACGGGCCGCCGACGGTCCGCTCCAGCACCTCACGCCACATGTCATCGATTCCGAAGAGGTGGCGCACCACGGTGTAGGCCGCCGCAACCGCCGGGGTGGATACGCCCAGGCGTTCGTCGAGTTGATAGATCAAACCGGGGCCGACGTGGTTGATCAGGTCGTCGGCGATCTGGGTGGCGATGATCTCCCGGGCGAGCCGATGGCAGCAGATGTCGGCATCGAGGTGGGTGTGGAACGGCACGGGGAAGTAATCGCGCAACGCGGCGGAGAAGATCGGATCGTCGGGTACCTCGGAGTCCAGCAGCTCGTCGCGCACGACATTCTTGGAATGTGCCAGCAGCACCGCGATCTCCGGACGCGTCAGGCCGCGGCCTGCGCGGGTACGCGAGACGAGTTCGGCTCTGCTTGGCAGCATTTCGGCGGCGCGACTGATACCGGATACCTGCTCGAGATTCTCGATCAGTCGTTCGTGGCGATTGAGCAGCGCAGGGGCTTGGGCTTCGGCCAGACCGATGGCCACCACCTGGTTCTCGCAGCCTCGCAGAACCGCTGCGGCGACCTCGTCCTGGCAGCCGGTCAACATCTCGTCGCGGCCGGTAGCGCTGACGCGCTCCGCGCGCAGGGCCGATTGCAGGGCGATCTTGAGGTTGACCTCGCGGTCGGACGAGGCCACTCCCGCGGCGTTGTCGATGAAGTCGGCGTTGATGCGTCCGCCGGCCAGAGCGTATTCGATGCGGGCACGTTGCGTCAGCCCGAGGTTCCCGCCCTCGCCGATCACCGCCACCCGCAGCTGGTCGGCGTCGACGCGGACGGCATCGTTGGCCGGATCCGCCGCGTCGGTGTTGTTTTCGCGCGCCGACTTCACGTAGGTGCCGATGCCGCCGTTCCACAGCAGGTCCGCATTCGCGGTGAGGATGGCCCGGATGACGTCGTCGGGCGTGACACTTTCGGCGGAGATGCCGAGCGCCGTGCGAGCCTTCGCGGGCAGGTCGATTCGTTTGGCATTGCGCGACCAGACCCCGCCGCCGGGGGACAGGGCGGCGCGGTCGTAGTCGTCCCAGCTGCTGGTCGCCAGCGCGGCCAGTCGGGTTCGCTCGGCGTAGCCGGCCCGCGGGTCAGGGTCCGGATCGACGAAGATGTGCCGGTGATCGAAGGCGGCGACCAGTTTGAGATTGGGCGACAACAGCATTCCGTTGCCGAAGACGTCACCTGACATGTCGCCGATGCCCACGACGGTGATGGCGTCGGCGTCGGCGTCGCGTCCGAGGTCGGCGAAGTGTGCGCGGACCGACACCCATGCCCCGCGAGCGGTGATGCCCATCTTCTTGTGGTCGTATCCCGCCGAACCACCGGACGCGAACGCATCTCCCAACCAGAATCCGCGGTGCATTGCCAGCTCGTTGGCGACATCAGAGAATCGGGCGGTGCCCTTGTCGGCGGCCACCACCAGGTAGGTGTCGTCTCCGCCGTATCTGACGGTGTCCTCGGGCGGGCGGACACGATCGCCGAGCAGGTTGTCGGTGAGGTCGAGCAGTCCCGAGACGAAGGTGCGGTAGCACTGTTCGACGCTGACCGCCGGGTTCTTGCGCACGAATGCGCCCTTGGCGCCGACCGGGACGATCGGTGAATTCTTCACGGTTTGCGTCTTCATCAGGCCGAGGACTTCGGTGCGGTAGTCCTCCGGCCGGTCGGAGAATCGAAGCCCACCGCGTGCGACCGGTCCACTCCGGGCGTGGATCCCTTCGACGTCGTCACTGTCGACGAAGATCTCTCGGAACGGCACGATCGGACCGCGTGGGTGGAGCTTCGAGGAGTCGATCAGATACGAGGCGTGCGGTTTGGGCCTGCCGTCGGGATCGCGCTGAAACCAGTTGGTGCGCAACGTCGCCGACACGAAGGAGGCGAACGCCCGCAGTATCCGGTCCTCGTCGACCGACGTGGTCGCCTCGATCAGCCCCGCCAAGCGGTCCTGCAGGTCGGCCACCCGTGATTCTCGATCACACAGCTGCGGATCGAACCGCGCCGCGAACAGCTCCACGAGGGTGGCGACGAAGTCTGCTTGGCCCGCCAAGGTGTCGAGGACGTAGCCGTCCGACATGGCCAACCCCGCTTGGCGTACGAACCGGCTGACCGAGCGCACCAGGATGACCTCGCGCCACGTGATGCCTGCCGAAATGACCAGGCGCGCATAGTCATCGATCAGGAAACCGTGGGCGCTGCGCGCAGCGAACGCATCGGCCAGCTTGATCTCGCTGTCGGCACGCCAGTCGGCAGGGGTGACGAAATCGAACACTGCCACGGTCAACGGCAGGCCGGGAGCTGCGACCGGATGCTGGCCCGCCACCTGAAGGCCGAAGTGCTCGAACAGAGCGCAGGCCTCGGTCAGCAACGGCGCCGGTTCCGCCCAGGCGACCAGGGCGCGGGGCGTGCCTGCGGCGCCGGGGTCGACGAAGATCATCTGTTCGCGCGGTGGCAGACCCGATGGCTGCATCCGGTTGAGCGCATCGGCGATCGCGTCGGTTTCGACTCGCCCGGCGGTGGCGACGTCACAGCTCATCACAGTCTCTCCATTCGGCGTCCTGCTGTTCGAGGCCCACAGTGTCGAAGGAGTCGCCGCTGATCTGGAATGTCCAGAATGGATAGCTGATGTTCCAAAATTGTCCGATTCGGCGATGTGACATTCGCGCGATGATTCATACGCTGACGTCACATCGACGGAAGGAACGAGCGAGATGACGATGCTCGACACGGTGGTCGGCGGTCCGGAACTGCGTCAGGAACGCCGACTGGTTACCGAGGTGCCCGGGCCGCGTTCGCGCGAACTGGCTGCCCGCCGCACCGCCGCCCTGCCGGCGGGCCTGTCCAGCGGCGCGCCGATCTACGCGGCCGGTGCCGGCGGCGGCGTGATC
The DNA here is from genome assembly GCF_010731295.1 of Mycolicibacterium boenickei. Lineage (NCBI taxonomy): Bacteria > Bacillati > Actinomycetota > Actinomycetes > Mycobacteriales > Mycobacteriaceae > Mycobacterium > Mycolicibacterium boenickei. The sequence continues at coordinate 6,282,225 of NZ_AP022579.1, read as the reverse complement.
GTCGATGTCGACGGCAACTCGTTCATCGACATGGGTAGTGGCATCGCGGTCACCACCGTGGGCAACGCCGCGCCTGCCGTCGTCGCGCGCGCCACCGACCAACTGGCTCGTTACACCCACACCTGTTTCCTGGCCACCCCGTACGAGCCCTACATCGAGGTGGCCGAACGGCTCAACCAGCTGGCCCCCGGAACACACGAGAAGCGCACCGCACTGTTCAACACCGGCAGCGAAGCCGTCGAGAACGCCGTGAAGTACGCCCGCGCCGCCACCAAGCGGCCGGCTGTGGTGGTGTTCGACCACGCCTTCCATGGCCGTTCGCTGCTGACGATGACCATGACCGCCAAGAACCAGCCCTACAAGCACAGTTTCGGGCCGTTCGCGCCCGAGGTGTACCGCGCGCCGATGGCCTACCCGTACCGTTGGCCGTCCGGCCCGGAGAATTGCGCCGCCGAGGCGTTCAGCCAGTTCACCCAACTCATCGACGCCCAGATCGGCGCCGACGCGGTGGCCTGTGTCGTGGTCGAACCCATCCAGGGTGAGGGCGGATTCATCGTTCCCTCCGAAGGATTCCTGCCTGCGGTGGCGGACTTCTGCCGCGACCGCGGCATCCTGCTGATCGCCGACGAGGTGCAGGCCGGAATCGCCCGCACCGGAACGTGGTTCGCCAGTGAGCATGACGGCTTGGTGCCCGACATGATCGTCACCGCCAAGGGCCTGGCAGGCGGCATGCCACTGGCCGCGGTCACCGGGCGCGCCGACGTCATGGACGCCGCGCATGCCGGCGGGATCGGCGGCACCTACAGCGGTAACCCGGTGGCCTGTGCGGCGGCCTTGGGCGTCTTCGACGAGATCGAGCAGCATCGATTGCTGGACCGCGCGCAAGCCATCGGCGACATCCTGGTGCGCGAACTGCGCGGAATCGCCGACACGACAGAAGTCCTGGGTGACATTCGCGGCCGTGGCGCGATGATCGCCGCCGAACTCGTCGTTCCGGGCACACGTACCCCCAATCGCGACGCGGTGGCCGCCGTCAGCCGCCACTGCCTGGACAACGGCGTGCTCACCCTGACCGCCGGAACCTTCGGCAATGTGCTGCGCTTCCTGCCGCCGCTGTCGATTTCGGATGACCTGCTCGTCGAGGCCTTGGGCGTTGTCCGCGACGCCTTTGCCGCGCTCTAATTCACCCACCGCATCTCGCTTAGGAGTTACCTCATGACGACCACCGCTGCCGCTCCGGCTGCCAAGAAGTCCGTCTACCGGCCGTTGGAGTTGTTCGATACCGACCGGTTGCTCGATCAGGATGAGCGCGATATCGCCGCGACGGTCCGCCAGTTCGTCGATACCCGGCTCAAACCGAATGTCGGTGAATGGTTCGAATCGGCCACGTTGCCTCGGGAGTTGGCCAAGGAGTTCGGCGGCCTCGGGGTACTCGGGATGCATCTGCAGGGGTATGGCTGTGCGGGCACCAATGCCGTGAGCTACGGGCTGGCGTGTATGGAGCTGGAAGCCGGTGACAGTGGGTTCCGCAGTTTCGTCTCGGTGCAGGGCTCGCTGTCGATGTTCTCGATCTACCGCTACGGCTCGGAGGAGCAGAAGAACGAGTGGCTGCCCCGGCTCGCGGCCGGGGAGGCGATCGGGTGTTTCGGTCTGACCGAGCCTGATTTCGGTTCCAACCCTGCCGGGATGCGCACCCGGGCGCGTCGCGATGGTTCGGATTGGGTGCTCAACGGCACCAAGATGTGGATCACCAACGGCAACCTGGCCGATGTGGCCACGGTGTGGGCGCAGACCGACGACGGGATCCGGGGTTTTGTGGTGCCCACCGACACCCCGGGCTTCACCGCCAACGAGATTCACCGCAAGCTGTCCCTGCGCGCCTCAGTGACCTCCGAGCTGGTCCTGGACAATGTCCGGTTGCCGGCTTCGGCGCAGCTGCCGCTGGCCGAGGGGCTCTCGGCCCCGCTGTCGTGTCTGAACGAGGCCCGGTTCGGCATCGTGTTCGGTTCACTGGGTGCGGCCCGCGACAGTCTGCAGACCGCGATCGACTACGCCGGTGCGCGTGAGGTGTTCGACCAGCCGCTGTCCAGTTACCAGCTCACCCAGGAGAAGCTGGCCAACATGACCGTGGAACTCGGCAAGGGCATGCTGCTGGCGATCCATCTCGGCCGCATCAAGGACGCCGAAGGGGTGCGGCCCGAGCAGATCAGCCTGGGCAAGCTCAACAACGTGCGCGAAGCGTTGGCCATCGCGCGGGAGTGCCGGACCTTGCTGGGCGGCAGCGGCATCACCCTCGAATACTCACCGCTGCGCCACGCCAACAACCTCGAATCGGTCCTCACTTACGAAGGCACCTCCGAAATGCACCTGCTGTCCATCGGCAAAGCCCTCACCGGCCAAGCCGCCTTCCGCTGAGCCGCCGCAACCTGATTGGAGCAATCGGATGACCACGCACACACCCGCGCGTCTGCGGCACCTCATTGCCGGACAATGGATTTCCGGCGAGGGTGACAGCGTCCGCAGTGTCGATCCTTCGCGGCCACAGTCTGTCGTCGCAGAAGGCGGGGCCGCGAGCGCAGACCACCTCGAAGCGGCGGTGGCAGCTGCCGGCGACTCGGTTCGCGCGTGGGCAGCCACCCCGATGGCGGCGCGCGGCGGCGTGCTGCTGGCCGCGGCCGAGATCCTCGACGACAACGCCGGCGAGTGGGGGCGCGACCTGTCGGTGGAGGAAGGCAAGACGCTGGCCGAAGGCATCGGTGAAGTGCGTCGCGCGGCCCAGATCCTGCGTTACTACGGCAACGAGGGGGACCGGCAGGCCGGCGAGATCTATGCCTCCCCGCGGGCCGGTGAACAGATCCTGGTGACCCGCAAGCCGATTGGGGTCGTGGGCGTCATCACCCCGTTCAACTTTCCGATCGCCATCCCGGCGTGGAAGATCGCACCGGCCCTGATCTACGGCAACGCGGTGGTGTGGAAGCCGGCGAGCACCGTGCCGTTGCTCGCGACGCGCCTGGCGAGTGCGCTCGACATCGCGGGTCTGCCCGCGGGTGTGCTCAATTTGCTCATCGGCGGCTCGGCCATCGGAGACGGGATCGTCAACCATCCCGGCGTCGATGCCGTCACCTTCACCGGATCCACCGATATCGGGCGGCGGATCGCCAGCATGGCAGCCGCCCGTGGGGTGCCGGCGCAAGCCGAGATGGGCGGTAAGAATGCCGCCGTTGTGCTCGACGACGCCGATCTGGACCTGGCGGTCGAGCAGGTGATGTTGGGTGCCTTCCGGTCGACCGGCCAGAAGTGCACGGCCACTTCCCGATTGATCCTCACCGAGAACATCGCCGACCGTTTCCTGGACGCGCTCGTCGACCGGGCCGGGGCACTCGTCGTCGGCGATCCGGTTGATGAGGCCACTCAGATGGGGCCGGTCGTCAGCGAGTCGGCACACAAGTCCATCACGACCGGCATCGAAAGTGCGCGGACCCAGGGGGCGACAGTCCTGGCCGGCGGGCAGTCGTATACGGACGAGATGCGGGCTCAGGGCTACTTCATCGCGCCGACGGTCATCGAACTCGGCGACCGGCCCGCCGACCTGTGGACCGACGAGTTGTTCGGCCCAGTGCTCGCGGTGCGCCGCGCGGCCGACGCCGAGGAAGCGTTCGCGCTCGCCAATGACAGCGAATTCGGCCTTTCGGCAGCGGTTTTCACCCAGGACCTGACCCGCGCCCTGCAGGCGATCGAACACATCGACGTCGGGGTGCTGCACGTCAACTCCGAATCCGCGGGTGCGGATCCGCATGTGCCGTTCGGTGGCGCCAAGAAGAGCGGGCTGGGTCCGAAGGAACAGGGATCGGCTGCCCGGGAATTCTTCACCCACACCACAACGGCGTACGTGCGCGGCGGAGCGCCGCGCTCATGATCGCCGGCGCACTCGACGGAATCACCGTCGTCGACTTCAGCCGCGTGCTCGCCGGCCCGTACGCCACGATGATGCTCGGCGACTTCGGGGCGGACGTCATCAAGATCGAACGGCCGGGCGTCGGGGACGACACCCGCGAATGGGGCCCGCCGTATGACGCAGACGGCGTGGCCACCTACTTCAATTCCGTCAACCGCAACAAGCGTTCTGTGGTGCTCGATCTCACCGATCCCGACGACGTTGCCCGGGCCCGCGAGCTGGTCAGCGGCGCCGACATCGTCGTCGAGAACTTCCGGCCGGGCACCATGGAGAAGCTCGGTCTCGGTTACGACACCCTCCGCGAGATCAAACCCGACCTGATCTACTGCGCCATCACCGGATTCGGCCGTGCCGGCGGCGCCGAGCTGCCCGGCTACGACCTGCTGGTCCAGGCCGTCGGCGGGCTGATGAGCATCACCGGCCCACAACCCGGCGAGCCGACCAAAGTTGGTGTTGCGATGGTCGACGTGCTCACCGGCGCGCATGCCCTCAGCGGAATCCTGGTGGCACTGGCCCATCGTGACCGTACGGGGGAGGGGCAACGCGTCGACACCGACCTGTTGTCAGTGTTGTTGTCTTCCATGGTCAACCAGGCCTCGGGATTCCTGGGGGCCGGCGCCGTCCCGGCCGCCATGGGCAACCGGCACCCCAGCATCGCGCCGTATCAAACCTTCAACACCGCCGATCGCCCCATCGCGCTGGCCGTCGGTAACGACAAGCAGTTCCGGCTGCTGGTCAATGCGCTAGGCCTCGACGCGCTCGCCGACGACGAACGCTTCACCTCCAATGCCTTACGGGTGCGCCATCGAGATGCACTCTGCGCACTCCTGGAGGCCAGGTTCAGCGATCACGGCGCCGACCACTGGTACGACGTCCTCACGTCCGTTGGGGTGCCCGCCGGACCCATCAACGACATGGCCGAGGCGTTCAGCTTCGCCGAGAAACTGGGTTTGGCCGCGACGGTCCCGGTGCCCGGAAGCAGCACCCCTCAGGTCGCCAACCCGGTGTCGCTGTCGGCGACGCCGGTGCAGTACCGCAGCGCACCGCCCCGGCTGGGGGAGCACCTGCCCAGCGACGCCGCAGGCATCACGGCGTGAGCAAGGTGGTTGGCTGGGTGGTGTAGCTGCTCGGCGTGATCACGTTGTCTGATCCCGGCACGCCAGCGCGGCCGCGACGAACTCGTCTCGTATCGGGTTGTCGGTGGCTGCATTCCAGATCAGGGTGACGCGACTCGGGCCGAGGTCCTCGATCGGCACCGCACGCACGTCTGGCCGCCGGTAGTACGCGGTCGTGGAGTGCGGCAGGATGACGAAACCCTCACGCGCGGCGACATGTTCGAGTTTGTCCTCCACGGTGCGGAACTCTTCGCGGGGTGGTGCCCAACGTTGGCCGGGCCCGACGATGTCGGTCTGCCAGCCCGGAACCATCGCGGGGTCCGGCAGCAGCAACACGCGTGATGCGAGATCCGCCAACCGTACCGATCCGCGCGCCACCAGATCGTCGTCGGCGGGCAACACCGCGTCCATCGGCTCTTCCAGGAGCGGGGCGCTGCCCAGCCCGCGGTGGTCGACGGGTTCGCGCGCGTAGACCACATCCACCTCGCCGGACCTGACCAGCTCGGCCTGCTGCTGCCACGGGATCTGGCGCACCACCGCGCGGCGGCGCGGGTCGCCTGCCTCGAACGCGGCGGCCGCCGCGGTCGCGCGAAGCCCGGCCATCACCCCGACCGTCACGGTCACGGTGTGCCCAGCGGCTCGGGCCAACCGCTGCCGCAGCGCTCGGGCGTCGTCGAGCAGAACTTTGGCATCCTGCAGCAACTGGGCGCCGGCGGTGGTCAGTTGGGTACCGGCGCTGTCGCGGAGGAACAGTTGGGTACCGAGCTCGTTCTCGAACGACCGGATCTGTCGTGACAGCACGGGCTGCGCGATGTGCAGGCGCTGCGCGGCACGCCCGAAATTGAGCTCCTCGGCGACTGCGACGAAATACCGCAGCTTGCGCAGGTCGAGATCGGGCACGCCCATGCCTTGAGGGTATCGCCGAACGGCGAAAAGAGTCTTGGACGACCGAGCTCGGGTGAACTCACAGTGGACTCATGAACCTCAAGAACGCACGGGTCCTGGTCGTCGGCGGTACCTCGGGTATCGGTCTGGGCGTCGCGGAAGCGGTGGTGGACCGAGGCGGCATCTCGATCGTGGTGTCGCGCAACCAATCCAACGTCGATCGCGCCGTGGCCGGACTCGGCGAGACCGCTCGCGGGATGACTGTCGACCTCGGTGACCCTGCGTCGCTCAGTCACCTCGTCGACGAGGTCGGGCAGATCGAGCATCTCGTGTTCACCGCAGGGGAGTCACTCACCATGGTCGGACTGGCGGAACTCACCGCCGAAGTGATCGGTGACTTCCTCGGCACCCGCTTCACCGGCCAACTGCAGGTCATTCGCGCTTTCGCGCCCCGGATCACCCCGGGCGGGTCGATCACGTTGACCAGTGGCACGGCCGCTGAGAAGCCCGGACTGGGAGTGCTGCCCACCGCGGTCTGCGGTGCGATCAACGCGATGACCCGGGCCCTGGCCGTCGAACTCGCCCCGCTGCGCGTCAATGCTGTTGCCCCGGGGCCGATCCGGACACCACTGTGGTCGGCGCTCGGTGAGGCGGATCGGGACGCGGTGTACGAGCAGTTCGCGAGCAATCTCCCCGTGGGCCGGATCGGAGAACCCACCGATACCGCGTCGGCCTACGTCTATCTGATGGAACAGGAGTTCGGCACCGGCGTGGTGCTGACCGTCGACGGCGGTACCACCCTGGTGTGACGCCCGGCTACGGCTTGAGCAGCGCCACGACCTTGTCCTCCAGTGCCACCGGATCGGCGTTCGGGTCGGCGTGCTCGGTGTGCGGCAGATCGCCCTCAGGATCAGCGAAGTCGCGGTAGGTCTTGTCGCCGGCCAATGTGGCCAGCAGGTACCCGGTGAGCAGGCCGCGGACGATCTTCTGGGTGTCCTTGTCTGCGCCGGGGAGCCCGATGAAACGCGCCAGGCGACGCCCCTCGACCAGACCACCGGCCTGCGCCTTGCTGACCGTCCGCAGCGTCGCGCCGTCCCACGCGCGGGCCAGTTCCACGGCGTTCGAGCGCAGTGTCATCGGGTCGCCGGGGGCAGTCAGGACCAGGCCCGGTACCCGCAGCGTCGACGCGGGCTGTTCGGCCGGCGGCTTGGTCACGGTCGGGAACAGCGACACCACGGCCTTCGGGCGGGCCGGGTCACCACCCATACCGGCGGCGGCGAACACCGCGGCCGATCCGCCGAAACCGTGCCCGACCACACCGCGCTTCCCCGGGTGCACGCTGATCTTGCCGGTCCCCAGCCGCACCCCGGTGATGATCTCGAGGGCCGCGCCCAGATCGAAGGCGAAATTGAGCACTGACGGAGCCAGGCCCGTCTCGGTGTCGGGCGCCGCCGCGACGATGCCCCACGACGCCAGGTGCTCGAGCGTGCCGGTGTAGTTCTCCGCGCGTGTCATCCATTCGTGGCCGAACACCACACCGGGCAGGTTCAGGCCGGACTCGGGTGTGTACACCACTCCTGGCATGCCGGCGAACGCCAGGTCACCGCGCAGAACCCGATGCGGTCCGCGGCGGGTCAACCCCGCGAAGAGCTTCTTTGTGCTGGCCACGCGTTGACCGTAGCGCAGGCCGTCGCGGCGCGTGAGCGGGCCGATCGCGCCTGAGGCGCGCCCGGGTGGTTTCGCCGTGGGGTGATATGTGTCAAACGCCGTCGCGCGGAATCGGGCCAGCGCTCCGACTGCACTACCCTGGGACCCTATGTGTGGAATCGTCGGCTACGTCGGGGCGCGCCCGGCCCGAGACATCGTGGTCGACGCGCTGCGCCGGATGGAATACCGCGGCTACGACTCCGCGGGCATCGCGCTGATCGACGGCAACGGCGGGTTGACGGTACGTCGCCGCGCGGGCCGGCTGGCCAACCTGGAGGCCACCCTCGCCGAGACCGACGAAGGTGTGCTGACCGGTAGTACCGGCCTCGGCCACACCCGCTGGGCCACCCATGGCCGTCCCACCGACCGCAACGCGCATCCGCACCGCGACGCGGCGGGCAAGATCGCCGTCGTCCACAACGGCATCATCGAGAACTTCGCCGTCCTGCGCGCCGAGCTGGAGGCCGCCGGGGTCGAGTTCGCCAGCGACACCGACTCCGAGGTGGCCGTGCACCTGGTGGCCCGGCAGTACGCCGACGGCGACACCGCCGGGGACTTTCCCGCCTCGGTGCTGGCCGTGCTGCAGCGCCTGGAAGGCCACTTCACCCTGGTGTTCGCGAACGCCGATGATCCGGGCACGATCGTCGCCGCCCGCCGGTCCACGCCGCTCGTCGTGGGTATCGGCGAGGGAGAGATGTTCGTCGGCTCCGATGTGGCGGCTTTCATCGAGCACACCCGCAATGCCGTCGAACTCGGTCAGGATCAGGCTGTGGTGCTGACCGCCGACGGCTACCGGATCACCGACTTCTTCGGCCGGGACGACCTGGAGGCCGGCCGGGACTACCGGGAATTCCACATCGACTGGGACCTGGATGCCGCCGAAAAGGGTGGCTACGACTACTTCATGCTCAAGGAGATCGCCGAGCAGCCGGCCGCGGTCGCCGACACCCTGCTGGGGCATTTCGTCGACGGCCAGATCGTGCTCGACGAGCAGCGCCTGTCCGATCAGGAACTGCGCGAGATCGACAAGGTCTTCATCGTCGCCTGCGGCACCGCCTACCACTCCGGTCTGCTGGCCAAATACGCCATCGAACACTGGACCCGGCTGCCCGTCGAGGTCGAGCTCGCCAGCGAGTTCCGCTACCGCGACCCGGTGCTGGACCGCAGCACCCTGGTGATCGCGATCTCGCAGTCCGGCGAGACCGCCGACACGTTGGAGGCGGTGCGGCACGCCAAGACCCAGAAGGCCAAGGTGTTGGCGATCTGCAACACCAACGGCAGCCAGATCCCGCGCGAGGCGGACGCGGTGCTCTACACCCGGGCCGGGCCGGAGATCGGTGTGGCCGCCACCAAGACGTTCCTGGCCCAGATCGCGGCGAACTACCTGGTGGGGCTGGCGCTGGCGCAGGCCCGCGGGACCAAGTACCCCGACGAGGTCGAGCGCGAGTACCACGATCTGGAGGCCATGCCGGCATTGATCGGCCGCGTGCTGGCCGGCATCGAATCGGTGGGGCAGTTGGCCCGGCAGTTCGCGACGTCGCCGACGGTGCTGTTCCTGGGCCGGCACGTCGGCTACCCGGTGGCGCTGGAGGGTGCGCTCAAGCTCAAGGAGCTGGCGTACATGCATGCCGAGGGCTTCGCCGCCGGCGAGCTCAAGCACGGTCCGATCGCGCTGATCGACGAAGACCTGCCGGTGATCGTGGTGATGCCGTCACCCAAGAACGCGCAGATGCTGCACGCCAAGCTGCTGTCCAACATCCGCGAGATCCAGGCCCGCGGTGCGGTGACCATCGTGATCGCCGAGGAGGGTGACGACACCGTCCGGCCGTACGCCGATCACCTGATCGAGATCCCGGCGGTGTCAACGCTTTTCCAGCCGTTGCTGTCGACCATCCCGCTGCAGGTGTTCGCGGCCGGGGTGGCCCGGGCGCGCGGGTACGACGTCGACAAGCCGCGCAACCTGGCCAAGTCCGTCACCGTCGAGTAGCGGCTGCACCTCGAATGTCGGCTTGTGTGCGAGTTTCCGGAGAAATTTCGCACACAAGTCAACGTTGGACGACGTTGATCGAGGTCTGATGGATCTACGGGTTCCCGAGGTCAACATCGCCGGGCGGTGGGACCGGGGTGGGCTGGGAGCGTTCGTCTCCGATGCCGCGTTCGAGCATTTCCTTGGCACGTACCGGGCCGGGATGGCGGCTTTGCCGCAGTTCGAACTGTTCGACGTGCCAACCTCGTTCGGGTCCGTGCGGGCTTACCGTTTCGCCGGGCCGGACGCGGGCGCACCGGTGGTGCTGTTGCCGGGCCGCAACGCGTCGACGCCGATGTACCGAGGCAATCTCGGGCCGCTCCTGCAACGCCGCACGGTCTACGGCATCGACCTGCTCGGTGAGGCGGGTCTGTCCGTGCAGCACAGGGCGATTCGCGGGGGTGCGGACCAGGCGCAGTGGCTCGACGAGGCACTGGCCGGTCTCGAGCTGGACAAAGCGCATCTGCTCGGGGTGTCGATCGGCGGCTGGACCGCCGTGAACTACGCGGTGCACCGGCCGCGGCGGATCGCTTCGCTGGCCCTGCTCGACCCGGTGGTCACCTTCACCGGCATCCCGGCCAAGGCGATGCTTGCCTCGGTGACGCTGTTCGCGCCGGGGGTGCCGGAGAGTTGGCGCCGTCGGGTGCACAGCTGGATAGCCGGCGGCTCCGACATGGCGGGCGCCGAGATCGAGTCCGCGCTGATCGATGCCGGGGCAAAGGATTTCACGCTGCGCACCCCGATGCCGCAACTGTTCACCGATGACCAGTTGCGGAGGCTGGACGTTCCGGTGCTGGCGTTGATCGCAGGCCGCAGTGTCATGCTCAAGCCAGATCGCGCAGTCGTGCGGGCACGAGAGCTGTTGGCGCGCGGGCAGGTCGAACTCTGGGCCGATGCTTCACATGCCATCAACGGCGAATATCCGGAAGAGATCGCGCGACGTGCGGGGCAGTTCTGGGACGATCCTCAGGCGCGGATCACCGACGGCCCCAACGCTTCGTAGCGTTGCGCTTCCCCCGGGGGCAACTCGGTGCCGGTGACGATGGACTCGAAGTCGGAGACATTCGCGAACCGGCAGAAACTCGTCTCCCCGAACTTGGAGTGCGCGGCCACCAGCACGCACCGTTGCGCGACCTGCACCGCGGTCTGCTTCACCGCCGCCACGGCGGGATCCGGTGTGGTGAGGCCGTGCTCGGCAGTGATTCCGTTGGTGCCCAGGAAGGCGATGTCGATGACCAGGCTGCTCAACCGCTCCACCGCCCAGTGGTCGACGGTGGCCAGGGTGCGTCCGCGCATGCGCCCACCGATCATCATGACGGTCACCGTCTCGCTGTGTGCCAGCGCTTCGGCGGCCAGCAGCGAGGACGTCACCACGGTCAGCTCCTGATCGGCGAGCTGTTCGGCGATCAGCCGCGGCGTGAAACCCTCGTCCAGGTAGACGGTTTCGGCGCCGTGCAACAGATGTGCCGCCGCGGCGGCGATGCGGTGTTTCTGGGCCAGATCCACCTGGCTGCGGTATTCGACCGTGGATTCGAACGCGGCGGTCTCCAGGGGGATCGCGCCGCCGTGCACCCGTTTGAGTAGGCGCCTGCCGGCCAGGGCCTTGAGGTCGCGGCGGATGGTCTCGGCCGCCACGTCGAGTTCCTCGGCCAGCGTCAGCACCTCGACGCGGCCCCGGCTGCGCGCGAACTCCACGATGCGACTCTGACGGGTATCTGAATCCACGCTTGCCATTCTGGGGCACCCGGGTGTGGCGTCGGCTATTTGCTGTCCGAAAGCACTGCACGTATGTCGTCGGCGCTGGTCGCCGCCCGCAGCCGGGCCACCTCGTCCTTGTCCAGGAAGACGTGGGCGATCTTGGTCAGCAGGGCCATGTGGTCATTGCCCAGCCCGGCGATGCCGACGACGAACTCGGCGGGCTTGCCGTTCCAGTCGATGGGTTCGGGGTAGCGCACGAAGGAGATCCCGGTGCGGCGGATCGCGGTCTTGGCTTCGTTGGTGCCGTGGGGGATGGCCAGGCCGTTGCCCATGTACGTCGACACCGACTTCTCGCGCTCGTGCATGGCCTCCACGTAGGCCGGGTCGACAGCATCCGCTGCGACCAACAGGGCACCGGCCTCGTCGATGGCGGCGTCCGCCGAGGTGGCGGTGCCGGCCAGCACGATCGATTCCAGCGGCAACACCTCACTCGCAGTGCTTTCGGGCTGCTGTTCGGTTTTCTGGTCTTCGCGCAAGGGCTCATCGGCAGCTTTCGCAGCGGATTCTGAGTTGGTGTCTCGCAGCATCTCGACGATCTCGTCGTAGCGCGGTGTGCTCATGAAATCCTCGACCGAGACGTGAACGGCCGAAGCGGTTTTCAGCCGGGCCCGGTCGGTCAGATCGCGGTGCGTGACCACCAGGTCGTAGGTGTCGGTGAGGTTCGCGATCGATTGGTTGGTGACGGCGATGTCACCGAAGCCTGCGGACCGAATCTTCTTGCGCAGCACCGACGCACCCATCGCCGATGACCCCATGCCGGCGTCACAGGCGAACACGATGTTGGACACCGGCCCCCGGGGCGCACCGACCAAAGCGGACGCCACGCTGGATTTCTTGCCCTTGAGGGCCTCCATCTCCGCGGTGGCCGCGGCCAGATCGGGTTCCTCAGCGGCCCGGTCGGTCTTGAGCAGCAGCGAGGCGACGACGAACGAGACGGCGGTGGCCCCGAGCACCGACAGCGTCACGCCGAGGAAGCTGCCGCCTGCGGTCTGCGCGTAGATCGCGATGATCGAACCGGGCGCGGCCGGGGCGCGCAGCCCGGAGCCGAACAGTACGTTGATGAAGACGCCGGTCATGCCGCCGAGGATGGTGGCCGCGATCAGCTTCGGCTTCATCAGCACATACGGGAAGTAGATCTCGTGGATCCCGCCGAAGAACTGGATGATCGCGGCGCCCGGTGCCGAGGCGCGGGCGGCGCCGCGGCCGAACACCATGAACGCCAACAGGACTCCCAGGCCGGGGCCGGGGTTGGTCTCCAGCAGGAACAGGATCGACTTGCCGGTCTCCAGCGCCTGGGTGGTGCCCAGCGGGGTCAGCACCCCGTGGTTGATGGCGTTGTTGAGGAACAGCACCTTGGCCGGCTCGATGAGCAATGAGGTCAGGGGCAGCAGGTCGTGGCTGACCAGGAAATCCACCGCGTTTCCGGCGGCACGCGTGAACGACGACACGATCGGTCCGACACCGAAGAACCCCAGGATGGCCAGCAGCATGCCGAGAATCCCTGCGGAGAAGTTGTCGACGAGCATCTCGAAACCAGGCCGGATCTTGCCCTCCCAGAGCGCGTCGGCCTTCTTCATCGCCCAACCGCCCAGCGGCCCCATGATCATCGCGCCCATGAACATCGGGACGTCGGCGCCGGCGACCACCCCCATGGTGGCGATCGCGCCGACGACGGCACCGCGGTTGCCGTGGATCATCCGGCCGCCGGTGTATCCGATCAGGACAGGCAGCAGGTAGGTGATCATCGGGCCGACGATGCCCGCACCGTCGTAGCTGCCCCAGCCGCCGATCCTGGCGACCCAGCCGTCGGGGTCTCTGAGTCCGGACAAGATGGCCTGCAGCCAGCCCTGCTCGATGAACAGGGCCGTGATCAGGCCCCAGGCGATGAAGGCGCCGATATTCGGCATCACCATGTTCGACAGCGAGGTGCCCAGCTTCTGCACGTGCACCCGAACTCCGGTGCGTGGCGCTTCGACAGTGGACATCTGACGACCTCCGATCTTGCCGGCTGCTGGGTGACGCCGGTCACATGCCCACTCAGTACACCGCATAAGTGGGCACTAGTGCAAGCAATCGGGCGTAAATGGGCAGAAGAAAATGTGGTTTTATGACCGGATTGGGGTTAGGGTGCTGATATCAACTCGGTTACCGCCAGTCCCTGTGAGTCGAGAGGACCGTCATGAAAGCCCTGCGCTACTACGCCCCCGAGGACGTCCGACTGGAGGATGTGCCGGAGCCTCAATGCGGCCCCGACGAGGTGAAGATCCGGGTGCGCAACTGCTCTACCTGCGGCACCGACGTCAAGATCCTGCACAACGGGCACCAGAACCTGACCCCGCCGCGCACCATCGGCCACGAGATCGCCGGTGACATCGTGGAGGTGGGTGCCCAGGTAAACACCGCGAATGGCACCGATTGGGCTGAGGGGGACCGGGTTCAGGTGATCGCGGCGGTCCCGTGCGGCGAGTGTCACGAGTGCCGCAAGGGCTGGATGGCCGTCTGCCAGAACCAGACGTCGATGGGCTACCAGTACGACGGCGGCTTCGCCGAGTACATGATCGTTCCGCGCCAGGTTCTCAAAGTCGATGGGCTGAACCGGATTCCGGACAACGTCGGTTACGACGAGGCGTCGGCGGCCGAACCGTTCGCGTGCGCGATCAACGCGCAGGATCTGCTCGGCATCGAAGAGGGGGACACCGTCGTGGTGTTCGGTGCCGGCCCCATCGGCTGTATGCACATCCGCATCGCGCGCGGTGTACACAACTGCGGCCCGGTGTATCTCGTCGACGTGAACGAAAGCCGGCTCAAGATGTCGGCGGATGCCGTGCATCCCGACGAGGTGATCAACGCGTCGGAGGTCGACGTGGTCGAGAAGGTGATGGAACTGACCGGCGGCCGCGGCGCCGACGTCGTCATCACCGCCACCGCGGCCAACGTCACCCAGGAGCAGGCCATCGCCATGGCGGCCCGCAACGGGCGCATCTCGTTCTTCGGTGGACTGCCCAAGACCAACCCGACCATCACGTGTGATTCGAATGTGGTGCACTACCGGCAGTTGCACATCCACGGGGCCAATGGCTCCGCGCCGGAGCACAACAAGCGTGCGCTGCAGTACATCTCGACCGGCCAGGTTCCGGTGAAGGACCTCATCACACGCCACATCCCGCTCGACGAGGTGCTCGACGCCTTCTCGATCGTGCAGAACGGTGAGGCCATCAAGGTGACGGTCGAGCCCGCTGCTGCGACCGCATCAGTCTGAGATCAGTACAGCTCGTTCTCGTAGTGATCGTCGATCACCGCATGGAGTGACCCGGCGAGGTCGCCGAGTTTCTCGGCCATCTTCGCCGCGCTCTCGGTAATCGAGAGGGTGTAGAAGTCGCCGCCCAACGTCACGGCGTGGGCCAGTCCGCGGCTGTCGCCCTCCCACAGCTTGGCCCGGATCACCGCCTTGCCGCATTGCCCGAACACTTCGCGGATGCGCACGATGGTGGCCAACACAGCGGGTTTGCCGTCGGCGCTGAGCATCTCGAGCAATTCGGGGTCGTCGGTGACGAACGCGTCGCCGTTGACCCGAATGACCTCGCGGATGCCCGGCACAAAGAAGACCAGACCGACCGCGGGGTGGGTGGTGATGTTCTCGTGGCTGTCGGCAAGTTTGTTTCCCGGGCGGTCGGGGATGGCGAGCGTCCACGGGTCCAGGATCCGCACCGAACCCGGTGGGTCTCCTCGCGGGCTGGTGTCCAACTGGCCGTCGGCGCCCACGGTCGCCATGCAGAAGAACGGGCTGTGGGCGATGAACCGGGCCGAGAACTCACCCAGCTTCGGTTCTTTCTTCTCCGCGATGAACCGTTCGGGGTGCCCGACGATCTCCCTGATCCGCTCCATCGAGACGGGGGTGTACGAGTCTGCCGCTGTACCTGGCGTTTTCATCATCGGGCCCCTTCAGACATCGAGCACGAGCCGCGGAGTGCGGGCCCGGGACACACAGATGAACATGCGATCGTTGGCGGCTCGCTCGGACTCGGACAGAATGTCGTCGCGATGATCGGGCACTCCCTCGACTACGGCGGTCTCGCAGGCACCGCAGATACCTGAACGGCACGACGACGGCACGTTGACGCCGGCACCTTCGAGCGCGCCGAGAATGCTCTGGCCCGCTTCGACATCGACGGTCTTGCCCGACGCCGCACACACCACCTCGACCGGCTTGTCGTCGACGGCCGGCGCCCGTTTCCTCGGCGTGAAGCGCTCGAGACGCAGGCTGTCCGCCGGCCAGTGCGCGGTGGCATCCTGCAGCGCCGACAGCAGCGCCGACGGGCCGCAGGCATAGATCTTCGTCCCGCACCGGACCTGGGCGAAGTGCTCACCGAGAGGGATGCGACCGTCGGCGTCAGAGGCGTAGAAGCTCACCCGTTTTCCGTATTCCCGGAGCTCGTCCGAGAACGGCATCGAGGTGGCGGTGTGTCCACCGTAGAGCAATTTCCAGTCCAGGCCCCAGGATTCGGCCTGGCGGATCATCGGGAGGATCGGGGTGATTCCGATGCCGCCGGCCACGAAGACATATGAGCCGGCCCGATGCAGCTCGAAGGTGTTCCGCAGAGCGGCGACCGTAAGTTGTTGTCCTGGCCGCAGAAACGCGTGCACGTACTCGGAACCGCCGCGGCTGGTCCGTTCCCGGCGTACCCCGATGCGGTAGTACGACCGCTCACCGACCGGGCCGCACAGCGAGTACTGGCGCTGGATACCGGTCGGCAGGAGTAGATCGATGTGCGCTCCGGGTTCCCAGGCCGGCAGCAACTCGCCGGAACGCGGCTGCAATTGCACGGACACCACGCCGTCGGCCTCCCACCGAAGTTGGCGGACGGCGACGCCGATCCCGTCGGCTGTCGGCTGACTGCCCACAACACATCCTCCTTCCGTATTAACAGTGTTAATCGCAGGTCAGAGCGTAGTGTTAACATCGTTAACGTGTCAACCGCCTCGACTGGTCACGATCGCGTGGCGCTGGGCGACCTGTCGGTGGCCCGCGTGGTCGCGGAAGCCCTGGCCCTGGTCAACGCCGGCGGACTGGAATCGCTGACCATGCGCCGGTTGGCCGACCGGCTGCGGGCTCACCTACCGACGATCTACCGGCTGGTCGACGGCAAGGACGCCCTCATCGACGAGATGGCCGAGACGATTCTGGCGAAGGCGCTTGAAAACTCCGACACTGCCGACTCGGAGTGGACCGCTCGCGTCAAAAGCCTTGCTGCGGGCCTGCGTTCGGCTCTGCTGGCGCAGCGCGACGGAGCCCGAATCGTCGGCGGCAACTACGCGGCCAAGCGGGCCAATCTGACCTTCGTCGATACGCTGGTCGGCAGTATCCAAGCGGGCGGTCTGGCTCGCGAACGCGCCTTGTGGGCTGCCAGCTCGCTGTTCTGCTACATCCTCGGCGAGGTGCTGGAACAGCAGGGCGCGGCCGGAGGTGAGGCCGAGACGCTCGACGGCGTGGTGCAGACCGGGGACTATCCGCACCTTGCGTCGAGCCCCGTCGAGCGGCTGCTCGACTTCGACGCGCGATTCGACTTCGGGCTGAACCTGCTCATCTCGGGCATGCGTTCCGGTGCGGGCGGTCCCTGACCGGCGACACCGTTGTTGCTCATGCCCAGCGCCAGGCCGCACGCGATCAGACCGATGCCGGCCCACACTGCGCTGCCGGGAATCGCCCCGGTGACCGGGATGCCGATCGCCGCGGCCGCCACCGGTGCCACGCCGGTGAGCAGCCCGGCCCGCCCGGCGCCCAGCCGGCGCACGCACGTGTACCAGAGCACGAAGGCGAGCGCGGTGACGCACACGGCCAGATAGCCGATCGCCAGGATCTCGCCGCTGTCGAAAGCGCCTGCCGCACTCCACCCTTCGGTGGTGAGCGCGAGGGTGCCGAAGATCACCGCAGCCATCCAGGTGGTGTGCACCGAGACCCCTGCGGCGCCATGTGAACCGAGCACCGGCACCGCCAGCAGCGTGAAACCGGCCTCGCAGGCGAAAACGACTACGGCCCACAGCAGTCCGATGGCATCGGTGCGGCCCAGCTCTTCGACGATGACCGCCCCGACGCTCACCACCACCGCGGCGGCCACCACACGTGCCTGGGTGCGGTGCCCTTCGAGTAGGGGTCCGCCGACGGCCAGCGCCAGCGGCACGCACGCCACCGCGACCGCCAGCGCCGCGGGTTCGGCGTGGCGCGATCCGTACACCAGGGCCACGTTGAACAGCACCAGGCCGCTGACGGTGACGCCAAGCAGCCAGAGCCACTCGGTGCCTCGAGGGCGCCGCAGTCTCTGGCCGGTGAATCGGACCCATGCGAGCAACAGCAGACAGGCGATGCCGTAGCGCAATGCCTGCGCGGTGTGCACTGGCGCATCGGCGAGCGCACCCGAGACGGCAACGCTGCCGCCGACGAACGTCATGCCGAGGGCTCCGGACAGGCCGGCGCGGGTGGGGCTGGACATGTTCTCATGCTGGCGCCAATATGGTCCAACAAACAGAACCAAGTTTGGACATTTGTCATGGACCAAATCGCAGGCGCGGACTTCCTGCAACTCGATCCGTCGACCGCCCCGGCGCGCGGACTCACCGACTGGCTGGCCGACGCGCTGCGCACCGCGATCGCGGACGGGAAGCTCACGCCGGGCACCCGATTCCCGCCCACCCGGGTGCTGGCGAGCGAACTGGCAGTCTCCCGGGGTGTGGTCGTCGAGGCCTATCGGCGTCTCGCCGACGAAGGTCTGGTCAGCGGGCATGCCGGCGGCGGCACTCATGTACTCGCACAGCCAGTCCGGCCGTCCCGGGCCGAACCCGCTCCGCCGGCGCCGCCGGTGTCACGGCTGCCGCGCCCTCGCCTGCCGGTCGGTCAGGGAATCGACCTCTCACCGGGCGTGCCCGATCTGTCGGCATTTCCGCGCAGCACGTGGTTGCGCGCCGAACGCGCGGTGCTGGCCGAAACCTCGCCGGAAGACCTGGGCTACGGAGATCCTCGCGGCCATCCGCGGCTACGCTCCGCGCTCGCACCTTGGCTGGGGCGCACCCGCGGCCTGCGGATCGATCCCGATGACATCCTGGTGGTCGCCGGCGTCGCCCAGGCCGTTGCGTTGCTGGCCCAGCAGTTGCGCGATGAGGGCCTCGACACGATCGCGGTGGAAGATCCCGGCTCGCGCGGGGCCGTCGACGAACTCGAGTACTGGGGTCTGCGCCCGATGCCGGTTCCTGTCGACGCCGACGGCATCCGGGTTACCGAGTTGGCCGCCACCGGCGCACCCACCGTCTTCCTCACCCCGGCGCATCAGTTCCCGACGGGTGTGGTGCTGGGCCCGCACCGCCGACGCGAGCTGCTCGAATGGGACGGGGAGCTGATCATCGAGGACGACTACGACGCCGAATACCGCTATGACCGGGCACCCGTGCCCGCGCTGCACCCGTCGGCGCCCGATCGCACCGCGTATGCCGGGAGCACCTCGAAGAGCCTGGCCCCCGCGTTGCGTCTGGGCTGGGTGGTCGCGCCCCCGCGGCGGCGTCCCGGCCTGGTCGCGGCCAAGCATGCCACCGACCTCGGCAGCCCGACCCTCCCGCAGCTGGTGCTCGCCCGGTTGCTCGAGTCAGGCGAATACGACCGGCACGTTCGGCTGGTGCGCACGCGGCACCGGGCCCGCCGGGACGCCCTGCTGGAGGTGCTGACCGAGGCGCTGCCCGGGGTGACGGTGAGCGGTGTTGCCGCCGGCCTGCACCTGCTCGTCACGCTGCCCGAGGGCGCTGATGACATTGCGCTGGCGGACGACCTGCGTGATGCGGGCGTCCTGGTGCATCCCGTGTCGTGGCACCGGCGGCTGCCCGGATCGCCCGGTCTGGTTCTCGGGTATGCGTCGCAACCACCGGACCGGTTGCGCGAAGCCGCGGCCACGATCGCGCGGATCGCACGAAAGTGACGCAGCGGCCTGGTCGGCGCAAACTCCTGACTGTCCCGAGCAAACACACGTAACCTGTTGGCGCGCGGCAAAGTCGACGACACATCGAGCGGAGCGGGAGCTGATGCGGTACTACTACTCGGCCGATGAGATCCGTGCGGCCGAGGCGCCACTGCTGGCATCGCTGCCCGACGGTGTGCTGATGGGCCGCGCCGCCTATGGACTGGCGACGGCGATCGCCACCGAACTGAAGATGCGGACCGGTGGTGTCGCGGGCCGGCGGATCTGTGCGGTGGTGGGTTCCGGCGACAACGGGGGCGACGCGCTGTGGGCGGCGACGTTCCTGCGTCGTCGCGGTGCGGCTGCCGACGCCGTCCTGCTCAATCCGGAGAAAACTCACGCCAAGGGCCTGGCCGCATTCCGGCGGGCCGGTGGTCGCGTGGTGTCCGGTATCGCTGCGGCAACCGATTTGGTGATCGACGGGGTCGTCGGCATCTCGGGGCGCGGGCCGCTGCGCCCCAATGCCGCGGCGGTCTTCGAGGCCAACGCCGCGCCGGTGGTCGCGGTCGACATCCCCAGCGGCCTCGATGTGCAGACCGGGGCCGCCGACGGCCCACATGTGCGTGCCGCCCTGACGGTGACGTTCGGCGGCCTCAAACCGGTACACGCCCTGGGGGAGTGCGGTCGTGTCGAACTCGTCGACATCGGGCTGGACCTGGCACCCACCGATCTGGCGGGGCTCGAGGTGGCCGACGTCCGGGCCCGCTGGCCGATCCCCGGTCCGCACGACGACAAGTACACCCAGGGCGTGACAGGTGTGGTGTCCGGTTCGGCAACCTATCCCGGTGCGGCCGTGTTGAGCACCGGCGCCGCGGTGGCCGCCACGTCCGGAATGGTCCGCTATGCGGGAAGTGCTGGACCGCAGGTACTTTCGCACTGGCCCGAGGTGATCGCCGCGCCCAGCCCGCAGGAGGCGGGCCGGGTCCAGGCCTGGGTGGTCGGGCCCGGACTGGGCACCGATGACACGGCGAAGGCCGCGCTGCGTTTCGCGCTCGATTCCGATCTGCCGGTGATCGTCGACGCGGACGCGCTGACGCTGCTGGCCGCCGATCCCGGGTTGCTCGCCGGCCGCAGGGCGCCGACTGTGCTGACGCCGCATGCCGGCGAATTCCAGCGCCTGGCCGGTGATCCGCCCGGCGCCGATCGCGTCGCTGCCGCCCGCGACCTGGCCGACCGGCTCGGGGCCACCGTGCTGCTCAAGGGCAACGTCACGGTCATCGCCGAACCCGGTGCCACGACGTATCTCAACCCGGCCGGCCAATCCTGGGCCGCCACAGCCGGATCCGGTGATGTGCTGTCCGGGATCATCGGTGCTCTGCTGGCCGCCGGACTGCCCTCCGGTGAGGCCGCCGCGGCGGCAGCATTCGTTCATGCCCGCGCCGCCAACCTGTCGGCAGCCGATCCCGGTCCCAACCCGGCGCCGACGTCGGCGTCGCGCATCCTCGCCCATGTCCGCGGCGCGATCGCCGCGCTGTAGCAGAAAAGGATCTCCATGCCGCACAAGCACCCTCGTACCCAGCACATCTCGCCGGCCTATACCGGCAGGCTGGCGATGGCCCCGGTTCCGTCCCTGCGCCTGCCCGATGAGGCGATGGAACCCGGTGCGGCGTACCGCTTCATCCACGACGAGCTGATGCTCGACGGCAGCTCACGGCTGAACCTGGCGACGTTCGTCACCACGTGGATGGACCCCGAGGCCGAGAAGCTGATGGCCGAGACGTTCGACAAGAACATGATCGACAAGGACGAGTACCCGGCCACCGCCGCGATCGAAGCGCGCTGCGTGAGCATGGTCGCCGACCTGTTCCACGCCGAGAACCTGAGCGACGAGGACTCGTCGGCCGCGTGCGGAGTCTCCACGATCGGCTCCAGCGAGGCCGTGATGCTGGGCGGCCTGGCCATGAAATGGCGCTGGCGCGAGAAGGTGGGGTCAGGAAAGGACGGCTGGAATGTCAGAAGACCCAACCTGGTGATGGGCGCCAACGTCCAGGTGGTGTGGGAGAAGTTCTGTCGCTACTTCGACGTCGAACCGCGCTATCTGCCCATGGAGAAGGGCCGCTACGTGATCACCCCCGAGCAGGTGCTCGACGCCGTCGACGAGGACACCATCGGCGTTGTCGCGATCCTTGGCACCACCTACACCGGGGAACTGGAGCCGATCGCGGAGATCTGCGCGGCGCTGGACCAGCTCGCACAAACCAAGGGTCTGGACATCCCGGTCCACGTCGACGCCGCCAGCGGTGGGTTCGTCGTCCCGTTCCTGCACCCCGACCTGGAATGGGATTTCCGGTTGCCGCGCGTGGTGTCGATCAACGTCAGCGGCCACAAGTACGGGCTGACCTACCCGGGCATCGGCTTCGTGGTGTGGCGCAGCAAGGAGTACCTGCCCGAGGATCTGGTGTTCCGGGTCAATTACCTCGGCGGCGACATGCCGACATTCACCCTGAACTTCTCGCGGCCCGGCAACCAGGTGGTGGGCCAGTACTACAACTTCCTGCGGCTCGGCCGGGCCGGATATACCCAGGTGATGCAGTGCCTGTCACAGACCGCGCGCTGGCTGGGCGACGAGCTACGCGACAGCGAGCACTTCGACTTGATCACCGACGGCTCGGCCATCCCCGTGGTCAGCTTCCAGCTCAAGGGCAAGCCCGGATACACCGAGTTCGACATATCCGAGGGACTGCGTGCCTTCGGCTGGCAGGTGCCGGCCTACACCATGCCCGAGGGCGCCACCGACGTCGTGGTGCTGCGGGTCGTCGTGCGGGAGGGATTCTCCGCGGATCTGGCCCGGGCGCTCAAGGAGGACATGATCACGGTGCTCGGGCGCCTCGACAAGCTCAAGCCGAGCGGAGCATTCAACGATCTACAGCCGTTTGCGCACTAGAAAGGCCCTACCGGTCCGCTGATCAGCCTGGATACGTACCTCTGGGACAATGGTCGGCGGTGATATGACATGCAGACGACCGAACTCGAGACATCGCTGACGCCGCACGCATCGCCGCAGGCGGTGGTGGACCTCGGCGCGATCGACCACAACGTCCGCCTGCTGCGTGAGCATGCCGGCGACGCCCGGGTGATGGCTGTGGTCAAAGCCGACGGTTACGGGCATGGTGCCGTCGAGGTCGGCCGGGCCGCGCTGGCCGCCGGGGCCGCCGAACTCGGTGTGGTGACGATCGCCGAGGCGCTGGCCCTGCGCGCCGGCGGAATCACCGCTCCCGTGCTGTGCTGGCTGCACCCACCGGGCACCGACTTCGTCCCCGCTCTCGAGGCCGACGTGCAGGTTGCGGTGTCCTCGGTGCGTCAAGTCGGCGACGTGGTGGCAGCAGTGCGTCGGACCGGCCGCACCGCGACCGTCACGGTCAAGGTGGACACCGGGTTGAGCCGCAACGGTGTCAGCCCGGCCGATTTCCCCGACGTGATCACTGCGTTGAGCCGCGCCCAGGCCGAAGGGGCGATCCAGCCGCGCGGCATCATGAGCCACCTGGTGCACGGCGACGAGCCGGACAACCCGTTCAACGACCTGCAGGGCAAGCGCCTCACCGCGATGCGCGAGCAGGCCGCGGCCCAAGGTGTGGTGTTCGAGCTCGCTCACCTGTCCAACTCGCCCGCGGCGATGACCCGTCCGGACCTCGCGTTCGACATGGTGCGGCCCGGGATCGCGGTCTACGGGCTGAGCCCGATCCCGGAGCGCGGCGATATGGGGTTGATCCCCGCCATGACATTGAAATGCCCGGTGGCGCTGGTGCGTTCGGTGCATGCCGGTGACGGGGTGTCCTACGGCCACCGGTGGATCGCCGACCGGGACACCACGCTGGCCCTGCTCCCGGTGGGCTACGCCGACGGCATCTTCCGATCGTTGAGCGGCAAGATCGAGGTGGAGATCAACGGCAGGCGCTGCCCGGCCGTCGGGCGGATCTGCATGGACCAGTTCGTCGTCGACCTCGGTCCGCACACCACCGACGTCGCCGAAGGCGATGACGCGATCCTGTTCGGTCCCGGAACCCAGGGCGAACAGACCGCCCAGGATTGGGCCGAACTGCTGGGCACCATCAACTATGAGGTGGTGACCAGCCCGCGCGGCCGGATCGCCCGCACGTATCTGCAGGCAGGTCGCGGGCGTTGAGTCGCAATGCTCAGTGGCTCGCGGGCGCGGCCGGGGTGACCGCTGTCGGCACCGTGGCCGGCCGGTCCGTGGCGCGGTCGCTGACCCGCCGCAGGGCAGGCGAGGATCCGTACCTCGGCGAGGACTTCGAACGCCTCGACGCCGACCGAAGCTCCGTGGTGACGACCGATGACGGGGTGCCGCTCGCGGTGCGCGAGGTCGGCCCCAACGACGCCCCGCTGACGGTGGTGTTTGCCCACGGTTTCTGTTTGCGTATGGGCGCCTTCTACTTTCAGCGCACCCGGCTGGCCGAGCAGTGGGGTCCGCAGGTGCGGATGGTGTTCTACGACCAGCGCGGCCACGGTCAGTCCGGCACCGCATCACCCGACACCTACACCGTCGAACAACTCGGCCGTGATCTGGAATCGGTTCTGGCCGTGACGGTTCCGCGTGGACCCGCAGTGCTCGTCGGGCATTCCATGGGCGGCATGACGGTGCTCTCGCATGCGCGGCAGTTCCCGCACCGATATCCGAAACAGATCGTCGGCGCCGCGGTGATCTCCTCGGCGGTCGAAGGCGTGGCCCGCTCGCCGCTGGGGGAGATCCTGCGAAACCCGGCGCTGGAGGCGGTGCGGTTCGTGGCTCGCTATGCCCCCGGCGCGGTACACCACACGCGCGGTGCGGCCCGATCGGTGATCGGCCCGGTGCTGCGGGCGGCGTCCTACGGCGATGAGGCGATCAGCCCGAGCGTGGTCGAGTTCTCCCAGCGGATGATGCACGGCACCTCGATCACCACGCTCGTCGAGTTCCTGCATGCCCTCGAGGTGCACGACGAGGCCGGGGCGCTGCGGGTGCTGGCGAAAGTGCCGACTCTGATCGCCTGTGGTGACCGGGATCTGCTCACCCCAATGGAATACTCAAAGGCCATGGCCGCACAGCTACCCCGCTCCGAACTGGTGATCGTCGGAGGAGCGGGTCATCTGGTCCAGCTTGAGGAGCCCGTGGTGATCGACGACGCACTGGTCCGTCTGGTGGAGCGGGCCACCCCCTCCAAACTGGTCACCCTGAGCCGTCGGGTCCGCGACCGGGTCCGGTTCCGTGGCTGAGCGCAGCGCCGGCACAGCCGAACTGGCCACCACCGAGGACACCATCGCCCTGGGGGCGATGCTGGGCGCCGGGCTCAAGGCCGGTGACGTGGTGGTGTTGTCGGGGCCACTGGGTGCGGGCAAGACCGTGATGGCCAAGGGCATCGCCCAGGCCATGGATGTGGACGGGCCGGTGGTCTCGCCGACGTTCGTGCTGGCCCGGGTGCACCGCCCCCGACAGTCCGGCCGCCCCGCGATGGTCCATGTGGACATGTACCGATTGCTCGATCACCCCGGCGTCGACCTGCTGGGGGAACTCGACGCGCTCGATCTCGACACCGATCTCGACGATGCCGTGGTGGTGGTCGAGTGGGGCGAGGGTCTGGCCGAACGTCTTTCCGATCATCACCTGGACATCCGGATCGAGCGCGACACCGAAACCGAGACGCGCACGGTGATCTGGCAGTGGAGCACCCCATGAATGTGTTGACCATCGACACCGCGACCCCGGCGGTCAGCGCCGGCGTGGTCCGTCGTGACGAGGACGGCGCGGTGCACACCCTCGCCGAGCGGGTGACCGTCGACGCCCGGGCGCACGCCGAACAGCTCACGCCGAACGTGCTCGGCGCGGTCTCCGACGCCGGGATCACGGTGGCCGATCTCGACGCGGTGGTCGTCGGGTGCGGACCGGGCCCGTTCACCGGGCTGCGGGTGGGGATGGCCAGTGCCGCGGCGTTCGCTCATGCGCTGGGCGTTCCCGTGCACGGGGTGTGCAGCCTGGACGGCATCGGAATCCACACCGATGGCGACGTATTGGTGGTCACCGACGCGCGTCGCCGCGAGGTGTACTGGGCGCATTACCGCGACGGGGTCCGGGTGGACGGTCCGTCGGTCAACGCCCCCGGCGATGTGGCGGCGGTGCTGGCGAGTTCGGTCGCCGCGGTGGCAGGTTCGCCCGAGCACGCCGCGCTGTTCACCCTGCCCCGGCTCGACGTGGTGCACCCGACGCCCGCGGGCCTGGTGCGTGCGGTCGCCGATTGGGATGACCCGCAACCGCTGGTGCCGTTGTACCTGCGCCGACCCGACGCCAAACCCGCCGTGCCCAAATCTCCTGCGGCGGTTCGGAAATGACCGTGTTCGACGCGCTGACCCGGGCCGATGCCACGCGGTGCGCCGAGCTGGAAGCCAAGCTGTTCGCCGGGGACGACCCGTGGCCGGCCCGGGCGTTCCTCGCCGAGCTCGACGCCAAGCACAACCGCTACATCGCCGCGCGCAGCGACGGAGTGCTTGTCGGTTATGCCGGAATCTCGCGGCTGGGCCGAATGCGCCCGTACGAGTACGAGATCCACACCATCGGCGTCGACCCCGACTTCCAGGGGCAGGGGATCGGGCGCCGGCTGCTCGACGACCTGCTCGACTACGCCTCGGGTGGAACGGTTTTCCTGGAAGTCCGCACCGACAACGAACCGGCCATCGCGCTGTACGAGAGCGCCGGATTCGTCAACATCGGCCTGCGCAAGCGGTATTACCGCGCCAGCGGGGCCGACGCGTACACCATGCAACGCCTTCCCCAAGGGGGCCCGACGTGATCATTCTGGCCATCGAAAGCTCTTGTGACGAAACGGGAGTCGGCATCGCCGACCTCGCCATTGACGACGGTGGCGGGGCGACCGTTTCTCTTTTGGCCGACGAAGTCGCCTCCAGCGTCGACGAGCACGCCCGCTACGGCGGCGTCGTCCCCGAGATCGCCTCCCGCGCGCACCTGGAAGCCCTGGGGCCGACCATGCGCCGGGCCCTCGACGCCGCAGGCATCGAGCGGCCCGACGTCGTCGCCGCGACCATCGGACCCGGGCTCGCCGGGGCACTGCTGGTCGGGGTGGCCGCCGCCAAGGCGTACGCCGCCGGCTGGAACGTCCCGTTCTACGGGGTCAACCACCTGGGCGGACACCTGGCCGCCGACGTCTACGACCACGGGCCGCTGCCCGAGAGCGTGGGCCTGCTGGTCTCGGGCGGGCACACCCACCTGTTGCACGTGCGGTCGCTGGGTGAGCCCATCATCGAGCTGGGCAGCACCGTCGACGACGCCGCCGGGGAGGCCTACGACAAGGTGGCCCGACTGCTCGGGCTGGGTTACCCGGGCGGACGGGTGCTCGACGAGCTGGCCCGCACCGGTGACCGCGACGCGATCGTCTTCCCGCGCGGCATGACCGGGCCCAGGGACGACCCGTACGTGTTCAGCTTCTCCGGCCTCAAAACCGCGGTGGCTCGCTATGTGGAGGCCCACCCGGAGGCTTCGCAGGCCGACGTGGCGGCCGGTTTCCAGGAGGCCGTCGCCGATGTGCTGACCGCCAAGGCTGTGCGCGCCGCCACCGATCTCGGGGTGTCCACCCTGCTGATCGCGGGCGGGGTGGCGGCCAATTCCCGGCTTCGGGAACTCGCCGAGGAACGCTGCGCGGCAGCGGGTCTGACGCTACGAGTGCCGCGGCCCCGGCTGTGCACCGACAACGGCGCCATGATCGCCTCGTTCGCCGCGCATCTGATCGCGGCAGGCGCGGAGCCGTCGCCGCTGGATGCGGCCAGCGATCCGGGGCTGCCGGTGGTGAAGGGCCAGGTTGCGTGAGCGTCGACAAGCTCGAAGTCACCGAGCTGCTGTACCGCTACGCCGAGCTGATCGACGCCGGCGACTTCGACGGCGTCGGGGAGCTGCTCGGCCGTGGTGAGTTCATGGGGGTGGCGGGTGCGCCGGCCATCGCCAAGCTGTTCGCGTCGACGACGCGCCGGTTCCCCGAGCACGGCAACACTCCACGGACCCGGCATCTGGTGCTCAACCCGATCGTCGACATCGACGGGGAGCGCGCCACCGCCCGCTCGACGTTCTGCGTCGTGCAGAAGACCGACACCGTGGCACTCCAGCCCATCGTCGTCGGGCGCTACGCCGACGTCTTCGCCCGTGACGAAAACGGTTGGTACTTCACCGAGCGCAAGGTCGACGTGGAGATGGTCGGGGACGTGTCGGACCACCTGATGATCGACCCGCGGCAGTACGAAAGCTAGTCAGCGCGCTTCGTTGATCTGGTGGACCCGCACGCTGACCTCCAGTTGGAAACGGTCGGCGGGGTTCTTCAGCGACAGCCCGGTGAGTTCCTCGATCAGTTTGATCCGGTACAGCAGGGAGTGCCGGTTCAGGAACAGCGCCCGCGCCGCCGCGCTGGTGTTCGTGGCCTCGTCCAGCAGGATCTCCAAGGTGTGCACGAGTTGTCCCCGCCGGGTCCGGTCGTAGTCCACGAGCGGCTGCAGCGTCTGCAGGATGGTCGCCATGCTGCGCGGGTGCTGCCGCAGCACCTCGGCGAACTGCATCGGACCGGCCGGGCCCTCGGGCAGCGACGGCGATACCGGTGCGGCAACGGTGACCGCATGGCCGTTGGCGGGCGCCAGCAACGCCCAGATCACGAGATCATCGGGAAGCATGCTGAGTCGCTGTGCGGAATCGACCAAGCCGGACACCGTCGATTCCGTTGGAGCCGAAGAGAAATGGCTCATCACCAGGTCGTCGGTGACCGACGACGTTACCGTCAGGCCGGCGGCGAGAGCCAGCTCGTGCAGTGCTTTGGCGAACCCGTCGGCGGTGTCGCTCCACCGCGGGTCGTCGCGCACCCGGCGCCCGATGACCATCTGCACCCGGGTGTCCGGTGGCGTCGGGCTGACCAGCGGCAGCAGCGTCTTCTGGACGTCGGCGAAGGCAATCTCCCAGGGCAGCAAGACAAATGGGCACGCATGCTGGTCGGCGAGGGGGACCATCAGCTCGAGGAGATCGTGCGCGTCCACGTCCGGGGGTGGGCTGAGGATGATGCCGGCGGCCGGTGAGGCCACCAGGGAGACGAGGAATTCGCGCACACCGGGTTGACGGAGGTCGGCGCCGGTGGTCAACACCAGGTCACCCGGCCGGACGAAGTCCTCGGCGGGTGCGTGGATGATGTCTACCCAGCGGACCTCGCGGGCCAGCCCGCGGTGCCCCGCGACCACTGACCCCTGGTCCAGAGGTGGAATCGTCAAGACCGCCGCCACGCTCAGCGACGAGTCCTCGGACATGCCGCTTCCCTTCTGATCAACTGCTCGGCGGTGCGTAGAAGCCGACGGTATCAGCGACCAGTGACGGCAGTGGCCACCTGCCCGGCAGGTGGCCACCGACGCCGGGGGTTGTTCAGCCGACCGACGACATCGAGGCCAGTTCCTCGGTGGACCGTCGGCTCAGCAGCATGCCCACGGCGAAGAACACCAGCGGCAACAACCCGAAGATCACCGCCAGGGTGGGCGTGCCGCCGACCACCAGGGTCAGGTTGGACACCACCAGCACCAAGGCCCCGGCCAGGGCGAGCGTCGCGAACGAGGCCAGCACCACCTTGCCGGTCGAGTTGCCGCGCCGGACGAAGAAGATCACCACCGAGATCGTGGTCAGCAGCCACAGCAGCGCGAGGGCCAGGATGCCGAGGCCACCGCCCGGTCCGAAGATCTGCAACACCGGGTCCAGCTGCAGCGCGGCGCAGATGCCCATGACCACGAACGAGGCCACGGTGATGACCAGCGAGGCGTTCGACGGGGAGCCGTGACGCTCGTGCACCTTGCCGATCTTCGTCGAGAACACACCGCTCTGGCCGAGCACGAACGCGTACCGCGACGCGATGTTGTGGAACGCGAGGGCACATGCGAAGACACTGACCGCCCACAGGACGGTGTTCAGATCACGCCCGACCATGCCGAGGTACTTGCCCGCGGTGTTCACCATGAAGTTGTCGGGGTCGTCGGTGGCCAGCTGGATGGCGTCGTGCCCGCCGTTGCCCTCGACGAGGGCCCAGCTGGTGAACGCGTAGAACACGGCGACGATGCCCACCGCCCAGTAAGTGGCACGCGGCACCGTGCGATCGGGATCCTTGGCCTCGTCCCGGAAGACCGCGGTCGCCTCGACGCCGACGAATCCCCACAAGGCGTACAGCAGCGCGATGCCGAAGCCGCCGGCGATGCCCTGCGGCGTGAACGAGTCGCCGGTGAGGCCGTGCTCGCCGCCGCGCACCACGATGACCAGATCGACCACCATGAGGATCGCGACCTCGGACACCAGGAAGACACCGAGAACCTTGGCGCTGAGGTCGATGTCGCGGTATCCGAGCCACGCGACCGCCGCCAGCACCAGCCCGGTCAGCAGCCACCAGGGGAGATCAGGCCCACCGAACCGGGTGATCAGCTCGTTGAGGATGACGCCGTCGTAGGCGGCGACGGCGATCAACGTGGCCATGTAGGCGGGGAGCGCGAGCACGGCCGCACCGGTGCCGGCCGCCCGGCCCAGCGACTCCCGGATGTAGGCGTAGAAGGCGCCGGCGTCGGTGACGTACTTCGACATCGCGACGAAGCTGGCCGCGAACAGTCCGAAGATGACACCCGCGACGATGAAGGCGACCGGGATACCGGTCGTATTGCCCAACGCCATCGCGATCGGCACATTGCCGCCGATGGTCGAGAGCGGCGCCGAGGCAGCCACCACCATCAGCACGATGGCGGGCACGCCGAGGTGCCCGCGCAATTTGGCCGGACTGCCGGCAGACGATGTGTCAGGTGCAGGCTGGTGGCCCGCGTTGACAACCTCGGTCATGGGTTGATTCCTCCTAACTGCCGGTCGCAGGTGGCGGCCGGGTGAAGTCCGGGGCAAGTTTGCGAGAACCACGGGCCGCTCCGCCAGCGCAGTCGGTCACTTTCCAACACCTTGTTGTAAGGCAGCTCACATCGGCCGCGCCGGCGTCACACATTGTGTTGGAAGGTGCCGTGCGGGCGTTGTTTCCGCCGCGGCATTCAGTCGATGCTTGGCCGGTCACGCGACAGAGAGGTACGACGACCGCCATGAACCCGGACAGCAGCGAAACCGAGCAGGATTACCGGCTGGGGCGCATCCGACTGCTGGATGAGCAGCGCGTCAACCTGGACGGATTCGCTCAGGCCGACCCAGAGCTGGGCATGATCTCGCACCTGTCGCCGCACGATCCGGAACCTTCCTGGAAGGTGGCCGCCGACGGCACCGTGCTGGAGATGGATTCGAAGGCGGCCGCCGATTTCGACACGATCGACGAGTTCATCGTCCGCTACGCCGTCGACCCGGCAGAGGCGCCGCAGTCGATGGCGATGAGCGAGGTCGACCTGGCCCGGATGATCGTCGACTCCGCGGTGCCGCGTGAGGAGGTGCTGCGCGTCTGCGGCGGATTGACCCCGGCCAAGATGGCTCGGGTCGTGGCGATGCTGCAGCCCGTCGAGATCCAGATGGCGATGATGAAGATGCGGGCCCGCCGCACCCCCGCGAACCAGGCCCACGTCACCAACCGCCTCGACGATCCCCTGCTCATCGCGGCCGACGCCGCAACCGCCGTCGTTTACGGGTTCCGGGAACTGGAAGCCACCGTGCCGGTGCTCGACGACGCCCCGGCCGTCGCGGTCGGCCTGCTGATCGGTTCCCAGGTGCCCGCGCCGGGAGCGCTGACGCAGTGCTCGGTCGAGGAGGCCCGCGAGCTCGAACTCGGGGTGCGCGGACTGGTGTCCTACGCCGAGACGGTGTCGGTGTACGGCACCGAGCAGGTTTTCACCGACGGTGACGACACCCCGTGGTCGAAGGCGTTTCTCACCTCGTCCTACGCCTCCCGCGGTATCAAGATGCGGCTGTCCAGCGGTGCGGGCTCAGAGGTGCTGATGGGCCAGGCCGAGCGCAAGTCGATGAACTACCTGGAGTCCCGCTGCGTCGCCCTGGCCAAAGGTATTGGTGCACAGGGTGTTCAGAACGGTGGTATCGACGGAGCCTCGATCACCGCGTCGGTTCCGGGCGGTGTCCGCGAACTCATCGCCGAGAACCTGATGGTGATGCTGCGCGGGCTCGAATCCTGCAGCGGCAACGACTCGCTGGTGTCCGAATCGACCATGCGCCGAACCAGTCGGACGCTACCGGTGTTGTTGTCGGGGTCGGATTTCATCTTCTCCGGATTCGGGTCGGTGGTGGCCTACGACAACATGTTCGGGCCGTCCAACTTCAACGCCGCCGACCTTGACGACTACCTGGTGATGCAGCGCGACTGGGGCGTCGACGGCGGGTTGCGGTCGGTGGACCCGACCACGCTGGAAGCCATGCGCCGTCAGGCCGCCGAAGCCACCCGGGCGGTTTTCGAATATCTGGGGCTCGCCGATTTCGACGACCAACATGTGGAAGCCGTTGTCGGGGCTGAGGGTTCCAAGGATCTGCCCGACACCGACGGGGTGAAGATACTCAGCGCCGCCCGGATGATCGAGCAGTCGGGCCTCACGGTGCTCGACATCGTCGCCGCCCTCGCCGAGACCGGTTTCACCGATATCGCCGAGCGCGTCCTCGGCATGGCCAAGGCCCGCGTCACCGGCGACTACCTACAGACGGCGGCGATCTTCGACGAGCAGATGAACGTGTTGTCGGCCCTGCAGGATCCGAACGACTACCGCGGGCCCGGCACCGGATACCGGCCGACGGCGGAGCGTCAGGCCCAGATCGACGCGGTGCGGCAGGCCCGGTCGGTGACCGATCTGGTCAAGGAGCAGGCGACCTTCGCCGATCCGGATCGGCTGGTCGTGCGGGGCCCCGCGGGCGTGGGTGACGATCCCCGCGAGGTCGTCATCGGGGTGTCTCCCGCGTTCGGGGTCAAGCTGTTTCGCACCCTGTCGGGCATGGT
Organism: Mycolicibacterium boenickei; assembly: GCF_010731295.1. Lineage (NCBI taxonomy): Bacteria > Bacillati > Actinomycetota > Actinomycetes > Mycobacteriales > Mycobacteriaceae > Mycobacterium > Mycolicibacterium boenickei. Next base: position 6,249,868 of record NZ_AP022579.1, on the reverse strand, counting down.
CGTCTACGACGCGTTGGAACAGATCCTGGCCGGGTTGGAGGAAGAGCAGTGCGTACCGCGCCTGGTGCGGATCGCCGACTCCGTGGACCTGGGGGTGATCGGCAAATCCGCGGCCCGGCTGTCCGGGTCCGGGATCGGCATCGGATTGCAGGCCAAGGGCACCACCCTGATCCACCGCCGCGACCTTCCGCCGCTGGCCAACCTCGAATTGCTCAGTGTCGCACCGCTGATCACGCCGGAGATGTACCGCCTGATCGGCATCAACGCCGGCAGGCACGCCAAGGGCGCGACACCCGCCCCGATGCGCAACGCGTACACCGACGAGGCGATCACCGCCCGGTACCACACCAGGGTGGTGTCGATGGTCGCCATCGAGCGGTCCGAAAGCGATCGCGAAGACCGCGGCGTGAACATGGAATTGGAGCTCAAGCGATGACGATCACCGCCCACTCGGGCCGCAGCCTCGATGAGGTGACGGTCGAGGCAGCCCGCAACGGTGACCTTGTTCTCGACGACATCCGGGTGAGCCGGGAAACCCTGCTGGCACAAGCGGATACCGCGCAGCGTTCCGGCTCGGTGCAGTTGGCGATGAACCTGCGGCGGGCCGCGGAGATGACCGCTCTCAGCTCGGAGGAGATGCTCGCCGCCTACGAGGCGCTGCGTCCCCGCCGGTCGAGCTTTGCCGAACTCGAGGAACTGGCACAGCGCCTCGCGGACCGGGACGCGCCGACCTGTGCGGCACTCGTCCGGGAGGCGGCGACGGCGTACCAGCGGCGCGGCCTGCTGCGGTGACCGTCTGGGCCGGTGTCGACATCGGCAACTCCACCACCGAGGTGGTGCTCTGCCGGATGGCCGACGAACTCGCGGTGCTGGCCAGTGCCCGCACTCCGACCCGTGGTGGCAAGGGTTCGTCCCGGGCGGTGCAGGGTGCCGCACAGTTGGTGCGGCGCCTGGCCGAGGCGCATGGGCTGGTGCTCGACCGGGCCGCGTTCGCCCCGACTCCGCCCGTGCACTCGACCGTCGAACAGATCCAACTGGAGACCCGGCGGACGGGCAGGCTGACGATCGTCACCCGGTCAGCGGCCACCACCGCCGGGGACGCGGTGGGTGTGGGCCGGCCGGTTCCGGTCGAGTGCCTCGGCGGTGTCGAGCCCGGGCGCCCGGTCGTCGTCTGCGCGACGGCCCAGTGGGGCTACCAGGAGGTGGCGGCGCGAGTGAATGCCGCTGTCGCCCAAGGGTGCAACGTCACCGCGGTGCTGACAGCCAACGATGAGGCCGTGCTGGTGTCGAATCGGCTGTGCGTGGCACTGCCCGTAGTCGATGACGTCGACGTCACGACGTTGTCGGCGTCAGCCCGCGTCGCGGTCGAAGTGCGCCAGGGCATCGCGCCGCTGCAACGGCTCACCGACCCGTTCTGGCTTGCCGATGTGTTCGGCCTGAGTGATGCCGAGCGGGCGGACGCGCGGGTGATCGCCGACCAGCTCTTCGACAGTGCCTGCGCGGTGGTCTGCCTCGGTGATGCCGAACCGGCGGTTCCGGAGCCCGTCGTCCGGCCGGCGGGGGACGGCGGCTACGTGGTTCATCTCGCCGATATCGCGGCGCAGGCGAATTCGCGTCGGGGGTCGGTCGCCGTGGACAGCCTGGTGATGGCGACCCTGGGCGGGGCGCAGGAACCGCCGGCAGGAGCCGACGAGCTGGCCCGGGCATTGGGGATACCGGTGACGAGTGTCGATTCGGAGGCTGCGGCGGCCCGCGTCGGCGCCCTCACCACACCCGGGATCACCCCTGATGTCGTCGTGGTGGATGTCGGCGGCGGCACCGTCGACGTCGTGTCCGACGGATCCCGCAGCGTGCTGCCGGGCGCGGGACAGCTGCTGACGGCGGCGACGGCCGCCGCGCTGGAGATCTCCCGAAGTGCGGCCGAATACGCCAAACGTGCCGAGGCGGTCACGGCGGTCACGGTCCAGCTCATCGAGGACGAACATGGCCGGCGGCAGTTCTTGGACACCCCGGTCAGCGGCCGGTGCAGCGGATGGCTGTTGACCGCGGCTCCCAGTGGCTGGTTGCCGTTCACGTCGCGGCTGTCGGGGGCCGAGTGGCGCAGTTGGCGCCTGGCGGCCAAACGGCAGGTCATCGGCGGCAATGTGATGCGGGGCATCGAGCGGGCGGCGCCCGGAGTGACCGGGGTGCTGCTCGTCGGAGGCGGCGCAGGCGACGACGAACTGGTCCGTGCCGTCACCGAACAACTCGGCCATGACGTGAGCGTCGGACGCGGAAACGTGGCTGGTCAGCTGGGGCATCGTTTCGCGGTGGCCTACGGGCTGGTGGCCATGGCGGCGCGGATGCCGGGCGGCCAGCCGTGCGATGAAGGGCTGGACCGGGACGACCGGTCAGGCGGTGGCGCGAAGGTGTACGACGTGGATGTCGCTGGAGAACACCCGAGCGCCCGTAGGTAGCGGTGGGGCGGTACTTCGATATGTGCGCCCGGTGGGCGTCGTGATCTCGGTGGTGTGGCGGCCGTACCGGTCGTAGGTGGTCGCGGTGTGCCACCCTGGGCTTTCTTTTGCGTAGTTGCAGCGTTCGCACAGCCCTTGGCCGTTGCCTGCGCTGGTCGGACCGCCGTCGGCGTGGCGGGTGATGTGATCGACGTGGCGAACCGGTGCGTCGCAGTAAGGGGTTCGGCAGCGCTGGTCACGCAGGGCGATCAGCCAGCGCAGTCCCTTGGGAAATGCCCGGGCGGCGGACTCCATCGCGACCAGGTTGCCGGTGGCCGGATCGGCGTAGAGCTTGCGCACCGCGGCTTCGACCTGGGGGTCCAGCAGTGCCGCCAAAGCCATCTGCCGGGCCACGGCCGCTGGAATGGGGCCGTATCCCTGCAGCACTGCCGGGTCGGGGCCGTCGGCCAACAAGCTCTCATCGGAGACCACCAGATTGAGCGCGACCGGGACCGCCGCCCCGACCTCCCGCCCGGTGACGCGCCGGTAGAAGGCGTCGGCCCTCAACGGGCCCCGTCCCTCGCATCCCTCTCCGGCGGCGATCGAGGCGGCCGCGGCCGCGGCGGCCTCCGCTTGCAACGCCTCATAGGCCGTGACGCCTTCGGCTGCGGTCAGCAGCGCCGTCACGTACGCCATGCCGTGCGGAGCGGGACGCAGCGTGACGGTGCGATCGCACTGATGGCGGCTGATGCGCTCCATCACCGCGTCGCGATCGAGCCGAAACGCCACCCGCCCTGCCTCGGCCTCAACCTTCCTGTCTCCCTGACCATCCAGCACGTCAGGGTCGGCACACAGTTCGGCATCCATCACGTGTCGGTCTGCTGGTGACAGGCAGGCGGCCTGGTCCGCGATGATCATTGCCCGGTTTTCGGTCAGCACGCCGGACTGCAGCGCCGCGAGCGTATAGGGCATGTCGTCGACCAGGATCCTGGACATCTTCAGATACTTGGCCCCGTGCCAAGGGGAGGACTTGCGGGCCAGCCCCACCTCGGATGCCAGCCCTTGGGCGCGTCTGGCGGCAGGCACACCCTCAGCGGCCCTACGTGCGAGGCGCTTGGCTTCCAGCATCGTCGTCACTCTTGCCTGGGCCGCGGCAATGCCGGCGGTCGCGCGGGTCATCGCAGCTAGTTGATCGACCAACGCTGCTTCTGTGGCGTCGGGGTCGATGTTCCAACTAACTTCGAACATATGTTCGACTATAGCACTGACTCGAACTTTTGGCAGGATTTCAGGCCTTCGCTGGGTTCGCGTGCGGCGCACAACCCACCCTTGAGTGCTAGCACTCGCATGTATAGAGTGCTAGGTGGCACGCGGCCAACCCCCCAGCGCCGGCACCCGCGACGACGGAGCGAGGGGCACGGGCGCATGCCGAACACCTGGTAACCGGCATCTGGGGATCCCCCCGGATCCACACCCAAACAAGTGGAGGGCTTCCATCGTGGCAGTCAACATCAAGCCACTCGAGGACAAGATCCTCGTTCAGGCCAACGCGGCCGAGACCACGACCGCTTCCGGTCTGGTCATCCCCGACACCGCCAAGGAAAAGCCGCAGGAAGGCACCGTCGTCGCAGTTGGCCCCGGCCGCTGGGATGAGGACGGCGAGAAGCGGATCCCCCTGGACGTTGCCGAGGGCGACACCGTCATCTACAGCAAGTACGGCGGCACCGAGATCAAGTACAACGGCGAGGAGTACCTGATCCTGTCGGCCCGCGACGTGCTGGCTGTCGTCGCCAAGTAAGTACTCGTGCGTCCGCCCCGGAGATCCCCGCGTTCAGTGCGGGCGGTTTCCGGGGCGGTATGCGTTAGGAGTCATGAAAGAGACTTATGAGCAAGCAGATTGAGTTCAACGAGACTGCGCGCCGGGCCATGGAGGCCGGCGTCGACAAGCTCGCCGATGCGGTCAAGGTGACGCTGGGTCCGCGCGGTCGGAACGTGGTGCTCGCCAAGGCCTTCGGCGGCCCGCAGGTCACCAATGACGGTGTGACCATCGCGCGCGAGATCGACCTGGAAGACCCGTTCGAGAACCTCGGTGCCCAGCTGGTGAAGTCGGTCGCCACCAAGACCAACGACGTCGCAGGCGACGGCACCACCACCGCCACCGTCCTGGCACAGGCCCTGGTCAAGGCCGGCCTGCGCAACGTCGCGGCCGGTGCCAACCCCATCGCCCTGGGTCAGGGCATCGGCAAGGCCGCCGACGCCGTGTCCGAGGCCCTCCTGGCCGCCGCCACCCCGGTGTCGGACGAAAAGGCCATCGCCCAGGTCGCCACGGTGTCCTCACGCGATGAGCAGATCGGCCAGCTGGTCGGCGAGGCGATGACCAAGGTCGGTCACGACGGTGTGGTCACCATCGAGGAGTCCTCGACGCTGAACACCGAGCTCGAGGTCACCGAGGGCGTCGGCTTCGACAAGGGCTTCATCTCGGCGTACTTCGTCAACGACTTCGATTCGCAGGAAGCCGTGCTCGAAGACGCCCTGGTGCTGCTGCACCGCGACAAGATCAGCTCGCTGCCCGACCTGCTGCCGTTGCTGGAGAAGGTCGCCGAGAGCGGCAAGCCGCTGCTGATCATCGCCGAGGACGTCGAGGGCGAAGCCCTGTCCACGCTGGTCGTCAACGCCATCCGCAAGACGCTCAAGGCCGTCGCCGTCAAGGCGCCGTTCTTCGGCGATCGTCGCAAGGCGTTCCTGGACGATCTCGCGATCGTCACGGGCGGCCAGGTCGTGAACCCCGACGTGGGCCTGGTGCTGCGTGAGGCCGGCCTGGACGTGCTGGGCACCGCGCGTCGCGTGGTGGTCAACAAGGACAGCACCGTGATCGTTGACGGCGGCGGTTCGGCCGACGCGGTTGCCGATCGGGTCAAGCAGCTCAAGGCCGAGATCGAGACCACCGACTCCGACTGGGATCGCGAGAAGCTGCAGGAACGGCTGGCCAAGCTGTCCGGCGGCGTCGCGGTGATCAAGGTCGGCGCGGCCACCGAGACCGACCTGAAGAAGCGCAAGGAAGCGGTCGAGGACGCCGTCGCGGCGGCCAAGGCTGCCGTCGAGGAGGGCATCGTCACCGGTGGTGGCGCCGCGCTCGTGCAGGCTCGCTCTGCTCTCGACAAGCTGCGCGGCGAGGTCAAGGGCGACGAGGCCCTCGGCGTCGAGGTGTTCGCCTCCGCGCTGTCGGCCCCGCTGTACTGGATCGCCACCAACGCCGGCCTGGACGGCTCGGTTGTGGTGAACAAGGTCAGCGAGCAGTCGAACGGGCAGGGCTTCAACGCCGCCACGCTCTCCTACGGCGACCTGGTCGCCGAGGGCATCGTGGACCCGGCCAAGGTGACCCGCTCGGCGGTGCTCAATGCCGCATCGGTGGCGCGCATGATCTTGACGACCGAGACGGCCGTCGTGGACAAGCCTGCCGAGGAAGAAGATCACGGGCACGGCCATCACGGTCACGCTCACTAGGTAGTCCCGTAGAACACCCCCGGTCCTCTTGAGCCGGGGGTGTTTTCGTTGGCGGGCTGAATTGCTCGCCGAGACTGCGGTGAGATCGCATTTTTCGGCCAAACAGCGATCCCAGCGCAGGCTCGATGATCCATGCGCAGACACGATGAGTTTGTGAACCCGTACAGGTCGGTACGGGTATGACTGACGAGACCATGAGCGCCGCGTGCGCCATCAATGCGCCGGCCGGCACCGTGTTTGCGGTGCTGGCCGACCCGACCACCCATCAGGCGATCGACGGCACCGGCTGGGTGCGGGAGTCGCTCGACGGCAAGCAGCTGACCGAGGTGGGCCAGATCTTCCGGATGGCGATGTACCACGACAACTACGGCGGCATGCACTACGAGATGGCCAACCGGGTCGAGGTATTCGATCCGCCGCACGCGATCGCCTGGCTGCCGGGGCAGGGCGATGACGACGCGCACCTCGAATTCGGCGGTTGGGTCTGGCGGTACGACCTCAAGCCGATCGGTGCCGACCAGACCGAGGTCACCCTGACCTACGACTGGTCGGCGGTGCCGGCCGAGCTGCGCGAGCACATCGAGTTCCCGCCGTTCGACCGGCAGCACCTGGACAACTCGCTCAAGCACCTCGCCGAATTGGCGCAGGCTCGGGCGTAGACCACCCGCGCCGGATCGTCAGCTCTCGATCGGCGCGTACCAATCCGCGTTGGTGAGCAGGACCCGCGTCCCCAGATCGCGGTTCCACTCCGGTTCGATGCCGTGGCGGCGCACGATCGGGAACACGACCTCGTCGAGCATGCGGGCCACATCGCTGAAGTACAGGCCTTCCTTCGCCTCGTCGCTCAGCTGGTTGTACGCGTCCTCGTCGAAGTTCTCGGGCGCGAACGCCCCGTAGCCGATGTAGGTGCTGCCGTCCTCGACCAGGCGGTCGGTGTCCTGGCTGTGGAAGTAGATGTAACCGCTCCAGTGGCGGCTGTCGTCGCGCTCGTCGCCGATCTCGGCGGAGGCGCAGGTGCCGCAGCAGGAGAAGTCGGCGCGGGCGATCACGCCGTTGGCGTTGAGTTCCTCGAACGCCGCCAGCGTCCGGGACCGGTAATCACCGATTTCGGTCTGCTGACGCAGCCTCGACTCGCGCAGCGCCGCGAAGGCCGCGGTGAGCTGCTCGTCGGTGAGTTCGTAGTCCTCGGCGTAGATCTCGAGGAACTCCTCGACGTCGTCGTTGCCGGTGACCAGCATGCCCCAGATCTCCGAGGTCAGGGTGGCGCGGTCCTCGTCGTCCAGCGAAAGATCGGGGAGCGTGGCGTAGGCGGGGATCACGTTCGGGTTCGACGGTGCGCTCACGGCGCTGGCCTCCAGATGTGCTGTCGGAACCGGGCGATCACCCGGCGCTGGCGATCGTAGCCTCGGGACAGAATCGGTATCGGACTGATACCTGGATCCACGTGTGGCACGGCGGTTTTTCGCCGCCGGTGGCCGACAATTCGGACATGACGGTACCGCGGGAGACACCGCGCGGGGTCTCGCGTCAGACATTCCTGCGCGGCGCGGTGGGGGCGTTGGCCGCCGGCGCGGTGTTCGGATCGAGCCGGGCAGCTGCCGAACCCCGGGCCTCCGGCTGGGGTGACCTGTCGGCCGCCATCAACGGGCAGGTGATCCTGCCGGACAACGGTGGACAATTCGCTTCCGCCAAAAGTGTTTTCAACACCAACTTCAACGGCCTGACCCCGGCGGCGGTCGTCACGCCGACATCGGCGGCGGATGTGCAGAAGGCGATGACTTTCGCTGCGTCCCACAACCTCAAGGTCGCTGCACGCGGTGGTGGGCATTCCTACGTCGGTGCGTCGACGGCCAACGGCACGATGGTCCTGGACCTGCGGCAGTTGCCCGGCGACATCAACTACGACGCAGGCACCGGGTATGTCACCGTGACGCCCGCGACCGGTCTATATGCGATTCACCAGACTTTGGCCGGAGTCGGCCGGGGGATCCCCACCGGTACCTGTCCGACGGTCGGCGCCGCCGGGCACGCCCTGGGCGGAGGACTGGGCGCCCAATCGCGGCATGCGGGTCTGATGTGCGATCAGTTGGTGTCGGCGACGGTGGTGCTGCCCGGCGGCGCAGGAGTCACAGCGTCGGCGAACGAGAATCCAGATCTGTTCTGGGCGTTGCGCGGTGGTGGCGGCGGCAACTTCGGGGTGACCACCGCTCTGACCTTCGCCACGTTCCCCATCGGCGACGTGGACGTGGTCGGCCTCCATTTCCCGCTGCAGTCTTTCGCGCAGGTTCTGGTCGGGTGGCAGAACTGGCTGCGGACCGCTGACCGCAGCAGCTGGGCGCTGGCGGACACCGTCACCGACCCGCAGGGCGCGCACTGCCGCATCCTGGCGACCTGCCCGGCCGGGTCAGGTGACAGCGTCGCCGCCTCGGTCGTCAAAGCGGTGGGCCTGCAGCCGGCCGGGACCGAGAACCGCACATTCAATTACCTGGACCTGGTGAAGTTCCTTGCCGCAGACAACCTCAATCCGTCACCGCTCGGTTATGTCGGCGGGTCCGATGTCTTCCAGTCGATCACTCCCGCTGCCGCGCAGGGGATCGCGGCGGCTTTCAATGCGTTCCCCGGCGGGGCCGGCCGGCCGTTGGTGATCATGCACGCGCTCGACGGCGCGTTGGCCACTGTGGGGCCGGGGGATACCGCGTTCCCGTGGCGGCGGCAGTCCGCTCTGGTGCAGTGGTATGTCGAGACCTCCGGTTCGCCTGCGCCGGCAGCCAATTGGCTCGCTACCGCACATCAGGCCGTGGCGCCGTATTCGGTGGGCGGCTATGTGAACTACCTCGAGGCCAACCAGCCGGCATCACGGTATTTCGGCGCAAACCTGCCGCGGCTGGCTGCTATTCGACAGAAGTATGACCCGGGCCGGATCATGTTCTCGGGTGTGAACTTCTGAACCGGACTCGCGCCTCGATGTCGGCGAGGGTTTCGAATTCTCGCCCGAACGAATGGACGGACGGGCAACTCGCGACCGGACAGTGAGCGCTCAACCTCGAACCGCGTTCACTCCCCGCATTCCGCCCACCGGCATAGCCTCGAGGCGTTGGGTCTCACCTGCCGTCTGGACGAGTGAAGGAACTGAGCATGCGAGCAACCGTGATGTATGGGGCCGGCGACGTGCGTGTCGAGAACGTGCCCGACCCCATCGTGAAGGAGCCGACCGACGCCATCGTGCGCGTCACCCGGGCCTGCATCTGTGGCAGTGACCTGTGGCCGTACCAATCCATGCCGCACAAGGACGGTGGTCGCCGGATGGGCCACGAGTTCATCGGCGTCGTCGAGGACGTCGGCTCCGACGTCTCCGGCCTGCAGCGCGGGGACGTGGTGGTCGCGCCGTTCGTCTGGGCGGACAACACGTGCGACTTCTGCCGGGAGGGGCTGCAGACGTCGTGCCGCCATGGCGGCGGGTGGGGTGCGCCCGGAGTCGACGCCGGCCAGGGTGAGGCCGTGCGCGTTCCCCAAGCGCAGGGCACGTTGGTGAAGCTCCCGGTGGCCGAGGATGCGGCGCTGATGCCGTCCCTGCTGACCCTGTCGGACGTGTTCTGCACCGGCCACCACGGAGTGGTGACGGCCGGGGTCGGGCCGGGATCCTCGGTGACGGTCATCGGTGACGGCGCGGTGGGGTTGTGCGCGGTGCTGGCCGCCAAGCGACTGGGCGCCGAGCAGATCATCCTCAACGGACGCCACAAGGTCCGGACCGACCTGGGGCGCGAGTTCGGCGCCACCGACGTCGTCGCCGAACGCGGTGACGAAGCCGTCGCGAAGATCCGCGAACTGACCGGTGGTGACGGCACCCACGCGGTGATCGAGTGCGTCGGTACCGAGCCCTCGGTCGCCACCGCGCTCGAGGCGGTCCGCGCCGGTGGCCGCGTCAGTCGGCTCGGGGTATCTCAATACACCCAGGTGCCAATGGGTTTCGGCACCTTCTTCCGAAATGTCACGCTCACCGGCGGAGTGGCGCCCGCGCGCGCCTACATCGAGGAACTCATGCCCGACGTACTCGACGGCACCATCGAGCCCGGGCGGGTCTTCGACCGCACCATCGGCCTCGACGAAACCCCCGACGGCTACCGGGCGATGGCCGACCGCGAGGCCCTCAAGGTGCTGATCGAGCCATGACACTGCTGCTGCAGGATCGCGACGATCGCGGTGTCGTCACGCTGACATTGAACCGGCCCCAGGCCTTCAATGCGTTGTCGGAGGCGATGCTGACCGCGCTCGGCGACACCATGGACGCGCTGTCCCGGGACGACACGGTGCGGGCCGTGGTGCTCGGCGCATCAGGGAAGGCGTTCTGCGCCGGGCATGACCTCAAGGAGATGCGGGCCGAGCCGTCGACGGAGTACTACGAGCGGCTGTTCGCCCAGTGCACCGCGATGATGCTGTCGATTCAACGGCTTCCGGTGCCCGTGATCGCCCGGGTTCAGGGGATCGCGACGGCGGCAGGCTGCCAGCTGGTCGCGATGTGCGATCTCGCGGTGGCAAGTGACGACGCACGGTTCGCCGTCAGCGGCGTCAACGTCGGGTTGTTCTGCGCGACACCGGGAGTGGCTCTCTCGCGCAACGTCCCGCGTAAGGCTGCCTTCGAGATGCTCGTGACCGGTGAATTCATCTCTGCCGAGCAGGCCCGGGTGCTGGGCCTGGTGAACAGGGTGGTGCCGGCCGACGCCCTCGACGCGGAAGTGGAGACGGTGGTCGCCAGCATCGTGGCGAAGCCCCGGGTGGCCATCGCGATGGGAAAGGCGTTGTTCTACCGCCAGATCGACGTCGGCATCGAGTCCGCATACGCCGATGCCGGGACGACGATGGCCTGCAACATGATGGACCCCAGCGCGCTCGAAGGGGTGCAGGCGTTCATCGACAAGCGTCCGCCCAGCTGGTCGGGGGAGCGGGTGTAGCGAGCGGGCCGGCTCAGCTGGGCATCAGGCTGGCATTGACCTCGAGGAGGATCTTGCCCCGGACGTGGCCCCCGGCGATACGGCGTTGCGCTTCGGCGGCCTCCTCCAGCTGCAGGATCTCGATGTGTGGGGCGCGGATGCGGCCGGTCGCGAGCGCGTCGACCAGTGCGTTGAGCTGGCGTTCCTGATTGGCGTAGTTGGACATGGTCGGGACCACCGACACACCGAGCTCGGCGGCCCGGACCGGATCGGGCATCGGCTCGTCGGCGATCAGCGTCGCGATCGGGGTGACGATGCCACCACGTCGCACCATCTCGATCGAGTCGGTCAGGGAGCCCTGCCCCACCGTGTCGACCACCAGGTCGACACCCTCGGGTGCCCACTCGCGCACCTGCTCTCGGACCCCTCCCTGTCGGTAGTCGATGGCCAGGTCGGCGCCCAGGTCGCGGACATAGCTGAGGTTTGACGGCCCGCATGTGGCGGCCACCCTTGCCCCGGCTGTCGCGGCGAGCTGGATCGCGTAGCTACCCATGCCGCCCGCGCCGCCGTTGATCAGCACCGACGAGCCTTCGGTGACACCGCCGACGTCGAACAGCGCCTCCCAACAGGTGCACCCCGCGGTCGGAATCGCGGCCGCCTCGGCGAAGCTGATCGAGTCGGGCAGCTTGACAACGCGTTCCCGGTCGGAGGCCACGTACTCGGCGTAGGTGCCGCGTTCCCCGCGGCCCATGTTCGACGCGGTGAGCACCCGGTCGCCGACCGTCAGGTCGGTGACGTCGGCGCCCACTTCCGTGATGACGCCGGCCGCGTCGAAACCCAGCACGAACGGGAACCGGTATTCGAAGAACTGGGCCAGCCACCCTTCGCGGTTCTTCCAGTCGGCCGGGTTCACCCCGGCGTAGGCGACGTGGATCACCACGCCGTTCGGCGCGGCCGACGGCCGGTCGATCGACGCCGGGTAGAGGACCTCGGGTCCGCCGAACTCGTCCAGCACCATCGCACGCATGGTCGGCTGTGATGTCATGGCCCGACGGTAGGGCCCGGGAATTCCGGTCCCGGAGTGCCGTTCCGCTCACCGGGACTCGAGCGCGGGCAGTATCAGCGGCGCTGCAATTCGATGACCGGGATGACCCGGTCGGTCTTGGTCTGGTATTCCCCGAATCCCGGTGCCTTTTCGACGATGCGTGGGTAGGCGGCGTCGCGCTCGGCCAGTGGCATCTCGCGCGCGTGCACGTCGTAGGCGTCGGTGCCGATCTCGATGTGGGCATCGGGATGCGCACGCAGATTGTGCAACCACGCGGGGTCGACGTCAGCGCCCGCGTAGGACCCGACGATGGCGAGTTTCCCGTCGAGGTCGAATGCCATCACCGGGTTGACGCGTTCCTTGCCGGACTTGGCCCCGGTGGTGTGTAGCAGGAGCAGCGTCGCACCCTCGAACGGCCCGCCGACCTTGCCGCCGTTGGCGCGGAACTCCGCGATGATCTTGTCGTTCCAGTTGTCGGTCATGCCTTCTTTCCTACGCCTGGCGGTCGTGACGGTGTCGGCAGATCACGAAATCGCCGTCGTGGTGATGTGGACCGACGAGGTCAGGGTCTGATGCACGGGGCAGCGTTCGGCGATGCCCATGAGGCGCTCCCGCTGGGTGTCATCGAGCTCGCCGACCAACTCGATCTCGCGATCGATATGGTCGATCATGCCCTTGGCGGTCTCGCAGTCGGCGCAGTCTTTGGCATGAATACGTGAGTGCCGCAACGATACTCGTACCTGCTCAAGCGGCCAGCCCTTCCGGTTGGCATACATCCGCACCGTCATCGACGTACACGCGCCCAGGCCGGCCAACACCAGGTCGTAGGGATTCGGGCCGGCGTCGTCGCCTACCGGAAGCGGTTCGTCGGCGACGAATTGGTGACGTCCGGCGGTGACCTGCTGGGTGTAGGTCCCGGCGCCGGTTTCTGCGACGGTCACCACGCCGTCGCGCTCGGCTTGCTCAGATGTCATGCCAGTCTCCTCAGCGGGTTGTCCGATCGCTTCGGGTCGGATCGTCGCATGAGTCTTCCCGCCGAACCCCGCAGTTGCGGATCGACGCGCGGCGGGGTTTCGGAATTGATCAAATGATCAAGCTTCTTGAGCTGGTCGTTGACAGCTCGATGTGGTCTGTGTCACCGTTCTTGATCGATCGACCAAATTATTGCGACGTCGTATGGAGTCGAATATGAGCAGCGACCGTCAACCCGTCAACCGTGTGCCCGCCCCGCTCGCATCGAGTACGCCGGCCTCTCGCGCACCATCCCGAACAGCAGGCCACACCGCCCTGAAAGTCAGCGGATACGGCGGCATGGCCGTCGCGGCGTGGTTGGTCGCCGCGGTGGCGACCGGGTACGGGATCTCCGCGGCCGAGACCGACGGCACATCGGCGGACTCGCCGTCGACAAGTTCGGAGTCCTCGGCCTCAACCGCGGGATCGGCCACCGGCGGAACCCCAACGGCCGCAGGTGCATCCACGAGCGCGAGCGATGGCGACCCGACGTCGGCGGGCGGACCTGCCGCAACCGGCGTGAAAACGGGCCCGAAGAATTCGGGAAAGACGTCGTCGAGCATCCAGGTCGCACCTGGCGTGACGATCAGCAGTAGCGGTGGGGCGCACAGCATCAAGATCGGCTCCCGCGACATCAAGCTCGGGCCGGTGAACGTGCCACATCGTCCGTCGGCGGTGATTCCCGGAATCGGGGCCCGACCGGAGTTGCCGGAGCCCGCCGCTTCGAACGCGACGGATGCGGTAGCTGAGGCCGGCGCCGAGTCGACGGCACCCATTCCGGCCGAGAACGATTCGAAGCCGACGCACCTCCCGTCGGTCAATGACGTTGAGAAATCGTTGAATACCGTGGCATCCGCACTGGACAACGCAGCCTCGAAGGTGAGCGCCTCGCTCGGAATCGGCAACGCCCGCGAGGCGGTCAAGCAGGTCTCCGACTCCGCAGCCGAGTCGATCACCGCGGCACCCGCGAAGTCGTTCGACGCCGACGCGGTCAGCGAAGCGGTGCAGACTCCGGCGGCAACGGCGGCGGTCACCCCGGTCAACGCCGTTGCCGCGGTCGACGAAGTCGGTTCTGGCGTATTCGGATTCGTGAACGGCATCGTCACCGAGATTCTCAACCCGTTCTTGGCGCCGGCTCCGGATTCACCGGAGCCGCTGACCCCGATGGCGTGGGCGCTGCTGGCCTGGGTGCGGCGCAACGCATTCAACCAAGCACCCACGATTTCCGACGATCCCACCACCACGGTGCAGACCGGACAGACCGTCACGGGCAACATCGGTGCCGTCGATGCCGAGGGCGACGAGCTCACGTACACCATCACCAAGCAACCCGAGCACGGCACGGTGACCATCGATCAGGAGACGGGGGAATACACCTACACCCCGGATGACATCGACTACGACTCGATCCAGACCGACTCGTTCACGGTGTCCGTCACCGACGGAAAGACCAACCTGCTCAGCCTGTTCCGCCCGCACAGCGCTCAATCGGACATCGCCGTGTCGGTACTGAATCCCGAAGTCGAACGGGTGATCCTGGAGATGCCTGACGGCGTCAAGAATCCGGTCAATCCGCGCTACTCCGAAGACGGGCAGTCCATCTACTTCTCGGGCACACCTACCGCCGGCGGCCGGACCGAGATCTACCAGATCAGCATCGACGGTTCGCATGTCGAATGCGTGACGTGCGGCGTGTCCACCGACGAGACCGGCAACCTGGCCAAACCGGTTCCCTTCACGGACGGTTCGGGACGGGTGCTGGTGCTGGTGAACGTCGAGGGGGAGGCGCCCCGCTACTCCGTCCTGGAAACCGGAGTCAACGGCAAGGAACTGGTGCCGGTCACGACGCCGGACGGCGGCGGGTACATCATCGACCGTCAGCGTGAGATGAGACCGTCTCCCGACGGAACGCACGTCCTGTTCACCCGAATTGTGGTGGGCCAGAACAACGCCCTGCAGGCCCTCCCGGTCGTGGGCACCTTGACCCGCACCGAGAACGGGTACGAGGTCACCGATGCGCGGGTGGTCTACGCGACCGGTGAAGGTAAGCAGTGGACCCCGGACGGCAAGGGCGTGATCATCCTCGGCGGCCAATATGACGCGGGCAATGTCGATGACATCATCGTCAATCTGGAGACCGGCGAGGTGACCCGGCTGACGGCCAACCCCGACTACGACGAAGACACCGATCTCTCACCCAACCAGCAGTGGATCGCGATCGGCAGCACGCGCGGCCTCGACGCACTCACACCGATGACGAGGATCGAGCGGCAGAACTTCCTGCCGGTCTACGTCGGCGCGCCGGTCTATGGGATGTACGCGCAACCGATCAACGTCTCGAATCAGGAGTGGGCGGTCGAGGTCGGCGACGAGCTGGAGGGCGAGAACGGAATTCCGTTGTTCGACACCGGCGACGGATACGCGGCTCGAAGCATGCCCAGCTGGAATCCCGATGGCACCGCGGTCACCTTCTGGGAGTCCAGTGTCGACGATCCGACCCAATCTCGACTGGTCATCGCGAACCTGAAGTACACGACCAGCGTCGGTCCGGTCGCAGCCGATCGCTCGACTCCGGACCCGGACTGGGCGCCCGAGCTCGGCAGCTATGTCGCCAACACGACGCCGCTGCCGGCAGCCGGAACGTACTCCGGCGCAAAGGGTGGCACCGCGGTGGTCACCGAGACCACCGACGCGACGGGGCATACCACCCGCAAGGTCGTCTACACCGACTACGTCAACGAGGACGGCATGATCCTCAACGGCTACGAGTCGGCCGACTACGCCGCCAGCCAGAACGAGGTGCACTATCTGGCGGACGTCACCGTCACCGGAACGCACACCGGCTCCCTGAAGGCCGACGCCACCATGAACGCCTTCCAGCAGTCACTGACCGGCTACATCACCTCTGATCTCGACGGCGATGTGCAGAGCCTGCCGGATCCGGATGCCGCGGAGGAGGCTCAGCAGAACGCCTGACCGGCGAGAAGACGTCAAAGTCCCCCAAATCAAGCGATCTGGGGGACTTTGACGTCTGTTCGTGCGCGCAGTGTCACGTTTCACGCTCGGCCCGCGTCAACACAGTGAACGATTCGCCAGCCGAACATTGGAGGCGACAAATCATGACGCTGCAACTCGGCGTGATCGCGACGTTGATCGTCGCGATCACCATCGCGGCCAATGCGGCGATGGCTGTCGGTGACCTGGTCGGGGCCAGTTTCGTGCTGGCCAACTCGGCAGAGGTCGGTGTCCCGCGGTCCTGGGTTCCGGTACTCGGGCTCCTCAAGGGCGCGGCCGCCGTCGGACTGCTCGTGGGCCTGTTCGTGTTCCCACCGCTCGGCATCGCCGCCGCGGTCGGACTGATCGCGTTTTTCATCGGCGCCGTCATCACCCACATTCGCGCGCAGGTCTTCTACAACATCGCCTTTCCTGCGGCGTTTCTCGTGCTCGCGGTGCTGTCGCTGGCCGCCTTCGTCGCAGGATGATCAACCCTGAAGCTGACAACTGAAAAGGCCCCACCCCGGTGGGATGGAGCCTTTTCAGATCGGCGAGTGAAGTTTTGCGGTATTGCTCAGGCGCTGCGGCGGATGCCTCGCTTGAGCAACAGCTCGCGCTCGGACTCGCTCAGGCCGCCCCAGATGCCGTACGGCTCACCGACGGCCAGCGCGTGGGAACGGCACTGGGTGATCACGGGGCAGCTGCGGCACATCTCCTTGGCGCGTAGCTCACGTTGAGCCCGAGCCCGTCCGCGCTCACCATCGGGGTGGAAGAACATCGACGAATCGACACCACGGCAAAGTCCCTGCATTTGCCAATCCCAGATATCCGCATTGGGTCCGGGAAGCTGCTGCGGTTGCGGCATATGGAAAACCCCTCTCTGCTCGCCCATTTCGCCAAAAGTGGGCGGGTATGAGTCGGTGGAACCGAACTGAGCTCGTGTCGCCGATGACCGCTCGTGCACACAAACTAGGGGGACTGAATAAAGCGAGTCAATAGGCCGCCGGTGTGCTAAAGGGCATAACCGCAGGTCGAGAATTTACATCACGTTCATCGTTGTGACGCTTCGGCTGAGACATGAGTGTTAAGACTCTGGCCACCCCGTTCGCGTTTCCCCTGTTCGGGCAGGCGGGGGCGTTGTATGCAATTCCGGGCGGGCGATAGTTAGTTGACATGCCATTAACATTCAAGCCATCAATTGTTAACTAATGACCGGGGAGCAAAGTGAATTTCGGTGTATCCGCCGGTACCGGGTTGCCCGGGGATCTGCATTGCCCCCGGGATTGATAGCGTCGCGAACCGATGACTGCAATCGCAGCGGCCGCTTCGGCCCTGGCTGACGCCGCCTTCGGGGCCGACCCCGGGCGGTGGCCGTTGCCATCCGCCACCACTCCGCAGGAGCGTTGGCTGCGGGCGGTCGCCGCAGGCGGGCAGGGGCGCTACGGCTGTGCTCTCGCCGAACTCGACGCGATCCTGCGGTGCCGGGATTCCGGTTCACTCGTGTCGCTGGCGTACAGCACGCGCGCCTCGTTCCTTCGCCAGCTGGGCGGGCATGCGCGCGCTCGCGGCGCCGACGGCCGGGCGTGGGCTGAGTACGGCGCCGATGCCGAGGCCGCGGCGGACGCGCTCGTCGGGCTGGCCGCCGATGCCCTCGGGCTCGGCCGGTTCGGTGTATCGGCCCGGCTGCTCGAGCGGGCGCGCGCCCTCGACACGCCCGAGGGCTCACGGCAGTCGATCCGGCTGGCGTGGGTGAGCGCCGAACTGGCGATGGTCCGGGGCGACGGTACGACTGCGCTCGCACACGCCCGCCGCGGTGTCGCCACGGCGGCCGGACACCGTTCGACGCGTCACGTCGTCAAGTCTGATGTCGTGCTGGCCGCGGCGCTGTGCAGCGCCGGTCAGATCGACGAGGCGCGGGAGGTCGCCGACGCGGCACTGCTGGCCACCGACAAATCCGGGTTGATCCCGCTGCGGTGGGCGGTGGCCTGCGTGCTGGCCGATATCGGCAGTGCCTCGCACGATGCTGAACAAATCAGCGCGATCCGGGACCTCAGCGCCGATACAGTGCGTCGCAGAGGCGGGGTGTGGGCCGGGCGCTAATCACGGTTACCCCACCCCGATCGTTATTGTTTAGCTGAGCCAATCGCCGCGAGTGTCGGTGCAACGTAACGCTGGAGAGATCGCCCACGATGACAAGTTCGGGAGACCGTCTCGACATTGTCGTTGCTGAGGCAGTGGCAGGTGATCGGAACGCGCTCTCGGAAGTGCTGGAGATCATTCGGCCGATCGTCGTTCGATATGTGCGGGCGAGGGTGGGGGCGACCGAGCGTAGTGGTCTGTCAGCTGATGACGTTGCGCAGGAGGTTTGCTTGGCCGCCATAACGGCGCTGCCGCGCTACAAAGATCAGGGACGCCCGTTCCTGGCCTTTGTCTATGGCATCGCTGCGCACAAGGTTGCTGACGCGCATCGCGCGGCGGCCAGGAATCGTGCCGAGCCCACGGATGTGGTGCCCGAGCGGTTCTCCCTTGACGCGGGGCCCGAGCAGTCCGCGCTCGACACCGAGTCGTCGGAACGGATGGCCAGGCTGCTGTCCGTGCTGCCCGAGAAGCAGCGCGAGATCCTCATCCTGCGGGTCGTGGTCGGCTTGAGTGCGGAAGAGACGGCCGAGGCCGTCGGCAGCACCGCCGGCGCGGTGCGCGTCGCGCAGCACCGGGCGCTGGCCCGGCTCAAGACCGAGATCATGGCGACGGGGCGTGACCATGCCTGACTTCGGCCGCTGGACTTCGAACGGTGGTGATCCGTCCCTCAACGAGATCAACCGGTCCGAGAAATTCATCGAGGCGTTGTCCCTCGAGCACCAGGTCTATGCCACCGACCGGGAAGAGGCCGAACTGGCCGTCCTGCTGGCCGGGTGGCGCGACGAGGCGCGGCGTACCCCGATGTCGGGTATCGCGACGCCCCGTGAGGCCGTGGCGGCGCTCAACAAGGCCACCTCGCAGGGCCGGGTGCGGATGCCGATGGCCCTGGTGGGGTCGATGGCCGCCGCGCTGCTGTGCCTGGGCGGGTTCGGTGCGGCGGTGTACGGCTCCGGTCCGGGTGACGCGCTCTACGGCGTGCGCGGCCTGGTCTTCGGCTCGGCGCCGGTGACGCGCGACGTGGGCGTCGAGTTGGCGTCCAGTGAGCTCAAGCAGGTTCAGCAGCTGATCGACGAAGGACAGTGGGAACAGGCGCAGCAGAAGCTGCAGACGCTGACCACCACGGTCGCCACCGTCGGTGACGAGCAGCGCAAGCAGGAACTCGTCGACCAGTGGCAGCAGCTGTCGGTGAAGGTGGAGAACCGCGATCCGAACGCGACCGTGCCGCCCGATGCGCCGCCGGTGGTGCTGCCCGAGGTGACGGTGACGACGACCCCGTCGACGCCGGCCGAGAGCCCGTCCGGGGAGACCCCGACGTCGACGCCGACGACCGGGCCTTCGACCTCGCCCACCTCGCCGACGGAAACCTCGCCCGGCTCGGAGACCTCCAACCCGTCGGCAACATCCACGCCGGCGGAGCCTGGGACCTCGCAACCGAGCACCACTGCGCCGTCGACGCCATCCTCGTCTGTGTCACCGGCACCGACGTCCAGCGCCGAGCCGAGCACGAGTGCCCCGTCGTCGCCCGCGCCGCAGCCGTCGGCGACGCGTACGACATCGGCACCCACCACTTCGGCCGCTCCGGCGGCTGAGGCACCGGTGACCACCACTACCGTCGCGCCGGCGGTGGAGCCCACGTCGGTGCCGTCGGCACCTCCGGCGCACACGTCGACGGCAGCGCCTGCCGAGACCGGAAGTGGCGCAGGTCACGAGGGCCCGTCGGGCGGGCGTAATGGTGAGGGCCCGGCATTGCCGGGGATCGAACTGCCCCTGTTGCCGGGGCTAGGCGGTCAGCGGTAGCCGTCGGTGTCCGAGGTGGCCTCGTTGAGGGACGCGTCGGCGTAACCGCGGCAGTAGTCCCACGTCACATAGGCGTCGGGCTCAGGATCGTAGGCCGGCTCGTGCGGGCGCACCGTGCCGTCGACAAGCAGCTGCAGCAGGTTGGCCCGCAGCATGTCCCAGTCGTGGTAGTGGTCCTGCTGGCATTCGTCACAGCAGACGACGAGGCCACGAATTCCCTTGTGTGCCAACAACGCTTCGTACACCGCCAGATCAGCGAGATCTGCCTCGACTGCCGTCCGTTCCTGGGGGTCCAGAGGCTGGCCCGGCTCGATCGCGTCCAGCGCAGCCGACGGATCGCAAGGATCGTCGGCAAACGGATCGGGCGGCAAACCAGGGGGGAGGTGGTCACGCACGAGTCCCACACTACGCAGCCGCACTCCCATCGCGCCAGCCGTCCTGATCTGCAGGCGCGGGTGCGAGGAGCGGCAACATCACTGTAAATATCCGAGCCGATAGAATCGGGTTATAAGCCCCACGCCTGCCACTGGAGGCCCCACCCATGTCGATCGCTGAAAGCAGCGTTCCCATCGCCGTACCGGTGCCGACCGGTGGCGATGACCCCACCAAGGTCGCAATGCTCGGCCTCACCTTTGATGATGTGCTGCTGCTGCCTGCGGCCTCCGATGTAGTTCCCGCCGCTGCCGACACCTCGAGCCAGCTGACCCGCAACATCCGTCTGCGGGTGCCGTTGGTCAGCTCCGCGATGGACACCGTCACCGAATCGCGGATGGCCATCGCGATGGCCCGCGCCGGCGGCATGGGTGTGCTGCACCGCAACCTGCCCGCCGCCGAACAGGCCGCCCAGGTGGAGATCGTGAAGCGCTCCGAGGCCGGCATGGTCACCGACCCGGTCACCTGCTCGCCGACCAACACCCTGGCCGAGGTCGACGCGATGTGCGCCCGGTTCCGGATCTCGGGTCTGCCGGTCGTCGACAACGACGGCCAGCTCGTCGGGATCATCACCAACCGCGACATGCGGTTCGAGGTGGACGAGAACAAGCCCGTCGCCGAGGTGATGACCAAGCCGCCGCTGATCACCGCGCAGGAAGGCGTTTCGGCCGAAGCCGCGCTCGGCCTGCTGCGCCGCCACAAGATCGAGAAACTGCCGATCGTCGACGGGCACGGCAAGCTGACCGGCCTGATCACGGTCAAGGATTTCGTCAAGACCGAGCAGTTCCCGTTGGCCACCAAGGACAGCGATGGCCGGCTGCTGGTCGGCGCCGCGGTCGGCGTCGGCGATGACGCCTGGGCCCGGGCCATGACCCTGGTCGACGCGGGTGTCGACGTGCTGATCGTCGACACCGCCCACGCCCACAACCGCGGCGTGCTCGACATGGTGGCGCGGGTGAAGCAGGCCGTGGGTGACCGCGTCGAGGTGGTCGGCGGCAACGTCGCGACCCGGGCTGCGGCCTCCGCACTCGTGCAGGCCGGTGCCGACGCCGTCAAGGTCGGTGTGGGCCCCGGCTCGATCTGCACCACCCGCGTGGTCGCCGGTGTCGGCGCCCCGCAGATCACCGCCATCCTCGAAGCCGTCGCGGCCTGCAAGCCCTACGGCGTCCCGGTGATCGCCGACGGCGGTCTGCAGTACTCCGGTGACATCGCCAAGGCGCTGGCCGCCGGCGCATCGACGGCCATGCTGGGCTCGCTGCTGGCCGGCACCGCCGAGTCGCCCGGTGAGCTGATCTTCGTCAACGGCAAGCAGTTCAAGAGCTACCGCGGCATGGGCTCGCTGGGCGCCATGCAGGGACGCGGCGGCGGCAAGTCCTACTCCAAGGACCGCTACTTCCAGGACGACGTGCTCTCCGAGGACAAGTTGGTGCCCGAGGGCATCGAGGGCCGGGTGCCGTTCCGCGGTCCGCTCGGGACGGTGATCCACCAGCTGACCGGCGGTTTGCGGGCCGCGATGGGCTACACCGGCTCGGCGACCATCGAGCAGCTGCAGCAGGCGCAGTTCGTCCAGATCACGGCGGCCGGGTTGAAGGAAAGCCACCCGCACGACATCACCATGACTGTCGAGGCCCCCAACTACTACACCCGCTGAATCGGTGGGGCAGGAGACTAAGAACAGTCATGCGCGACATGGTTGAAATCGGCATGGGCAGAACCGCCCGCCGCACCTACGAACTCGATGACGTCACGATCGTGCCGTCCCGGCGCACCCGTTCGTCCAAGGACGTGTCGACGGCCTGGCAGCTCGATGCCTATCGCTTCGAGGTTCCGGTTGTCGCGCATCCCACCGACTCCCTGGTGTCGGTGGAGTTCGCGATCGAGATGGGCCGGCTCGGCGGGCTCGGCGTGCTCAACGGTGAGGGGCTGATCGGCAGGCACGCCGATGTCGAGGCGAAGATCGCCCAGGTCCTCGATGTGGCGGCGAACGCCGACGACGATTCGGCTGCCATCCGGATGCTGCAGCAGTTGCATGCCGAGCCGCTGGATCCCGAGCTACTCGGCGCCGCGGTGGCCCGCATCCGCGAGGCCGGGGTGACCACGGCCGTGCGCGTCAGCCCGCAGAACGCCCAGGCCCTGACCCCCACTCTGGTGGCCGCCGGCATCGACCTGCTGGTCATCCAGGGCACCATCATCTCCGCCGAGCGCGTGGCCTCCGACGGTGAGCCGCTGAACCTGAAGACGTTCATCTCCGAGCTCGACGTGCCCGTGGTGGCCGGCGGTGTGCTCGACCACCGCACCGCGCTGCACCTGATGCGCACCGGTGCGGCCGGCGTGATCGTCGGCTACGGCTCCACGGCCGGGGTGACCACGAGCGACGAGGTGCTCGGCATCAGCGTGCCGATGGCCACCGCGATCGCCGATGCGGCCGCCGCCCGCCGTGAGTACCTCGACGAGACCGGCGGACGCTACGTGCACGTGCTGGCCGATGGCGACATCCACACCTCGGGCGACCTGGCCAAGGCGATCGCCTGCGGCGCGGACGCCGTCGTGCTGGGCACGCCGCTGGCAGTGGCGGCCGAGGCCCAGGGCGGTGGCTGGTTCTGGCCGACCGCCGCGGCGCACCCGTCGTTGCCGCGCGGCGCCCTGCTGCAGGTGGCGGTCGGCGAACGCCCGGGCCTGGAACAGGTGCTGACCGGTCCGTCCGACGATCCGTTCGGGTCGCTGAACCTGGTCGGCGGGCTGCGGCGGTCGATGGCCAAGGCGGGCTACTGCGATCTCAAGGAGTTCCAGAAGGTCGGCCTGACCGTCGGGAGCTGATTTTTCGCGCGCTTTTCGACCCCTGGGTTGTGCTGGGGCGATTTTCGCGACCCTCCGGTAGAAACCGGCGCGCGTCTACGTCCGCTGGGGACAAACTCTTCTTTACAAGTTAGGCCCTCCTGTCTAGAAGTTACCTATCGGTAGCGTCATACTGATCACATGAAGCCTGACTACGACGTCTTGGTGATCGGTTCTGGATTCGGCGGCAGCGTGAGCGCGCTACGGCTGACGGAGAAGGGCTATCGAGTCGGTGTACTCGAAGCCGGCCAGCGGTTCACGGACGCGGACTTCGCCAAGACCTCGTGGGATCTGCGCAAGTTCTTGTGGGCGCCGCAGTTGGGCATGTACGGCATCCAGCGCATCCACCTGCTGCGCAACGTGATGATCCTGGCCGGTGCGGGCGTGGGCGGCGGATCGCTGAACTACGCCAACACCCTCTACGTGCCGCCGGACCCGTTCTTCAACGACCCGCAGTGGAAGGACATCACCGACTGGCGGGCCGAGCTGATGCCGCACTACGACCAGGCTCAGCGGATGCTCGGCGTGGTGAAGAACCCGACCTTCACCGACGCGGACCGCATCGTCAAAGAGGTCGCCGACGACATGGGCTGCGGCGACACCTTCGTCTCCACTCCGGTCGGGGTGTTCTTCGGCCTCGACGGTGAGATGACGCCGGGCAAGACCGTGCCGGACCCGTTCTTCGGCGGAGTCGGTCCGGCCCGCACCGGGTGCATCGAGTGTGGGGAATGCATGACCGGTTGTCGGCACGGTGCCAAGAACACGCTCGTCAAGAACTACCTCGGGCTCGCGGAATCGGCTGGGGCACAAGTGCATCCGATGACCACGGTGACGAACTTCGAACAGCGCGCCGACGGTCTGTGGGAGGTCACCACTGTCCGTACCGGCAGCAAGCTGCGTCGTCGTCGCAAGACCTTCACCGCGACACACCTGATCCTGGCGGCCGGGACGTACAACACCCAGAAGCTGCTGTTCAAGATGCGGGACACCGGCAAGTTGGCGAAGTTGTCCTCTCGTCTGGGCGTGCTGACCCGTACCAACTCCGAGTCCATCGTGGGCGCCCAGACCCTGACGGTGCCGGAGGATCTGGATCTCACCCACGGTGTGGCCATCACCTCCTCGGTGCATCCCACCGCCGACACTCACGTCGAGCCGGTGCGCTACGGCAAGGGTTCCAACGCGATGGGGCTGCTGCAGACCCTGATGACCGACGGCACCGGGCCGCAGGGCACCGATGTGCCGCGCTGGCGGCAGTTCCTGGACCAGGGCCGTGAGCGGCCAGGGCTGTTGATCCGGCTGCTGAACCCGGCCCGCTGGAGTGAACGGACGGTCATCGCCCTGGTGATGCAGCACCTGGACAACTCGATCACCACCTTCACCAAGCGTGGGCCCGGCGGCAAGCGGATCATGACGTCCAAACAGGGCCACGGCGAGCCGAATCCGACGTGGATCCCGGTGGGGAACGAGTTCACCCGGCGGATGGCGGAGAAGGTCGACGGCGTCGCGGGCGGCACCTGGGGCGAGTTGTTCAACATCCCGCTCACCGCGCACTTCCTGGGTGGGGCCGCCATCGGCGACAGTGCCGAGCACGGCGTCATCGATCCGTACCAACGCGTCTACAACTACCCGACCCTGTACGTCATGGACGGTGCGGCGATCTCGGCGAACCTCGGGGTGAATCCGTCGCTGTCGATCACCGCCCAAGCGGAACGCGCGGCGTCGTTGTGGCCGAACAAGGGGCAGGACGACCAGCGCCCGGCGCAGAATGAGCCGTACCGGAAACTGGCGCCGATCGCGCCCGAGCATCCCGTGGTGCCAGCCGAGGCGCCCGCCGGGCTGCGGCGGCTGCCGATCGAGCCGGTCAACTCGGGCGGTTAACTCTCGCCCCGTTCCGGGTATCCAACCCTCGCCGGGCGGCGAGGTCCGGCCGGGAGGGGTTTGGCACATGCGGAAGGCGTTCCACGACGAGTTGACGGCGTTGTGCACTCAACTCGCCGAGATGTGCGAGTTGGCGGTGAGCGCGATGCAGCGGGCCAACGCGGCCCTGCTCGACTCCGACCTGTCGCTGGCCGAGCAGGTCATCGCCGATCACGAACACATCGCCGCCTACAACCGTCGCATCGAGGAGTCGGCGTTTCGGCTGTTGGTCCTGCAGCAGCCGGTGGCCAGCGAATTGCGCACCATCGTCGGGTCGATGCACATCGCGGCTGATATCGACCGAATGGGCGCGCTCGCGGTGCACGTCGCCGACATCTCCCGGTTGCGTCATCCCGAGTGCGCATTGCCCGATGAGGTGCGCGCGAGTTTCACCGAAATGGGATCGCAGGCGGTGCGGTTGGCGCAGACGGCACAGGAGGTGCTGGTGTCACGCGATCCGGACGCCGCGGCACGCCTGCGCGATGAGGACGACGCCGTCGACACCGAGCATCGTCACCTGTTCACCCTGCTGCTGGACCGTCGGTGGGAGGACGGGGTGTGCTCGGCCGTCGACGTCGCCTTGTTGGGCCGCTACTACGAGCGGTACGCCGATCACGCAGTCGAGATCGGCAGCCGGGTGATCTTCGAGGCCACCGGCGGGCGCCCGGTGCACAAGAAACTGGCGTGAGCCGTTACCGCGCGGCCACGGGGGAGGATTCCAGCAGCGCGGTGAACAGCCGGGTGAGGGTGTCGATGTCGACCGTCCCCGGTTGCAGCACTTCCTCGGTGGCGATGCCGGAGATGATGGTGACCACGAGTTGGGCCAGCGCCGCCAGCTGGTGACCGGGCAGGCTCGTTCCGGCCTGTTCGACGATGTGCAGGGCCTGATCGGCCGCCGCCCGGCGACGGGCCACCAGGCGTTCCCGCAGCTGGGGATCACGAATCGCGCGCAGCCAGTACTCGATCAGCACGATCTGGTACTCGGTCTGGTCGTGTATCGAGTCGAGCGTCGACCGGCTCAACGCCGCAGCGATTGTCGCGGTGTCGCCTTGGCCACTGTCGAGCGCGGTGGCGATGAGGGCTCCGCGACTCTCGAACTGGCGGTCCAACAGCGCCAGGAACAACTCGTCCTTGGATTCGAAGTTGGAATACACCGCGCCTTTGGTGAATCCCGCGGCGTGACCGATGGCGTCGATGGTGGCGCCGGCGAATCCCTCGGCCGCGAAAACCTTGAGTGCTGCGTCCAGGATCCGGTCACGCACCTCGTCACGGGTGGGCCGGGTGCGGGTGGGTTTGACAGCCGACATGACCAACACAATACTCGCTAGTATCGTATGGATACCAGTGAGTATCGAAAGGCCGGAGATGGAAGACAGGGACGACGCCGAGGACACCCAGGTGCCCGAGGGGGATGACGCGTCTGAGGTGCCCGAGGAGGACGACGCGCGAGACGCGCCGCAGATCATCGCGGCCGGGCTTGGGGTGGACGGCGAGCATGGGCCGCTGTTCACCGACATCGAGCTCGAGCTCACACCGGGATTCCACGCCATCCAGATGCCGGGCGGTTGGGGGCAGACCGCGCTGCTGCTGACGCTGGCCGGACGGCTCAAGCCCACCCACGGCACGGTGACGGTCTGCGGCGAGACGGACCCGAAAGCGATTCGGCGCCACTGCGCGATCGCGGCGTTCGCCGACATCGATGAGCTGGAGGACTCGGTCACCGTCCAGACGGTGCTCGCCGAGCAGCGTCGCTGGCTGGCCCCGTGGTACCGCCGGGTGCCGATCGAGGCAGGCGAATCCGCCTTGCGAGAGGTCTTCGGAGCGTTGACGCCGCCCGCGCCCGAGACCTACATCAGCGAACTGTCCGATCTCGACCTGTTCCTGCTGAAGGTCACCCTGGCGCTCTTCTCGAATCGTCCGATCCTGGTGGTCGGCGATCTCGAACAGGTCAGGGACAACTCGCGCCGGGCGATCGCGATCGAACGACTCGGTGCCGTCGCCACCCAACGCAGCGTCGTTGTCGGCGTGACCAATCCGCTCGGTGACGAGGCCCCCGACCACGGGCTGCACGACCACCGCATTCTCACCGGAAAGAACTCCTGATGCTGAATCGACTTCGCGCAAGCGGCTCATCCAGACTGAATGGTCTTCGCGCAAGCGGCTCATCCAGGCTGGATGGTCTTCGCGCAAGCGGCTCATCCCCGGCCGCCGGGCTCGCCTTCGGCTCAGAAATCAAACGCTTCGGCCGCAGCCGGATGACCCGCGCCGCCATCGTGGTGCTGATGCTGCTGCCGCTCGTGTACGGCGCGCTGTACCTGTGGGCGTACTGGGACCCGTTCGGGCAGGTCGACAAAATGCCGGTGGCGCTGGTCAATTCGGACCAGGGCGCGGTAGTTTCGGGCCAACACATCAATGTCGGCTCCGAGATCGCCAAGAGCTTGACCGACGACGCCAGCCTGAACTGGCATGTGGTGGATGCCGACGAGGCGCGGCAGGGTGTCGAGCACGGCCAGTACTACTTCATGCTCGAACTGCCTGCCGATTTCAGCGAGGCGATCGCGTCACCGCTGACCGGTAACCCCAAGCAGGCCAACCTGAATGCGGTCTACAACGACGCCAACAACTACATCTCGTCGAACATCGGTCGCACCGCGATCGATCAGGTGCTCAATGCGGTGTCGACGCGGATCTCGGGCCAGGCGGTCAATCAGGTGCTGTCGGTCGTGGTCAGCTCGGGTGCCGGGATCAAGCAGGCCGCCGACGGTGCGGCCCAACTCGCCGACGGCGCAGTGAAAGTCGACGACGGGGCCGGTCAACTGGCGACGGGGCTGCACAGCGCCCGGTCCGGCTCGGCCCAGTTGGCCACCGGTGCCAAGCAGCTCTCGGATGGGATCACCAAGGCCACCGATCCACTGGTCGCGGTGACATCCGCACTCTCGAAGGTTGGTGGCGACACCCAGAAACTGGAGGACGGCACCGCTGCGCTGCGGCAGGCCAATGATCAGATCGGTGCCATCACCGGGGCGCAGGATTCCGCTGCGACAGCGTTGACCTCGGTGATCGATCAACTGTCGGCCAGCCCGGATCCGATCGCCAACAACGCGGCCGGAACGCTGCGGGGTGTTCAGGACGACCTTCGGGCTCACCAGTTCACCCCGCAGATCCGGCAGCAGCTCACCGACGCCGAGAATGCGGCCATCTCGATGACGTCGTCGCTGCGTAACCCTGGTAGCCCGCTGAACACCGCGCTCGATCAGGTGGGCAGTAAGAACTCAGACCTCAATGCCAAGCTGAACCAGCTGCGCAGCGGTGCTCAGCAACTGGCTTCTGGCAACGCCGAATTGGCCAGTGGGATAGCCAAACTCGACACCGGCGCCGGCCAGCTGAAATCGGGCACCGCCCAGTTGCGTTCAGGCTCGGCCGAGTTGGCGACCAAGCTCGCCGACGGCGCCGGGCAGGTGCCCGACTGGACACCCGCGCAGAAGGCGGCGATCGCCGACACCATCGGCGGCCCCGTTCACCTGCAGAATTCGGCCGAGAACGCCGCGCCCAATTTCGGCACGGGAATGGCTCCGTTCTTCATCACACTCGCCCTCTTCTTCGGTGCGCTCGTGCTGTGGATGGTGTTGCGTCCGTTGCAGAACCGTCCGATCGCCGCGGAGGTGCTTGCGATCCGCGTGGTACTCGCCAGCTATCTGCCCGCCGCGGTGATCGGCCTGTTCCAAGCGGTCATCCTGTATTGCGTGGTGCGCTTCGCCCTCGGCATGCAGGTGGCCCATCCGGTCGCGATGCTGGCCTTCATGATGCTGGTGTCCTGCACCTTCGTCGCCGCGACGCAGGCGATCAACGCCCTCGTCGGCCCCGCGGTGGGGCGGGTGCTGCTGATGGCCCTGCTCATGCTCCAACTGGTCAGCGCCGGCGGCATGTACCCGGTGGAAACCACGTCACGGCCGTTCCAGGTGTTCCACAACTACGACCCGATGACATACGGCGTCAACGGATTACGTCAGCTCATTCTCGGCGGGATCGATCACCGGCTCTGGCAGGCGATCATCACGCTGCTGGTGATCTGGGCCGGTGCGCTGACCATCTCGTCGTTGTCGGCCCGGCGTAACCGACTGTGGAACATGACCAGGCTGATGCCCGCGATCAAGATGTGAGTCAGACCGCCTGCAGCAGAGCGGCATCTGCCAGCGGCCGGCTGGGCTGCCCGTGGACATCGACGGGCACCTCACCGGCGAGCGTCACCCGGTGCATCACCCGGCGCTGGTTGTCGTAGTCGTCGACCGCACGGTGCTGGGTGGCGCGGTTGTCCCAGATCGCGACGTCCCCGAGCGTCCAGTTCCAGCGAACGGTGTTCTCCGGCGCGGTGATTCGCCGCTGCAGCAACTCCAGCAGGGTGGCGGACTCGTGACTGTCCAGGCCGAGGAAACCGCGGGTGAAGTCGCCGGCCACCAGGGCGCGCTCGCCGGTCTCCGGGTGCACCCGCACCACGGGGTGCTCGGTGCGGAAATCGGGCTTCTCGAACGCGGCCCGCATCTGCTGCTGTTCTTCGCTGAGTGCGATGGCTGCTGCCGCGGCGTAATCGAAGCGGTTGCTGTGGACGGCCCACAGGTTTTCGGTGAGTGCCTTGAGCGGTGCGGGCAGCTGGTCGTAGGCGGCTGCGGTGGAGGCCCACAGGGTCGACCCGCCGTACTCGGGCAGCGTCACCGCCCGCAGGATCGAGATGGCGGGATAGTCAGGCACGAACGTGACGTCGGTGTGCCAACGGGTGGCCTTGGCGTACTCGGAATCGATCGGCGTGATCAGCGGGGCGTCGTCCGACTTGAGCGCGTGGTGGCCGATCGGCCGCCCCAGTAGCCGGGCGAATGCGTTCTGTTCCTCATCGGTGAGGTGGTGCTGACCGCCGAAGAAGATCACCTTGTGCTGCAGCAGGGCGCGCCGGATCTCGGCGACCGTGCTCGCATCGAGATTCCCGCCGAGCTGGACGCCCTCGATCCGGGCGCCGATGCGGCTGCCGAGCTTCTTGACGGTGAGGGGAGCGGTGGTGGAAGCAGTCATCGGCTTGTCCTTTTCGCTGGTGGGAACAACTGTAGTCAGGTGACTACACCTGCATGTGGGCTAGTGTAGCCACGTGACTACACCCACGCCACCGGCGAAAGATCCGGCGAACCCGGTGGGCCGGGACGAGGTGGTGGCGGCCGCGCTGTCCGCGGCGGCCGAGTTGTTCGCCGAGCGCGGGGTGTCGGCCACATCGATCCGGGACATCGCGTCGCGGTCCAAGGTCAATCACGGGTTGATCTACCGGCATTTCGGCACCAAGGAGCAACTGGTGGGCGCGGTCCTCGATCACCTCGGCGGGCGGCTCACCACTCTGTTGGACGACGGCGGCCCGGCTGACGAGATCGAGCAGAACATGGACCTGCACATGCGCGTGATGGCCCGGGCCCTGCTCGACGGTTACCCGATCGGCCGGTTGCAGACCCGGTTTCCGGGTGTCACGAGGCTGCTCGGGCAGGTCCTGCCTCAGTTCCAAGACGAGCGCAGTGGGCGAATCGCGGTCGCCAATGCCGTTGCGCTGCAACTGGGCTGGCGCTTCTTCGAACCCTTCCTCAAGTCAGCGACCGGCCTGGACTCACTCGGCGACGAGGACGTGCGCGCTGCGCTGGGCACCGAGATTGCTCGGATCCTGGACCCCGGTGCCGCGGATCACTGAGACGGGCTCGAGTCGATCGTCTTGATCGTCCGGGCGGGGACTCCGGCGACCAGGGTGTGCGCTGGAACATCGCGAGTGACCACCGCACCGGCAGCGACCACGGCCCCCGCACCGATGGTGACCCCTTGCGTGATCGTGGCTCCCGCACCGATCCAGACATCGTCTTCGATGACGATTGGGGCGAGGGAGAGGTACTCGCGGCGCTCGGCGAGCGGCAACGGGTGGCCCCCGGTGACGAGACTGACCTTCGGGGCGATCATGACACCGTTGCCGATACGGATACCGCCCTTGTCCATGAACGTGCAGCCTTGGTTGACGAAGACGTTCTCCCCGAACGATGTGTTCAGCCCGCACTCGGTGAAGAACGGCGGGTAGATCGTCACCGACTCCGGGAGCGCACCGCCGAACACAACCGAAAGTAGTTCAGCGCGACCTTCGCAGTCGCTGAACGGCAGCATGTTCAGCCGCGACGTCGCGTCGGTCACCCGTACGACTCGCTCCATATATGTTGCAAATTCAGGTGATTGAACGTAGATGATCTGCTTCTGGCGAGTGGACATGCACAGATCCCACCACCTCGAACTCGGCGTGATCAAACAACTTCAGGACCAATCTGAACAACCAATAGTTGTGAAACTAGGGTGGGAGTGTGGACGTTGCGGCGATGCGGACGTTTGTGGCCGTCGCGGAGACGGGCCAGTTCCAGGCGGCGGCGGACGAGCTCGGAATCAGCCAGCAGGCGGCCTCCAAGCGGATTGCAGCCCTGGAGAAACACCTCGGGGTCACGCTCCTGGTGCGGACCACCCGCGGCGCGCGGCTGAGCCTGGACGGGCAGGTCTTCTTGCCGCACGCCAAGAAGGTCCTCACCGCCGTCGAGCAGGCCGAGCTGGCTGTGCGCCCCGGTAGCCGGCCCTTGCGCATCGACGTCCTCAACCGGCGCATCGCCCCTGCCCAGACCGTCTACCGGTTCTACCGGTGCCACCCCGAGATGAACCTCGACGCGGTCACTCTGAGCAACGAGAACGCTGTCCAGGCGGCCCGTGCAGTACTCGAAGGGACGATCGACGCGTCCTTCCGGGCTTTGGCCGAGGGCGACGTTCCGATCGGGATCAGCACCGAACGACTCTTGGACACGCCCCTGGAGCTCATGGTCGGACCCGGCCACTCATTGGCCAACGCACCGCGAGTCAGGCCGGCGGACCTGGCCGGCCACCGGATCTGGATCCCGGGGATCAGGCCCGGCACCGAGTGGGCGTCGTTCTACCAGGCGCTGTCTGATGACTTCGGTCTGAGCATCGACGCGCTCGGCCCCAACTTCGGTGACGAGGCCCTGATGGACGCGCTCGCTGACTCGCGCTCGCTGGCCACCCTCGTCGGACGCGGGGACCGGTACCTGTGGCCTCAGGCCCACGACCTACGGCGCATCCCGTTGCACAACCCGACGCCGGTCTACCCGCACGTGCTGCTGTACCGCACGGGAGACCCGCACCCCGTTCTGGCCGCGCTGCGCGACCACCTGCGCATTTCCGGGCCGCCAGCCGCGGACGACGTGTGGGCCCCAGCGTGGATGGACCGCTGATCAGGCGCGCATCCAACGGTCGCGCCCGGGTCAGCCGCCCCTGTTGAACTCGGCCTCGACCTTCTCGCCCAACTGCTTGTCGACGTTCTTCCAATACTCGAAGGCCCGTTCCAGGACCTGCTGTGAGACGCCCTTCGACAGATGGCCGGCGATGTTGGAGACCAGCCGGGCCCGCGCCGCGTCGTCGAGCACGTCGCGCACCATGGTTCCCGCCTGGCCCCAATCGTCGTCCTCGGCGTGCAGCGTGTAAGCCGCGCGCACCATGTCGCCGTCGGCGCGCCAGACCGATTCGCCGGTACGCGCCGGATCGGCCTGCGGCCCGCCGTAGGAGTTCGGTGCGTACACCGGATCGGTCACATTCTTGATCCGCATCGCGCCGTCCTTCGAGTAGCTGTTGACCTCGACCTTCGGCGCGTTCACCGGGATCTGCTTGTAGTTGGTCCCGAGCCGGTGACGGTGGGCGTCGGCGTAGGAGAAGTCGCGGGCCAACAGCATCTTGTCGGGACTCAGACCGGTGCCGGCCACCCGGTTGTTCGGCTCGAACGCGGCCTGCTCGATCTCGGTGTGATAGTCGGTGACGTTGCGGTCCAGCGTCAGCGTGCCGACATCGTGCAGCGGGTAGTCGCCGTGCGGCCACACCTTGGTCAGGTCGAACGGGTTGAACCGGTAGTCCTTGGCGTCCTCGAACGGCATGAGCTGCACCTTCAGCGTCCAGCTCGGGAAGTCGCCGCGGTCGATCGAGTCGTACAGATCACGCTGATGGGCATCGCCGTCGACGCCGGCCATGCGGTCGGCTTCCTCCTGGGTGAGGAAGTCGATGCCCTGGTTGGTGATGAAGTGGTACTTCACCCAGGTGATTTCTCCGGCGGCGTTGATCCAGCTGTAGGTGTGACTGGAGTAGCCGTTCATGTGCCGCCAGTCTTTCGGGATGCCGCGGTCACCCATCAGCCAGGTGACTTGGTGCGCGGATTCCGGCGAAAGCGTCCAGAAATCCCACTGCATGTCGTGATCGCGGGTGTTGTTGTCGGATCGCCGCTTCTGCGAGCGGATGAAGTGCTGGAACTTCAACGGGTCCCGCATGAAGAACACCGGGGTGTTGTTGCCGACCATGTCGAAATTGCCCTCGGTGGTGTAGAACTTGGTCGCGAACCCGCGAGGGTCGCGCCAGGTGTCTGGGCTGCCCCGTTCACCGGCCACGGTCGAGAACCGGGTCAAAGTCTCGGTCTTGACGCCCGGCTGGAACACCGCGGCCTTGGTGTAGGCGCTGACATCGTGGGTCACCTCGAAATGACCGAATGCGCCACCGCCCTTGGCGTGTGGCTGGCGCTCCGGAATGCGCTCCCGGTTGAACATCGCCATCTGCTCGATCAGGTAGTGATCCTGCAGCAGGATCGGCCCGTCGGGACCGACCGTCAACGAGTGTTCGTCGCTGTATACCGGGATTCCGGCGTCGGTGGTTGTCGGCTTGGGCTGGGTACCGGTCACCCCACGCTCCTTTCGCTGTTCAGCGGTGAGCGCCGCGCAGCGACGCCACCGCCGTGACGTACGGGAGCCGGGTACCCCGTGATGCGCGGATTCCAAACCCCGCCGGGGCGATCGTCAGTGGTCGGAGTGGCCGGCGCGACGGCGTACCGGCTCCCGGCCGGCCGGCTGCGGTGGGGCGGGCAGCATCGGATGCCGGGGCCTGACCGCGACGGTGGTCGGCCCACCGGTGTTGAGCACCACGTCGTCTCCGGCGTGACGAATCGTCAGCGACCCGTCGGGCCCGTCGCGCAACGTGTAGGTGACGGTGTCGTGATGAGCGTCCACTGTCAGGCGGAAATCCTTCCACCGCAACCGGAATCGCAGACACGAGATGCCGTCGGGCAAGTGGGGATCGAGCGACAGGATGCCCTCATCGTCGCGCAACCCGCCGAATCCGGCCACCAGCGCGGTCCACGCCCCGGCCAGTGAGGCCATGTGCAGGCCGTCGCGGGTGTTCTGGTGCAGATCACGCAGATCGATCAGCGCGGCCTCGTAGGCGTAGTCGTGCGCCAGCTCCAGGTGCCCCACTTCGGCGCACATCACCGCCTGGGTGCATGCCGACAACGACGAGTCCCTGGTGGTGCGCCGCTCGTAGTAGTCGACGTTGCGGGCCTTCTGTTCGGGGGTGAACGCGTGGCTCTGCCACTGCATGGCCAGCACCAGGTCGGCCTGTTTGAGCACCTGGGCCGGGTAGAGCCGGACGTAGGGCTCGTGCAGCAGCAGCGGATAGGAGGTGTTGGCCGAGAAGTCCCATTCGGCCAGCGTGGTGAAGCCCTGGCACTGGGGGTGCACACCCAGTTCGTCGTCGTAGGGGATGTGGGCGGCATCGGCGGCGTCGCGCCAGGCCGCAGTCTCCTCGGTGGTCACGCCCATCGAGTAGGACGCGTCGGGATGGCGGGTGCAGGCGTCGACGGCCACCCGCAGGTTGTGTGCGGCCATGAGGTTGGTGAAGACGTTGTCGCGCACCACCGCGGTGTACTCGTCGGGTCCGGTCACGCCGTCCAGATGCCAGACCCCGTGGCGGTCATGGTGCCCCAACGACATCCACAACCGGGCGGTGTCCACCAGGACCGCCAGGCCGCACTCCTGCTCCAGCGAATCATCGCCCGTGACAACGCGATAGCGCTCGAACGCGGCGGCGATATCGGCATTGATGTGCCAGGCGGCCGTGCCGGCCGGCCAGTACGCCGAGCATTCCTCGCCCCTGATCGTGCGCCACGGGAAGCTGGCGCCCTGCAGGTCGAGCTGTCGCGCGCGATCTCGGGCGAGGTCCAAGGTGGACGCCCGCCACCGCAGCGCGTCGGCCGCCGCCTGGGGCTTGGTGTAGGTCAGCACCGGAAGCACGAAACCCTCGGTGTCCCAGAAGGCATGGCCGTCATAACCCGTGCCGGTCAGCCCTTTGCCCGCAATGGCACGCCGCTCGGCGCGGGCACTGGCCTGCAGCACGTGGAACAAGCCGAATCGCACCGCCTGCTGGCAATCCGGGTCACCTTCGACCTCGACGTCGGCGGAGTCCCAGAACTCGTCGAGGTAGGCGCGCTGGGAGTCCAGCAGGCCCTGCCACCCGCTGTAGCGGGCGCCAGTGATGGCCCCGGCGGCCTGATCTCGCAGGGCGGGACGCGACCGGAGGCTCGACCATCCGTAGCCGAGGTATTTGACGATGCGCAGCTTCTGCCCGGCCCGCAGGCCACAGATGACGGTGGTCCGGGCCAGGTCGTCGCGGGAGTCGGTAGTGACTTCCACGCGTCCGGGCACCTCGACGTCATGGTCCATCGCGGCCGCCATCATCACTGTGCTGCCGAGGGTGCGGTGCACCAGAAGTGCTCCGCTGTCGGTGTTTTCGTGGTGGACGGCGTGCAGCGGGTGTTTGAGCACTGCCGAGACCCGGGGATCGCCCGATGTCTCGGGCTGGTCCTCGTTGGTGACGAGTTCGGATTGCACTGTCACGCGCACGAATTCGTCGACCGCCTCGACGATGTACTCGATGGCGGCGACGCCGCGGTGCGCGAACGACACCAGCCGGGTGGACAGAATCCGGACCTGTTTGCCGGCCGGGGAACGCCAGTGGGCGAGGCGGGTCAGGGTTCCGGCGCGCAGGTCCAGGGTGCGCTCATGGTCGATCAGGTCGCCGTAGCGGACGTCGAAGGGTTCGTCATCGACCAGCAGGCGCAGCAGCTTGCCGTTGGTGACGTCGACGACGGTCTGCCCGGCCTCGGGGTAGCCGAATCCCGCTTCCGCGTAGGGCAAAGGGCGCACTTCGAAGAATCCGGCCAGGTACGTGCCGGGCAGGCCGTACGGCTCGCCCTCGTCGAGGTTGCCGCGCAACCCGATGTGGCCGTTGGACAGCGCGAACAGCGATTCGGACTGCGCCAGCAGGTTGAGGTCCAGACGGGTTTCGCGCACCTGCCAGGGCTCCACCGGGTACGCGTCGTGGGTGATCATCATGGCGCTACATCAACTCCGCCAGGTCGGTGACGACGACGTCGGCGCCGTCGCGGCGCAGCTGTTCGGCTTGCCCGACGCGGTCCACACCGACCACGAAGCCGAACTTGCCAGCCCGGCCCGCCGCCACCCCGGCCAGTGCGTCCTCGAACACCGCGGCCTGACCGGGGGAGACGCCGAGAAGTTCGGCGGCGCGCAGGAAGCTGTCCGGCGCCGGTTTGCCCGGCAGGTTCTCGTCGCGCATCGTCACCCCGTCCACCCGCTGCTCGATGAATGTGTCCAATCCGGTGATCTTGAGGACCTCCTCGGTGTTGGCGCTCGACGACACCACGGCCCGGCGCAGACCGGCCTGTGCGACAGCCTCCAGATAGCGCCGCGATCCCTCGAACACCTCGACTCCGTCCTGCTGGAGTGCCTGGTGGAACCTCGCGTTCTTGCGGTTGCCCAGACCCTCGATCGTGTCGGCGTCGGCCGCGTCATCCGGCGTGCCCTCGGGCAGCTCGATCCCGCGGCTGGCCAGGAACGACCGAACACCGTCCTGCCTGCGCTTGCCGTCGACGTAGTTCAGGTAGTCGCCGCCGATGTCGAAAGCCGCGAAGGGTTCACCGGTGCGTTCGGCCCGCCGGCGCAGATAGTCGTCGAACATGGCCTTCCAGGCCTTCTTGTGCACGCTGGCGGTATCGGTCAGCACGCCATCGAGGTCGAACAGGCAGGCGGTGATCTGCTCGGGCAGGCCCAGCACAGCGTCCTCGCTTTCGCCGACGTCCCTTCCATCATGCGCAATCACCGCGAGGTACGCGGCCTTGAACACGCCTTCGGCATTGACCCGGTTCTCAACATTTCCGGCACGTCGAGCACGCTCTGACCTGCCCACTAGACTGTTGCGGTGACGTCTGCATCCCCCCGTCCTGTCCTCGTCGTCGACTTCGGCGCTCAGTACGCACAGCTGATCGCTCGCCGGGTCCGTGAGGCGCGGGTGTTCTCCGAGGTCATCCCGCACACCACCACGGTCGAGGAGATCAAGGCCAAGGATCCGCAGGCCATCGTGCTCTCGGGCGGCCCGGCCAGTGTCTACGCCGACGGTGCCCCTCGGCTCGACCCCGCACTGTTCGATCTCGACGTCCCGGTGTTCGGCATCTGCTACGGCTTCCAGGCCATGGCGCAAGCGCTCGGCGGGACCGTCGAACACACCGGGACCAGCGAATATGGGCGGACTGAGCTGAGCGTCTCCGGTGGCGATCTGCACGCCGAGCTGCCGGGCACTCAACCGGTCTGGATGAGCCACGGCGACGCGGTCACCGCGGCACCTGAAGGCTTCAATGTGATCGCCTCCAGCGCCGGAGCCCCCGTCGCCGGCTTCGAGAACCGGGCGCGGCGGCTGGCCGGCGTGCAGTACCACCCCGAGGTGCTGCATTCCCCGCACGGCCAACAGGTGCTGAGCCGGTTCCTGCACGAGTTCGCCGGCATCGGTGCGACCTGGACCGCCGCCAACATCGCCGATCAGCTGATCGAGGCGGTGCGCGCCCAGATCGGTGACGGCCGGGCCATCTGTGCACTGTCGGGCGGTGTCGACTCCGCGGTGGCGGCCGCGTTGGTGCAGCGCGCCATCGGCGACCGGCTCACGTGTGTGTTCGTCGACCACGGCCTGCTGCGCGCCGGGGAGCGGGCGCAGGTCGAGCGTGACTTCGTCGCCGCGACCGGGGCCAAGCTGGTCACCCTCGATGTCGCCGATCGCTTCCTGGAGGCACTGTCCGGGGTGACCAATCCCGAGGGCAAGCGCAAGATCATCGGCCGGGAGTTCATCCGGGCATTCGAGCGGGTGGTTCGCGACACCCTGGGCGCCAGCGAGGGCGAGATCGAGTACCTGGTGCAGGGCACCCTGTACCCCGACGTCGTCGAATCCGGTGGCGGCACCGGCACGGCCAACATCAAGAGCCACCACAACGTCGGTGGCCTGCCCGACGACCTGAAGTTCAAGCTCGTCGAGCCGCTGCGGCTGCTGTTCAAGGATGAGGTGCGCGCGGTCGGCCGGGAGCTCGGCCTGCCCGAGGAAATCGTTGGGCGCCAACCGTTCCCGGGCCCGGGTCTGGGCATCCGCATCGTCGGAGAGGTGACGGCCGACCGGCTCGACACCCTGCGGCGTGCCGACGCCATCGCCCGTGAGGAGCTCACCGCCGCCGGTCTCGATCAGCAGATCTGGCAGTGCCCGGTGGTGCTGCTGGCCGACGTGCGCTCGGTGGGTGTGCAAGGTGACGGACGGACCTACGGTCATCCGATCGTGCTGCGGCCGGTGTCCAGTGAGGACGCCATGACCGCGGACTGGACGCGGGTGCCTTACGAAGTGCTGGAACGGATTTCGACCCGGATCACCAACGAGGTGCCCGAGGTCAACCGGGTGGTGCTGGATGTCACCAGCAAGCC